>DXEW01000010.1 GCA_019114755.1 Candidatus Borkfalkia faecavium
AGGACCGGGATGAACGCACCTATTGTGCACCTGTTGTCGCGCCAGCGGCACGGCAGGGTAGCGAAGTGCGGATGAGATAAACGCTGAAAGCATCTAAGCGTGAAACTCACCTCAAGATAAGATATCCCATAACGTAAGTTAGTAAGACCCCTTGCAGACAACAAGGTCGATAGGTCGGAGGTGGAAGCGCAGCAATGCGTGCAGCTGACCGATACTAATAGGTCGAGGGCTTGATCTCAAAAAACGAGATAGAAAGAAACGAATACGAACCTGAAATACGGAACGAAAATTTCAACGAGCACACTAACAGCCGAACGTACGAACTTTTCCGAATTTGAGCCTATGCAGTTGTCAGCCTTCAGGCAAGGCGGAAGGCCGCGGCCAAACAGAGGTAAATCTGCACGGCGGCGGAAGATATGGTCAATTCTTTTGGATAAGGGGAACTGATCATACAGTATATACCCCGCGAAAGCGGACTATATAGCCATTGCGGTGACGATAGCGGAGAGGATCCACCTGTTCTCATACCGAACACAGAAGTTAAGCTCTTCAGCGCCGAAAGTACTTTGGGATCACCCCACGGGAGGTTAGGTTGTTGCCGCATCCAATTGCAGGGCACTTGCATCAGCAGGTGTCCTTTTTCTTTGCCTTTTGCCGCCTTTGCTGCTTGCCGTGGGCGGCGATGGCAAAGCCGCGCAAGCGAACGGGCTTCTAATAATGGTGCATGATAAATGCTAAGTGTAGAATTTTGGATAAAATAAAAGCATTTTATATTTCGTCTATAATTTTACATTTTACATTTTACATTCTAAACTGTAAACACAAAAACGCTCTCCTGCGGGAGGGCGTTATTATTTTACCTGCCGCGTGTTTCCATTTTCAACAGGCGGGAGGGCGTTTATATTTTCAATATTCTGTCAATACCTTCCCCAACCAAAACGGGAGGGGAAAACATGAAAAAACTCTGCATACTTTTTGCCCTGCTGCCGATACTGTTGGCAGCGGTACTCATCGGAGTGCAGCGGCCTGCGGCGGAACAAACGGCGTACTTGCGGCTGCATGTGCGCGCAAATTCGGACGCGGCGGAAGATCAGGCGGTCAAATACGCGGTCAAAGAGGCGGTCGTCGCCTACCTCGCGCCGCTGGCGGCGGAGTGCGGCAGCAAAGAAGAAGCGCTGCAGCTTGTGCGCGGCGAGCTCGGCGCCATCGAGGCTGCGGCCGAGGCCGTGCTGCAAGAGAAGGGCTTTTTCTACGGGGCGCGGGCCTCCTTGCGGCAAGAGGAATTCCCCGCCCGCGTGTACGAAGGTGTCACCCTGGAGGCGGGCGTGTACGACGCGCTCATCGTAGAGCTGGGCACGGGCGCGGGCGCCAACTGGTGGTGCGTCATCTATCCGCCCCTCTGCTTTGCGGGCGACGCCGCCGTAGACGTCGAAGTGCGCTCCAAACTGTGGGAGCTCGTGCAAAAATTTTTCGGGAATTGAAGAAGATATCGGCCGCTTCATACGCGGGGCGCATTCTTTTTCCATAAAAAACAGACAGGAGGAAATATGAAGAGTTTATTACGGACGGGCCTGCCGGCGCTGCTGCTGGCCGCCCTGTTTGCGGCGATGCCTCTGTGCGCTCTGCCGCACGGCGGCGTGCCGACGGCGATCGTACAGGCGGCAGAACAGACGCTGCGGCGGGGCAGCCGCGGCGAGGCGGTGAAAACGGTGCAGCAAAAGCTCATCCGCTGGGGGTATTTGAACGGCAAGGCGGACGGCATCTTCGGCGCCGCCACCGAAAAGGCGGTGCGGTATTTTCAGCGCAAAAACGGGTTGAAGGAAGACGGCATCGTCGGGCCCGCCACCTTCGAGGCACTGGGCATGCGCGCTTCCGGCGGCACGCAGGCGGGCGGGGCGGACAGCTACACCAACGAAGACACCTATCTCTTGGCGCGCTGCATCTACGGCGAGGCGCGGGGCGAGCCGTATACCGGCCAGGTCGCCGTGGGGGCGGTGGTGTTGAACCGCGTCAAAAGTCCGGAATTCCCCAATACCATCGCCGGCGTCATCTACCAGCGGCATGCCTTTACCGCCGTCACCGACGGGCAGATCAACCTCACGCCCGACGACAAGGCCATCTCCGCCGCCCGCGACGCCATGAACGGCTGGGACCCGACCGGCGGCTGCCTGTATTATTACAACCCCGCCACCGCCACCAGCGAGTGGATCTTTACGAGGGAAGTGGTCATGACGATCGGCAGGCATGCGTTTGCCATTTAGTTCACGAAATTTCTTTCGAGCTGACGAAAGAAATTTCCGTGAGGAAGGGGGAAACCTGTTGTTCGCCGCCTTACAGCGGCTCTGCAACGGTTTCTCCCCTCGTCTCGCGGCATTTAAGGGCACACCAGTTATAAAACGCCGCGAGACTTCACCCTCATCCGTATGCTTATAAGGGAAAAAAGGAAAAAGTGTGATTTTTCCTTTTTTGAAAATCGTTTGAAATAAAATGCCGCGCCTTCCTCGTCTGGCGGGCGACTGCTTGCAAACGGCGAACGTCGGACGATAATAGAAATCAATTTTTCGGAGAATAAAACATGAAAAAGGAATATGAAAGCTCGTCGGGGGCGGATAAGGTAGAGGCCATCGCCCGCGGCGAAAAGGAAAAGCGCGGCGAAGCGGAAGACCGCCGCGAAGAAGCGGGGCAGGAAATGAACCGCCTGGAAGAAGACAAGCGGCGCGAGGCGGAGGCCGCGGCGGCGCGCGTTGCGGCTGCGCAGGAACGGCGCGCCGCCAAAGAGGAAAAACAGGCTGCCAAAGAGGAAAAATTGGCGGCCAAAGAAGAAAAGCGCGCCGCCAAAGAAGAGAGGGCAAAGGGCCGCAGGCAGCCCGGCTTCGGCGGCTGGCTGGCGGCGGTGGTGTCGCTGTCCGTCGCCGTGCTGGCGCTCGGTGCCATCGTCACCGTCGGCTATTTCGACCTCGACGCCGCCCGCACGGGCATGGAAGGGGGATACCGCGAGGCGGTGTACGAATTTTCAGAACACGTCGAATCGCTGGACGCGGACCTCGCCAAGGCGCGCCTCGCTTCCGGCAATTACGAGATGCAAAAACTGTTGTCGGATATCCTCGTCGAGAGCGAGCTGGCGGAAAAGTGCATCGAATATTTCCCCGTCGAAGAGCGAGACGCGGAGCAGCTGACGGCATTTTTCAACCGCACGGGCAGCTGCGCGCGCACCTTCTTATATAAATTGGCGGCGGGCGGCAGTTTAGACGAGGGGGAAGAAGAGGCGATCGAGTATATGTACCGGACGGTGCGGCAGCTGTGCGAGGCGACGCCCGCGCTGGTGCGCAGTGCCGAAGAGGGGGCTTTGGAAGAACTTGTATCGCCGCAGGGCGACTTCGCCGCCGCCTTCGGCGAGCTGTCCGCCCCCACCGCCGAAGCGCCCAAGCGCATACAGCAGGGCCCCTTTTTGCAGGCGGGCGGGCAGCAAGAGGGCGCGTTCCTCAAAGACGCGCCCGCCCTGTCGCAGCGGGAGGCGACCGCCCGCGCGGAGGCGTATTTTCGCGGCCACGGCGTGCGGCAGCTGCACATGACGGGCAAGACGGAGGGGCGCACGCCCGCCTATACCTTCGAATTCACCGATAAGGCGGGACGCGAATACACCGCGCAGCTGACCGAGCGGGGCGGGTATCTGCTGCTGCTCGAATCGTACAAGGCGTGCAGCGCCCACAACTACGACGCCGAAAACTGCACCGACATCGCCTCTGCCTTTTTAGAGCGCTGCGGCTATGCCTCGGTGCGGCCGGTGTGGGCGAGCGAGGCGGGCACCGACTGCTGCGTCACCTTCGTCTGCGAGCAGGAGGGCGTGCTCTGCTATCCCGACCGCATCCTCGTCAAGGTGTGTGAAGATGCGGGCATCGTCACGGGGGTGGACGCGCGCGCTTACCTTGCCAACCACGCCGCGCGCGAACTGCCCGAGGCGCGCCTGCCGCAGAGCCGCGTGGAAGAAAACGCCGCCGCCCGCCTTACAGACAGCAGCGTGCGCCCCGCCCTCATCCGTGCAGACGGGCGCGAGGTGCTCTGCTATGAGGTGACGGGCGAATACGGCGGCAGGCGATACTTTGCCTATATCGACGCCGACAGCGGCGAAACGCTGGAGCTGCGCGTGGTCGTCGGAACAGACAGGGGAGAAGTGATCCGCTGAGCGCAGCGTATACAACCGACATCCGCAGCGATGGCCGCGTTTTTGCCGCAGGGCAGAAACGCGGCTTTGTTTTATGTTGACATTCCCGTGTAAAAAAAGTATAATAATAGAAAAAGCAGAAATGCAATTTGTTCGGAGCAATCAATCCATGGAAAAGATCAATCTGTCGCTGAAAGGGATCCGCGTAGACGAGATGACCTTCAAACTCAACGCCGTCCGTCAGCAGCCCAAAATGGAGCTCAAACCCACCTTTTCGCGCCGTGTGCGCCGTGCCGTCGAGAACGAAAAGATGATCTTCGTGTCGCTGACGGTCAAGATCGAAAAGACGGAAGAGTCTCCCAAGCCCTTCGATCTGGAAGTGACCTATACCGGCCTGTTCGAGTCTGACGCCACCGACGAGGCTTCCCGCCGCGCCGCCGTCATCGAGGGGACCAAGATCATCTACCCCTATCTGCGCGCGGGCGTCACCACCCTCACGACCGCGGCCCTGGCCGCGCCAATCGTGCTGCCCGTGGTGGGCGGCTCCATCTTCCCCGAAGATAACGAGCCGGAAAGCGACGGCCTCTACAGCTGAGGCGCATATTTTTGAACGTGAAGCGGGCGGAAAGCCGCGCCGCAAATTCTGAAGCGAGAGGGAAGACCATGAATAGAGAAGAGATCAAAAATATCCTGCCCCACCGCGAGCCCATGTTGCTTTTGGATGAGGTGAACGTGACCGAAGAAGAGGGCACGCCCGTCTCCGTCGGCAAATACGCGGTGCGGGGCGACGAATTCTTTTTGCAGGGGCATTTCCCCGGCAACCCCATCGTGCCCGGCGTCATCCAGTGTGAGATGATCGCCCAGACCGCCGTGGCGCTGCTGCCGGACGTCAAGGGCACCCCCCTGTATACGGGGCTGAACAACGTCAAATTCAAAAACCCGCTGCTGCCCGGCGACACCGCGGTGATGACCGTGCAGCTGACGGCGCGCAAGGGGATCTTCTGCTTTGCCAAGGGCAAGCTGGAGGCAAACGGCAAGCTGTGCACGAGCGCAGAATTTTCATTCGCCATCGTACCGCCGCGCGCATAAGGCACGGCGCGCAAGATTGCGCGCCGTTTTTTGTCTGCCTTCGGGCAAAGTTCGCCCTTTTTCGTCCTCCGCAGGGGGCGTTTGGCCGCTTTTTTGGCAATAAGGCTTGACTAAATAGGGCATATCTACTATAATAATGCAGTAGGGTGTTTTTGGAAAAGAACGCCCTGCCGCCGCGCGGGGCAAATTGTCGGGCAAATTCTTTCGCCCGCGCCCTTTGCGCATCTTTTCGGAGAAAGCCATGTCATTTTACATTGCGGGGACGGGCAGCGCCCTTCCCGAAAAGGTCGTCTCCAACGACGACCTCGCACAGTTTTTAGATACTTCCGACGAGTGGATCTTCACCCGCACGGGCATCCACCGCCGCCACGTGCTCACGCACGAGCGGCTGGACGAGCTCGCCATCCGCTCGGCGCAGATCGCCCTGCAAGACGCGGGCATCGGCGGCGAGGAGGTGGACCTCATCCTCTGCGCCACCATGCGCGGAGATACCTTCACCCCTTCCCTCGCCTGCACCGTGGGCGAGGCGGTGGGTTCGCACGCGCCCTCGTTCGACGTCAACGCCGCCTGCGTGGGCGTGCTGTACTGCATGGAGATCGCCGACAGCTTTTTTGTCGCCGGCAAGGCGAAGACGGCGCTGATCGTCTCTGCCGAGGCGATGAGTAAGCTGGTCGACTGGACAGACCGCTCTACCTGCGTGCTGTTCGGCGACGGCGCCGGGGCGATGGTCGTGCGCGCGGGCGAAGGCCGCCTGGCTGGCGAACTGTCTACCAGGCCCGATTCGCACGTCATCCGCATGCCCAACATCGAGGGGCTGAACAGCCCGTATAACCGGATAGAGCAGGAAAAGCTCGCCATGTATATGGACGGCGGCGAAGTGTATAAGTTCGCCGTCAACGCCATGGGCAGCAACATCGCCGAGGCGTGCGCGCAGGCGGGGCTGACCCCTGCCGATATCGACTGGTATCTCCCGCACCAGGCCAACGTGCGCATCATCGATGCCAGCCTGCGCAAGTTCAAGATCGATAAGAGCAAAGTGCTTTTGAACATCGCCGAGTGCGGCAACATGAGCGCCACCTCCGTCATGGTCCTCTTAGACGAATACGCCAAAAAGGGCACCTTCCACAAGGGAGATAAGCTCTTGTTTGTGGCCTTCGGCGGGGGGCTGACGAGCGGGGCGGTCATCGTCACCTGGCAGAAGTAAATTTGCAAGCATTCATCGCGTCATACCATGTCAGGCTTGCGTTTTGCCTCGGTCATGTACGTCTGTGTACACTCCCGTCGGCAAAGCCGCGCCTTCCTCGTCTGACGCGCGACTGCTTCCAAATTTCGTTCTCCCCAAGCATGATATGGGTTCACGAAAATCTCGGCGAGCTGACGCCTGCGATTTTCCGTGAGTTGAAGAAAACCCCGCTGTCCGCCTTTGGCGGAGCAGCCGGAGTTTTCCTCTGTGCCGCACATTTAGGGGCACACCTTTTATAAACGTGCGGCACATTCACCTTTCCTGCAAGAGCCTTGCGGCAAATTGGGGGCGCTGGCGCAAAAGCGTGGTTTTGCTTGCGCGAGTATTTATTTAGAGAGTCCTCAATTCTACATTTTACATTTTACATTCTACATTTATAAAACGAGTCAAGCGCCTCCCGCTTCGGCGGGGAGGAGAACTGCCCCCCCTGTCATCCTGAGTAAGTGCGGCGAAGCCGCACGCATCGAAGGATCTCTGGAAAGGGCATCATCCTTAATTCTACATTCTACATTCTACATTTATAAAAAAGTCAAACGCCTCCCGCTTCGGCGGGGCGGAGATACAAATCCAAAAAAGATAAAAAAGAAAGGAGACATCATTATGGAAACATTGGAAAAGTTGAAGGAGATCCTCAGCGAGTGCAAGGGTGAAGACCTCGATATCACCCCCGAAACCACCTTCGAAGAGCTGGACTTCGATTCCCTCGACAAGGTAGACATCGTCATGCAGATCGAAGAGGCGTATGATATTTCCCTCGGCGACAACATGCAGCTCTCCACCGTCGGCGAGCTCATCCAGAAGATCGACGAGGCCGTCGCCGCAAAATAAGCAAGCACAGGCGTAAAAAATGCAGACAAAACTGACAAAATTGTTGGGTATCCAATACCCGATCATCCAGGGAGGCATGGCGTGGATCGCCGATGCCTCTTTGGCGAGCGCTGTTTCCAACGCAGGGGGGCTGGGCATCATCTCGGCGATGAACGCCGATGCCGACTGGGTGCGCGCCGAGATCAAAAAGTGCCGCACCATGACGGATAAACCCTTCGGCGTCAACATCATGCTGATGAGCCCGCACGTCGAAGAGGTGGCGAAGATGGTCGCCGAAGAAAAGGTGCCCGTCGTCACCACGGGCGCGGGCAACCCTTCGCGGTTTGTGAAGATGTGGAAAGAAGCGGGCACGGTGGTCATCCCCGTGGTGGCTTCCACTGCCCTTGCCAAAATGGTCGAGCGCGCGGGCGTAGACGCGGTCATCGCCGAAGGCGGCGAGAGCGGCGGGCACGTCGGCGATCTCACCACCATGGCGCTGGTGCCGCAGGTCGTGGATGCGGTCAAGCTCCCCGTCGTGGCGGCGGGCGGCATCGGCGACGGCCGCGGCATGGTGGCGGCGTTCGCGCTGGGCGCCTGCGGCGTGCAGATGGGTACCCGCTTTTTGGTGGCGGACGAATGCACCGTTTCCGAAGAGTATAAAAAGAAGGTGCTCGCCGCCAAAGACATCTCTACCATGGTCACGGGCAAGCGCCTGGGCCATCCCGTCCGCGCCATCAAAAACACCTATATGAACAGCTACGCCAAGCTGGAGGCGAATTCCAACATCCCCGACGAAGAGCTGGAGCAGTTCGGCGTCGGTTCCCTGCGCAAGGCCGCCAAAGAGGGCAATGCCGAAGAGGGCTGCTTCCTCGCGGGGCAGATCGCCGGCATGGTCAAAAAGCGCCAGCCCGCCAAAGAGATGATCGAAGAGATCATGGCCCAGGCAGAGCAGATGATGGAGGGCGTCAAATGGGACGTGTAGCCTTTTTGTTCGCCGGCCAGGGCGCGCAGGTGCCCGGCATGGCGGCAGACGTCAAAGACCTGCCCAAGGTCAGGCATCTGTTTGAAGTTGCCGAAGGCATCCGCCCCGGCATCGTAGACAAGATGCTTTGCGGCACGCAGGAAGAGCTCAACCGCACCCTGCTCACCCAGCCGACCATGTTTCTGGCAGACCTCGCCTACGCCTATGCGAAGGAAGAGGAGATCGGCACCCCCGCCTGCGCCTGCGGCTTTTCGGTAGGGGAAGTGCCCGCGCTCACCTTTGCGGGCGTGTTTTCGGAAGAAGACGGCTTCCGCGCCATCTGCAAGCGCGCGGAGCTGATGGAAGCATACACGCAGCGGGTACAGGGCTGCATGATCGCCGTGGTCAAGCTCACGCGAGACAAGGTAGAAGCGCTGTGCGACGGCGTCTCTACCCATCCCGCCAACTACAACGGCGCCCTGCAGACGGTCGTTGCCTGCCGCGCCGAGGCCGAGGCGGAGTTCTCCGCCAAGGTCAAAGAGGCGGGCGGCAGGGCGATGAAGCTGCGCGTTTCGGGCATGTTCCACTGCCCCGAACTGGCGGAAGAGGCCGCCGCCTTTGAGGCGTTCCTGCGCACCCTGCCCATGGGCGCGCCCCGCCTCGACGTGTACGCCAACCTCACGGCGCAGCCGTACGCGGGCGACTTTGCCGCCACGCTGGCGGCGCAGATGCGCTCCCCCGTGCGCTTTACCGATACCGTCGCCAACATGCGTGCGGCGGGTGTAGACGAATTTATCGAAGTCGGCCCCGGCAAAGTGCTCACGGGCCTTGTCCAGCGCGGGTAACCAAGTCAAAGCAAAAGGGTTTATTTTGACTTGGTCAAGTTCCCGTTCCGGTTCTTGATTTTTTTGAAGGAAAAGTAAAGATGAACGAAAAACGTGTCGCGCTCGTCACGGGCGCGGGCAGGGGCATCGGCGCCACCATCGCGCGCACCCTCGCCGCCGACAATACCGATATCGCCGTCGTCGATTACGGCGAAGAGAGCAGCGCCGCCGCGGCACTGCAGGCGATCGCCGAAGCGGGCGCCGCCGTGCGCTATTACCGCTGCGACGTCTCCGATTTTTCCGCCGCCAAGGCGGTGGCAGACAGCGTCGCCAAAGACTTCGGCAAGATCGACATCCTCGTCAACAACGCGGGCGTCACCGCCGATAAGCTGATCATGCGCATGAGCGAAGAAGACTGGGACCGCGTGCTCTCCATCAACCTCAAGGGCTGCTTCAACATGGTCAAGCACGTCACGCCCTATATGATGCGCAAGCGCTACGGCCGCATCGTCTCCATCAGCTCGGTGGTGGGCCTGATGGGCAACGCGGGGCAGGCCAACTACGCCGCCTCGAAGGCGGGCATCATCGGCCTCACCAAAACGGTCGCCAAAGAATTCGGCTCGCGCGGCATCACCGCCAACGCGGTCGCGCCCGGCTTTATCAAGACCGCCATGACCGACGCCCTCACCGAAGAGCAGAAGCAGGCCATGTATAAAATGATCCCGCTCGGCCGCCTGGGCGAAACGCAAGACATTGCCGACGCGGTCAAATTCCTCGTCTCCGACGCAGCCGCCTATATCACCGGCGTGGTGTTAAAGGTAGACGGCGGCATGTATATTTAAGGGTTTTGGAAGGGCTCGGAAAGGAGCACCGCCCCCGCCCGTCGTGCGGGCAGAATGTAGAATGTAAAATGGTAAATTGCGGAAGAGCAAAAAATATTTTTTATTGTGTCCATAATTCTACATTTTACATTTTACACTTACCATTTGACCCGCTCGCCGAGGTTTCCGCGAGCATAAATGCTTGAAAAAGCAAAAACCACGCTTTTTGCTTTTTCCCCTCACAGCGAGGAGCTGCAAGCGGAAAGAGTGAATTTGCGCGGCATTCATAAAACGAGTGCCCTGAAAAGCCGCGCAAAGAGAGAAAACCGGGCGCAGAGCGTTGCGTAAGCAAAAGCGAACGCCGGGTTTGCTCTCAAATCACGACAATTCGCAGCCGCCGTCGCGGCGAGAATTGTGTGAACAATATATGGAGGTTATCATGGAAAAAAGAGTCGTCGTAACCGGGCTCGGGGCGGTGTCGCCGCTGGGCAATGACGTAAAAACGACCTGGGAAAATATGAAAAAGGGCGTCAACGGCATCGATACGGTGACCAAGTTCGACGCCTCCGGCTATAAATGCACCTTCGCGGGCGAAGTGCGCGGGTTCGACCCCACGCTGTACATGCCCAAGGGCGACGTGCGCAAGACCGACCTGTACTGCCAGTACGCCGTCGCCGCGGCGACGCAGGCATATGAAGACAGCGGCATGACGGCGGAGTCCGTCGCGCCCGAGCGCTTCGGCGTCTATATCGGTTCGGGTATCGGCGGCATCAACACGCTGGTCACCGAGCACACCAAACTCATCGAAAAAGGCCCCGGCAGGGTCTCCCCCTTCTTCGTGCCCATGATGATCTCGAACATCGCCTCGGGCACGGTCGCCATCAAATACCACGCGCAGGGGCCGAACGTCGCCATCGTCACGGCCTGCGCCACCTCCACCAACAGCATCGGCGAGGCGTACCGCGCCATCAAGCACGGCTATGCAGACGCCATGCTCGCGGGCGGCAGCGAGGCCGCCGTCATGCCCCTGTGCTTTGCAGGCTTTATCAGCTGCCAGGCGCTGTCGCAGGCGACGGATAAAGACCGCGCTTCCATTCCCTTCGATAAAGAGCGCAGCGGCTTCGTGATGGGCGAAGGCGGCGCGGTGCTCATGCTGGAAGAGTACGAGCACGCCAAGGCGCGCGGCGCCAAAATTTACGCCGAGGTGGTCGGCTACGGCTGCACCAACGACGCCTATCACATGACCGCGCCCGACCCCGACGCAGGCCCTTCCGCCCGCGCCATCGAGCTGGCCGCCAAAGAGGGCGGCATCGTCGCCGGCAGAGACGTGTACGTCAACACCCACGGCACCGGCACCCCCTTGAACGATAAGACGGAGACGCGCGCCTTAAAGCGCACCTTCGGCGAGGACGCATACAAGCTGCACATCTCTTCCACCAAGTCGATGACCGGCCACATGCTGGGCGCGGCGGGCGGCATCGAGGCGCTCGCTTCCGTGCTGGCGCTGGACGAAGGCGTCATCCCGCCCACCATCAACTACCGCGTCAAAGACGAGGAGTGCGACCTCGACATCACCCCCAACGAGGCGGCGGAGGCGCCGCTGCGCTTTGCGCTGTCCACCTCTTTGGGATTCGGCGGGCACAACGGCTGCCTGGCGTTCAAAAAGATCTGACGCCGAAACCGAGGCGGCTTTTGCCGCCGAGGCGCGGCTTATAAACGGAGAATGCGCTGCGCTTTGCCGCGGGCGCATTTTCGGCACTTTTGTCCGCTGTGCGGGGCGCGGCAGCGACCGCGCCGCAGGGGGCGTCAACAAGAACAAACACTGCAATTTGTCCGCTTACGGGGCGGCCCGAGCCTTCCCGCGGCGGATACAGGGAAAAAGCCCGCTTTTTTGCGGGCACAGAAAGAAGGAGAGAAGGCAAATGGATAAGAAAAAGCTGCGTGAGATCATCTCGGTGTTCCGCGAAAGCGGCCTCGCCAAGATGGAAGTTTCGGAAACGACGGCGGAAGAGACCTTTTCGCTGAAGCTGGAAAGCGCCGCGGCGGCACAGCCCGCCGCCATGCCCGTGCCCGCGGTGCAGTATGTGCAGGCGGCGCCCGGCCTTCCCGCCGAAGAGCAGAAGGCGGAGCCCGGCGAGATCAAAGACTACGACAAATACCGCAACGTCAAATCGCCGATGGTGGGCATCTTCTATACCGCCCCCTCGCCCGAGGCGGAGCCCTTCGTCAAGGTGGGCAGCAAGGTCAAAAAGGGCGATACCCTCTGCATCATCGAGGCGATGAAGCTGATGAACGACGTCGTCGCCGAAGAAGACGGCGAGATCGTGGAGATCTGCGCGGAAAACGGCAGTTTGGTCGAGTTCGGGCAGATCCTGTTCAAAATATTTTAAGCGGCGCGGTGAACAGCCATGTTTAGTAAGATCCTCATCGCAAACCGCGGCGAGATCGCCGTGCGCATCATCCGCGCCTGCAACGAGATGGGCATCCGCACCGTCGCCGTCTATTCGGAGGCGGACGCGCAGGCGCTGCACGTCAATTTGGCGGACGAGAGCTATTGCATCGGCCCCGCCCTTCTCAAAGACAGCTACCTCAACATGACCGCCATCATCGATGTCGCCATCGCCACCGGCTGCCAGGCCATCCACCCCGGTTACGGGCTGTTGAGCGAAAACGCCCGCTTTGCCGAGCTGTGCGAAAAGTGCAACATCAAGTTCATCGGCCCGCATTATTCGGTCATCTCGAAAATGGGCGATAAAGACGAAGCCCGCCGCACCATGAAAAAGGCGGGCGTGCCCGTCGTGCCCGGGCTGGACGAAATTACCGACATCGCCGCGGCAAAGGCCTTCGCTTCCGAGATCGGCTACCCCGTCATCGTCAAGGCGGCGGCGGGCGGCGGCGGTAGGGGCATCCGCATCGTCTGGAAAGAAGAAGACTTTGAAAACGCCGTGCGCACCGCCTCGGCGGAGGCGCAGGCCGCCTTCGGCAACGGCAAATGCTATCTGGAAAAATACCTCACCGACGTCAAGCACGTCGAAATGCAGATCGTGGCGGATAACCAGGGCAACGTGGTGTGCCTGGGCGAGCGCGACTGCTCGCTGCAGCGCAAAAACCAGAAGCTCATCGAAGAGAGCCCCTGCGTCACCTTGAAGCCCGCCGTGCGCGAAGAGATGATGCGCGCCGCCGTGCTCGCGGCAAAAACGGTCAATTATACGAGCCTGGGCACCATCGAGTTTTTGCTCGATCGGCAGGATCATTTCTATTTTATGGAAATGAACACCCGCCTGCAGGTAGAGCACCCCGTCACCGAGTATGTGACGGGCATCGACATCGTCAAATGGCAGATCCGCATCGCCGCGGGCATCGAGTTCATCTATAAGCAGGAAGACATCCGCCTGCGCGGCTGCGCCATCGAGTGCCGCATCAATTCGGAAGATGCGCGCAACAACTTCCGCCCCAGCTGCGGGCAGATCAAGTTCATGCACATCCCCGGCGGCCCGTGGGTGCGCTTCGATACCGCCATCTATCAGGACTACGTCATCCCGCCCTATTACGACAGCATGATCGGCAAGCTCATCGTCTACGCGCGCGAGCGCACCGAGGCCATCCGCAAGATGCAGGCGGCGCTGTGCGAGCTGGTCATCGACGGCGTCAACACCAATGCCGAACTTTCCAGCGACATCCTCGCTAGGCCCGAGTTCAAAGACGGCAGTTATTGTACCAATTTCTTGGATAAATTTTTGAAAGATTATCATTGATGCAGGTTGCAGGCACACGGACACTTGACTTTGTATGACAAAAAAAGAAGCATTTCAGCGACAGGCCGGCTACGGCAGAAAGAAAAACAGATATAAATGGGCTGCCGACGCGCAGAAATGGGCGCTCAGCCAAAAACATAAAAACGCGCAGGCCAACCGCTTCCTGGTAGCGCAGCGGTCGGCGCAGGCGCGCAGCGGAACGGGTTGGCGGCGGATGGCATCCGTGCGGCTCCCGGAAGGAGAATGGACCTTGAAGTTCGAAGACTTGAAAAAGTTTTTTATCAGAAAACCCAAAAACGCGCTGGAGGGCAGCGACGAAGCCGCCGCACCGCAGCAGTCGGCGCAGGGGGCGGCGATCCCCGCCAAACTGGCGGAAAAATGCCCGCACTGCGGGCAGATCGTCCTCTCCGACGAGATGGAAGAAAACCACAACATCTGCCCCAAGTGCGGCCACTATAAAAAGATGGCGCCCCGCGCCCGCATCTCCATGTGCTGCGAAGACTTTGCCGAGCTGTTTTCAGAAGAGCAGGCGGAAAACCTGCTCGCCTTCCCCGGCTACGACGAAAAGCTCGCCTCGCTGCGCAAAGCCACCGGCGAAAAGGACGGCGTCGTCTGCGGCACCGCCAAGATCGGCGGCGTGCCCTGCGCGGTGTTCGCCATGGACCACCGCTTCATGATGGGCAGCATGGGCCACACCGTGGGCGAAAAGATCGCCAAAACGTTTGAATACGCCACCGAGCACAAGCTCCCCGTCGTCGGCTTTGTCTTGAGCGGCGGCGCGCGCATGCAGGAGGGCATCGTCTCGCTCATGCAGATGGCAAAGACGAGCGCCGCCGTCGCCAAGCACGGCGAAGCGGGCCTTCTGTATATCTCCGTCCTCACCGACCCCACCACGGGCGGCGTTTCGGCGTCGTTCGCCTTCGAGGCGGATATCATCATGGCGGAAAAGGGCGCGCTCATCGGCTTTGCGGGGCCGCGCGTCATCGAGCAGACCATCCGCCAAAAGCTGCCCGAAGGGTTCCAGCGGGCGGAATTTTTGCAGCAGAAGGGGTTTGTGGACCTCATCGTCGAGCGCAAAGAGATGAAAGACAAGCTCGCCGCCCTGCTGCGCCTGCACTGTGAGGAGGCGATCGCATGAGCGCATATGACGTCGTATTAAAGAGCCGCGAAAAGGGCAGGCCCACCGCGGTCAGGTATATTTCCAACATCGTCGAAGGGTTTATCGAGCTGCACGGCGACCGCCGCTTTGCCGACGACCGCGCCGTCATCGGCGGCGTGGGCACCATCGGCGGCAGGCCGGTCACCGTCATCGGCATCGAAAAGGGAGAAGATACCGCCACCCGCCTCGAACATAACTTCGGCTGCGCCAATCCCGAAGGCTACCGCAAGGCGGTGCGCCTGATGAAGGAGGCGGAAAAATTCCACCGCCCCGTGCTCTGCTTTGTGGATACTTCGGGTGCGTACTGCGGCATCGGCGCCGAAGAGCGCGGCCAAAGCGAGGCCATCGCCATGTCTATCATGGAAATGATCAGGCTGAAGACGCCCACCCTCTCTATCATCATCGGCGAAGGCGGCAGCGGCGGCGCGCTCGGCCTGTGCGCGGCAGACGAGGTGTGGATCACGGAAAATGCGACCTATTCGGTCATTTCGCCCGAGGGCTGCGCTTCCATCCTCTGGAAAGACAGCTCCAAGGTCGCCGAAGCCAGCGAATGCCTGAAAATGACGGCGGAAGATCTGGCAAAGCTCGGCGCCGTCGAAGAGGTCATCCCCGAAAACGGCTTTACCGACGCGTTTTACGCCGGCTTGAAGGAAAAGATCGCCGCCTTCTTTGCAGAAAAGAAGGCCGTCCCCGCCGAAGAGCTCGTCGAGGCGCGCTACCGCCGCTTCCGCAAATTTTAAGCCCCCCCGCGCGCTTGTTTTGCGTCCGTGAAAGGTTCACGGGCGAAGGAAAGCGCACGTTCCCCCGCCGCGCAAGCGGCCGTACGAAAGCCCGCCCCGCGGGCATAGGAGGAGAGATATGATCGCTATCGTCACCGATTCCACGGTCGGGTATTCCACGGCGGAGATCGCCAGCCGCGGCATCCTCAGCGAGGTGCCCGTCAATTACCAGATCGGCCAAAACTTTTACGAAGAATACGCGTCCGACCGCAACGGAAACTTTCTGCCCCTGATGGCGGGGCAGCCGCTGTGCAAAACGGCGCAGCCCTCCCTCAACAACTTCATCGCCACCTTCCGCTCCCTCGTCGAGCGCGGGTGCGACGTCATCTGCCTCGTGCTCTCGTCGGCGCTGTCGGGTACCTACTCGTCCGCCTGCTTTGCGGCGCAGCAGGTGGGGGGCAACATCCGCGTGGTCGATTCCGGCACCATCGGCGCGGGCATGCACCTCTTGGCAGACGAGGCCGTCAACATGGCCAAGGGCGGCTTCGGCTTTGAAGAGATCGTAAAACATCTCGAAAGTTTGAAGCGCAAGATCGGCATCGTGTTCACCGTCGAATCGCTCGACCGTCTGGCCGCGGGCGGGCGGCTGAACAACGCCAAGGCGAACACCTCCCTCAACCTGCGCCCCGTGTTCGATCTGAAGGGCAAGATCTTGTTCCGCCTCAACGCGCGCGGGCACAGGGAACGGCTGGACGAAATGTGCGCGCGCATCCCCGAAAACGCGCGCCGGCTGATCGTGGCGCGCTGCGGCGAGCGGACAGACGTTTCCGAATTTACCCAGATGCTGAAAAACCGCTTCCCCGCCGTCAACATCCACCAGCGCGTGCTCGGGCCCGTGCTCAGCATCCACACCGGCCCCGGCGCCTTCGGCGCGGCGTATATAACAAAAGAATGATGTTGTTCACAAATTTTGTTTCAAGCTGATGAAACAAAATTTCGTGACCAAGGGGGAAACCTGCCGTGCGCGCGGCTTTGCCGTGCTGGCGGCGGTTTCTCCCCTCTGCGGCGCGCCTTTCGGGGCACGCCATTTTTTATGCGCGCCGCATTCACCTCCATCCAAACCAAGCCAAAGCAAGAAGACCCCGCCCTGAAAGGCGTCTTTTGCGCGCCTTGGGGCTCATCCTCATTGCAATACCTCTGGGGGTATTGCTGCTTCGTCTGTCGCCCCAATCCATCGCAAAATGCGCTCTTTCAGGGTGCGAAGCAATCGCAAGCGGGTAGATTGCCGCAGATGCAAGGCAAAGCCCGCAGGTAATATACAGACATATTGCCAAGGGCTTTAACGATGCAGATGTGGTGAGATACCCGCTTCCGATCGGGGTCTCTTTGCTTTGGCTTGGTTAAGCTCATAAGGGAAAAACGGCAAAAGTGTGATTTTGCCGTTTTTTGAGAATTGTTTGGAATAAAAATGCCGCGGCTTCACCTTTCCTGCAAAAGCCGCAGGTATGCGGCAAATGGGGTGCGCGGGCGCAAAAGCGCGGTTTTGCTTGCGCGAGAATTTTTTATATCAGCCAAAATTTTGGATAGATGAAAGAATGTTTTTCCCTTCCCTGTCATCCCGAGCGTCAGTCGAGGGATCTTGTACAGAACGCAAAAGCGGGGAAGAACACGGCTCTATGCATGGCTTCCCCCTGAGGGACCTGGCGCGCGCAAACAGGGCTCCCAAAAAGTATCGAAGAACTTTTTGGGAAGAGGAGCGGCAGGCGCAGCGGGCAAGACGGCAAGCACAGCGCGCCGTCTGCCATGGCGCCTTGCTGGCGACGAGATGAGGGGATACTATCCTTGTTTTAGGCGGAGTAGATTATATAAGGATATAACATCCCTCATCCACCGCAAGCGGTCCCCCTTCCCCCTTAAAAAGGGGGAAGGCAAGAAAAGGAGATGGGCAGCAGCCGGCAAAAGCGCAAACGCGCAAGACCCATTCGACTGCGCGGCTCAAAAAACAGGGCTCCCGAAAATCGCAGCGCAGCGAGATTTTTGGGAAGAGGAGGAGCCGCCTTGCAAGTCGAGCGTTTTGCCGTTCGGCAAAATGCTGACAGCATAGGCGAGTGACGACGAGCTCAGGGTGACATGGAAGGGGCGAGCCGCTTCGCTTTTCGGGACGGGCGGGGGCTCTGCAAGGATAACAAAAACGAGCACTCTTCTTTCTTCCCCAAAACAAAACGAGAAAAAGCCTGCAAAATTCGCCAAGAGAGGAGGGCATTCGCCCCTCTTTGCGGGCAAGCGGCGGGCGCGGCAGTTGACTTTTGCGCGCGTTTCGGGTATACTGGTATTGATTTGGAGGCATCATGAAAGTAAAAATATTATTTTTGGCGCTCTTGGGCGCGGCGGCGCTGGCGTGTGCGGTACTGCTGGTCGCCTGCCAGAAAGATACATACGTCATTCAATACGAATATAACGGCGCCGTGCGCTTAGAAGTGGTCGAGGGCAAGGTGTTCGCCTTAGAAGAGCTTCCCTCGCGCCTCGGCTATACCTTTGCCGGGCTGTACGACGCCTCCGAAGGGGGCGAACAGGTGGTAGACGCCAACGGCATGAGCTGCGGCCCGTACGAACGGGGGGCAGACTGCACCCTGTATGCCCGTTTCATCCCCAACACCTACACCATCCGCCTCGAATACGAAGGGGGCGAAAGCGCTTCCGGCGTGCGGCAGGTGGAGGCCGAGTACGACGCCGCCATCGAGGGCATCCCCTTCGATCTGACGATGCGCCTGCACGAGTTTGCCGGCTGGTTCACCGCCCCTGCTATGGGCGGCGTGCAGGTGGCGGACGCGGTCGGCATGCTGCCCGGGTACGAGCGGCTGTGCGCCCCCGCCTATACCCTTGCCGATACCATCACCCTGTACGCGGGGTTTACCGAGGTCGAATACGAGGTCACCTTCTGCTACCGCATGGACGGCAGCGACGACGTCACCGTCTCCGCCGTGCACGGCGCCTCTTTGGCGAGCATCGAGCCGCAGGATCACCTGGTAGACGGGCAGTATGTGCTGGCATGGTCTACCGTTCCCAACGACACCGCCCAGGCATACGCCTTCAACGGCAGCATCACCAAAGACATGACCCTCTACCCCAGCCGCTTCGGCTATTCCGTCTCCTTCGACCCCAACGGCGGCAGCCCCTGCCACACCATCCGCGGCGAAGCGGGCACGCCCGTGTCCATGCCCCGCCCCGCGCGGGCGGGCTACCGCTTCATGGGCTGGCTTTTAGAGGGCGAAAGGTATTCCTCTTCCGTCATCCCTGCGCAGAACATCTCCCTCGTCGCCGAATGGCAGCCCCTTCTCACCTTTGAAGAAAACGGCGGCACCGAGGTAGACGACATCTCTGTGCCCGCGGGCGAGCCGATCTCCCTGCCCCGCCCCGTGCGCGCAGGTTACGAGTTCGCGGGCTGGTACACCTCGCCCGAGGGCGGCGAATTGTTTGAAGAAGAGGTCATGCCCGCCGAGGGGCTCACCCTGTACGCGGGCTGGTACCGCAGCGTTAGCGGCGAGGCGACGCTCAGCAGCATGCACGTCGGCGAAGGCTCTTCCCTCATCGAAGGGCTGACCATCGACCTTAGCGAAACTTTTTCCGAACAGGGAAGTTTGGCCGCGGCGTTCACCGTCTCGTACTCCGTGCAGGTAGAGGGATATTCCAACCCCGGCGACAAGCCGAGCAGTTTTCAGCTGCTGCTGTGTAACGACAGCGCCGGCACCTCGACGGCTGCCATCGCCGCCCTGCCCATCGCAGGCGCCTCGGGCAATTACAGCGGCTCGCTCACGGCCTCGCTTGCGGGCAGCCGCGTGTATGTGCGCGTGCAGACCGACCCGTGGGACGCCGGCTACACCCTGCGCAATGTGGTCATCGGCTACACCGTCACAGACCGCTCGCACGTCGTCTTTTGATTTCCGATATATGGGAGCGGAACCGGCGCCGGCACCCTGCAAAAGCGGCGGCGCCCACGCCGCCCTGCAAAAGCGGCAGCGCCCCCGCCGCCCTTTCTAAAACGGATATACCGTACCAAATAAAAATTTGCGCCCCCGCATCCGCGAGGGCGCTTTTGCTGCTGCATTTTCAAAAAAATCGAACATCCCTATTGACAATATCGTACGATTTTGCTATAATAATAGTGCGAAGAATAAGGAGGAACAGGGCAATGTCGATCACGGCTACAGAATTAAAAGAAAATTTGAGCAAATATCTGCTGCTTTCCGCCACCGAAGACGTGTATATCACCAAAAACGGAAAGGTCGTTTCCAAGCTGACCAATCCCTTCCGCGAGCGCGTGGAGGTGGCAAAGTCGCTGTTCGGCGTTCTGCCTGCCGATATCGGCGAAGAGGAAGCGCGCGAAGAGAGGCTGAACAAGATATGAGGGCGCTGCTGGATACCTGCGTCGTCATCGACGTGCTGCAGGGCAGAGAGCCGTTCTGCAAAGAAGGGCAGCAGCTGTTCCTCGCCGCCGCCAACGACTTGTTCGCGGGCTGCATCACCGCCAAGGCGGCGACGGATATCTATTACCTTACGCACCGCCACACGCACAGCGACAAGGCCTCGCGCGAGGTGCTTTCAAAGCTGTTCGTATTGTTTGAAGTGTTAGACAGCGCCGATATCGACTGCCGCCGCGCCATCCCGTCTCCCGTCTCCGATTTTGAAGACGCCGTCATGGCGGAAACGGCGCTGCGGGCGGGGGCGGACTGCATCGTCACCCGCAACCTCGCCGATTTTGCCAAGGCGCCGCTTTTGGTATTGTCTCCGAAAGAATTTTTGCAGAAGGTCTTGCACGAATAAAAGGGCTTTCGCGCTTTCTGCCCAAGCCCTTCAAAAGGTTTATATAATAAAATACGCCGCCCCCGCATCCGCGAGGGCGGTATTTGTATGTAGGGCCGCATGCCGCGCGCCTTCCGTAGGGGAGGCGCGCGGCGCTTTGTTTTGCCGTGCGCACGCGGCGCGGGCGGCGGGTCGCGTTGATTTTTCCGCGCAAAAGCCGCTACTGCCGTTCCACCGTCACCACGGCGTCGAGGTTTTCGTCGGAAAGGGAGATGCCGTCGCGGATGCGCCGCTCGATCTCGGCGTCACTCAGCTTGCAGTCGAAGGGCACCGCCACGTCGAACACGAGGTTGGAGTGCGTCTTGCCGCCCACCACGCGGAAGTCGTGCATGGCAAAGTGCGGGTCTACGGCCGCCACCACCCGCGCCGCCTCGGCGCGGAACTTGTTGACCTTGGGGTCGTCGAACACGAGTGGGTCGATGTGCACGGTCAGGGCGATGTCCATCTCTTTGCCGATCTGTTTTTCCAGCGCGTCTGCTAAGTCGTGCGCCGCCATGATGGGCATGTTCGCGTCCACCTCTACATGCACGGTGGCGAACAGCTTGCTGCGGCCGTAGTCGTGGATGACCAGGTCGTGCACGCCGTGCACCCCTTCCGCCGCACAAATTTTTTGCTTGATGGCGGCGATGGTTTCGGCGTCCGCCGCCTTCCCCAACAGGTTGGAGACCGTCTCTTTCAAGATCCCTATGCCCGAAAAGGCGATGAATACCGCCACCGCGATGCCCATCCAGCCGTCCAGTTCGATCTGCGCCCATTTCGAGATCAAAAGCGAAAGCAGCACGGCGCTCGTCGCCGCCGCGTCGGAGATGCAGTCCGCCGCCGTCGCCTTCAGCGCCTCCGAGCCGATTTCTTTGGCGAGGGCGCGGTTGAAAAAGAACATGAACAGCTTTACCGCCACCGACGCCGCCAAAACGATGGCCGTCAGCAGCGAAACTTGCGTTTCGGCAGGGGAAAGGATGGTCTCTGCCGACTGGATGGCAAGCTCCGCCGCCACCACCAGCACGATGACGGCGATGATCAGCGCCGAAAGCGATTCCGCCCGCTGGTGCCCGAAGGGGTGCTCTTTGTCGGCGGGCTTTTCGCTCATCTTGAAGCCGATGATGGAGACGACGTTGCTGCCGCAGTCGGTCAGGTTGTTGAGCCCGTCCGCCACCACCGACACCGCGCCCGCCAAAATGCCCGCCGCGATCTTGCCGGCGGCGAGCAGGGTGTTCAGGGCGATGCCCAGCCCGCCCGAAAACTTGCCGATGCGCCCGCGCGCCGCAGGCGAGGCGGCCGTTTCGTTTTCTTTCAAGAATAAGTTTGCAAGCATATTTTCCTCTGCGCCTTGCGCGGCGCCCGCGGAGGGTCTCTCCTCGCCGGTTGCCGTATCTGTCCGCTGCCTCAAAACAGCTGTTTGAGTTTAGAAATATCCGTCAGCCACTCATGGCGGCTGCGCTCGGCGTGCACGCGGTTCGCCTCGCCCAGGGCGGCGTGATACTCGCTCTGCGTGCAGCCGTTCACCTTCATAAAATGTTCCTGCGCCTGCGGTTCCTTCCCCAAAAGAGAGGTGCGGCCGATGTGTATCACGGCATGGCAGGCGGGGCAGACGGCGATCACGTCTTCCAATTTCTGTATATGCGCCGCATCGTCGTAGCTCCACACCTCGTGCGCTTCCAGCCTTCCGCGCGCCCCGCAGATACTGCACCTGCCGCCCGCCCGCGCATAGGCGGCGCGCCGCAGCCTGTCCCACACCTCTTTGGGCAGGGCGCTGCGCAAATTGGTATACCAGCAGCCGTCCGGCACCAACTGAAAGTTGAGTTTATATCGTTTCATAGCCAAAAGTATACCACAAACGCGCCCGTTTGGCAACAAATGAGGCTCTGCTGCAGCAGGTTTATGTGCGCGGGCAGCGATTTGAGATTAGTATTGACAGCTTTTGATAACTATGATATAATACAGATATAGACTCAGCGAGGTGAAAAAATGCTCAAAATCTGTCTCGTGGAAGACGAAGATAAAGAGGCAGAAAGATTATCTGCCGCCATACGGCGGTATATGCAAGAAAAAGATCTGCAATATCGCGTTACACGGTTTTCTGACGGGCAGGATTTTGTAGACGGATACACGCCCGGATACGATATCGTTTTTTTAGATATCGTGCTGCCGCGCTGCAACGGCATGGAGGCGGCGCGTGCGCTGCGCAGCCGAGACGGCGCGGTTTCTCTCGTGTTTGTTACGAATATGGCGAATATGGCGGTCAAGGGGTATGAAGTCGAGGCCTCCGATTTTATCGTCAAACCTGTGCGTTATAGTTCTTTTGCCATGAAGATGGACCGCATCCTCGCGGCGCGGCGGGGCAGGAGCGCATCGCTGCTGATCGCTGCGGAGGGGAATTTGAAGGTGTTGCCGGCCTCGTCTGTTGCCTATATCGAGGTGTGCGGGCACAACCTTGTATACCATACAGAGCAGGGGAACATCGTTACCCGCGGGGCGCTGAGTAAGGCCGAAGAGCAGGTAAAAGGAGCCGGATTCGAGCGTTGCAACGTATGCTATCTGGTCAACCTTGCTTTTGTAACGGCTGTAGAAGGCGATATCGTGACCGTCGGGGGAGATAAACTGCATATCAGCCGTGCAAAAAAGAAGAGCTTTTTAGAAAAGCTTACAAGTAGCTTCGGGCAAGGCAAATAAATATGTTTGATATAACGTCGGTGTTTTTTTGGTATAAGATATTGTTCATGGCGGAATTGATCGCGGCAGAAGGGCTGTTTGCATTCCGCCTCGAGCGGCGCTCGCGCTTTCCGCTCCGCGCCGGGTGCATGTGCGCCGCCTTGATGGCTGCGGCCGTTTGCATCCCCGTCCCCGCCTATAACGCGTTTGTCCTTTCGTGCATATTTTTCTCGCTGTTCGCATGCAGCCTCGCGGCGATGAGTTTTTGCCTGCGTACGAGCTTTTTGAATATCTTGTTCTGTGCTGTGGCGGGGTACTCGCTGCGGCATTTTGCCTATGTGCTTTTTATCTCTCTGAACGACGCCGTGTTCTATGCTTTGGGCATCGTGACGGGCATTTCCGGCGGATTTGACCCCTACGGGACGCCGCTGCTGGATATTCTCAGCCGCCAGTCTGCGATAACGGTCATCCTCTATCTGTTCAGCTACTTTGTTGTCTTTTGGGCGGGGAAGTATATCTATGCCGATAAGATCCGCTCGCAGGGGACGCTGCATCTGGGGAACATAGAGTTCATTGCCATTGCCGCCGTGATGCTGTTTACCGACGTCGTGCTCTCTCTCGTCACCCAGTATAACGCCTCCATCGATCAAACATCTGTCATCGTCGAGCGCATTTATAATGCGCTTACCTGCGTGCTGGCGCTGCAGCTGCTGTTCAGCAATATTTTTCAAAAAGAAGCGCAGCTGCGCTTGGCGGCGGCAGAGCAGCTGCTGTATACGCAGGCCAAGCAGTACGACCAGGTCAAAAAAAATATCGACATCATCAACATCAAGTGCCACGATTTAAAGCATCAGCTGCGCGTATGGCGAGAAGGCGGCATGGAAGACACGGTCGAGCTGCAAGAGATCGAACGCGCGGTAGACATCTATCAGGCGGCATTCAAAACGGGCAACGAGGTGCTCGATATCATCCTCACGGAAAAGAGCCTGCTGTGCGAAAAGAGCGGCATCATCCTTTCCTGCATTGCCGAAGGCCGCGTCCTCGGTTTTCTGCGTCCCGCAGAGCTATATTCGCTCTTCGGGAACGCGCTCGACAATGCGATCGAAGCTGTGATGCTGTTGCCGGAAGAACAGCGCAATATCGATATTTTTGTGCGCAGAGAGTCCTCTCTGGTGGGGATCCGCGTAGAAAACCCCTATGCTGGGCAAATGATCGTCAAAAACAACGCCGTGCAGACCAAAAAGAAAGACAAAAATTTTCACGGATCCGGCATCCTCAGCATGCGTGCGGTGGTCGAAAAGTATGGCGGCACCATGACCATCGACGCGGCCGGGCAGATCTTCCGTTTGCACATCCTGTTTTCCGTTCCCGCCGATCATGACGCCGAAACGACCGATCATGACGCGCCCCCGGTCGGAAATGACCGATTGTGACGCTCCTGCGCCCGAGTGCGGATTCGCTCTTGCGCAGGGGCTTTTTTCCTGTTATACTGTTGCCATACAGGACGGAAACGTCAAAAAACAGGAGGTAAACAATGAACAGCAGACGGATGAGCAATCGCTGTTTCCGGGCGATCGTTATCCCCATTACGGCGTTTGTGATCGTGCTTGCCGTGGTTGCGACCATCGCCGCCAATTTGTTTTCGGTGGCTTTAGACGAATACCTCGGCAAAGGCGAAATGCACATTCAGCAGGCGGAAGGGACAGAAGACTGGGATACGCAGTATTACGAAGATCTGTACCCGGATAACGAGGCGTCCAAAGAGGCTTCTTATCAGCTGGCGCGGCAGGTGCAGAACGAAGGCAGCGTGTTGCTGAAAAATAACGGAGTATTGCCGTTGGCTGCCGGCAGCGAAGTGACGCCTTTCGGCTATCGCTATATCGAGCCCATCTTCGGGCAGGTGTCTTCCAGCGGCTCGGCAAAGTGGACCATTGACCCGACCATGCCGGAAGAGGGCCTTGCCGATACCTATACGCTGAACAATGCGGCGGTAGAGGCCATGCGCGATGCGGGTACGCCCACGGCGCTCATCGAGGCGCCCGGCACTTTGAGCGCCGGCGCACTGAACGACCTGATGGGCGGCGACAGCAAGATCTACGAATTTGAGTCGTCGATCTATAACGGCATTGAAGGGAGGATCGGCGGTACCACGGCGCTGGTGATGATCGCCCGTGCCGGGCAGGAAGGTTCCGATAAAAAGTACGACGGCTATACCGACGGCACGCCGCATTACCTGGCGCTTTCGCAAAACGAGCTGGATACGATCCGCTTTGCCAAAGAAAACTGCGATAATGTCGTGGTCATCGTGGCAAGTTCCGCCGCCATGGAGCTTGCGCCCATTATGGGCGGCGAGTTGGAGGTGGATGCGATCCTGCAAGTCGGGCACGTCGGTGAAAAGGGCTTTGCGGCCTTGGGCGATCTGCTCTCCGGCGAGGTAAATCCTTCCGGCCGCACCGTCGATATCTGGGCTTCCGATTTCACGAAAGACCCCACCTATCAGAACTTTGGCGCATTCACTTATAACAACGCTACGTTTACGCAAAAACCGTACGGCGAGCCCTCTTCAGCGGTCGGCGACGGGACCTATTACCGCTATTTTATTGAGTACGAAGAGGATATCTATATCGGTTACCGCTATTATGAGACGGCAGACGTAGAGGATGATGCGTTCGTATACGGCACGCTGGACGGCGAGGGCGCCATCGAAACGGCAGGCGCCGTCAATTATCCGTTCGGATACGGCCTCTCGTATACGACGTTTGAGCAGGAGATCGTTCGTTACAGCGATGCGGGCGACAGCATTTCCGTCGATGTAAAGGTGACGAATACGGGCAGCCTACCCGGCAAAGAGGTCGTGCAGCTGTATTATTCTGCGCCGTATACCGAATTTGACGTGCGCAACAAAATCGAAAAATCTGCAGTCGTTCTGGCAGCCTTCGCAAAAACGGAAGAATTGCAGCCGAACGCGGACCAGACGCTTACGCTCACCTTCGATAAAGAGGATATGGCGTCTTACTGCTACACCCGCGACAACGGCGACGGTACGACCGGTTGCTATGTGCTGGAAGAGGGCGACTACGTCATCTCTCTGCGTAAAAACAGCCACGACGTGATCGAAGAGCGCGAAACGACGATCGGTTCCACCATCTGGTACGATCAGAGCAATATCCGCCAAAGCGAGCGCGAGGCGCAGTCGGCCATGGACGATGGCGGCAATATCCTCGATTACCCCGCCGCGGGGGCAGACGCCTCGTATCAGGCGGCCGTCAACTTGTTCCAAGACAGCAGCGATTATATGAATCGCGACGCCACCATCCTCAGCCGCTCCGACTGGACGGGAACATTCCCCTCGATGCCGGAAAACCGTACAAAGGCGGCGAGCAGCGAGGCTCTGGCTCTGTTCGGCATTGAAGACACCTTTGACCCCCTCACCGATCCCCTCCTCGGCAGCGTGGAAGGCAGCCTCGTGTATGATGCCACCGAGTACCCCGTCGTCGACAGCGGACTGAAACTGACGGACATGCGCGGCGTCGACTATTACGACGACGCATGGGACGACTTTTTAAACCAGGTCGATTACAGCGACGAAACCACGCTGAATCAGATCATCGCCATGATGGGCGGCGCCAATTATACGACTACACAGGTAGATGTTCTCGGCCTGCCTACGGCGCTGCATGCAGACGGAGCCAACGGCATCAAGGCCGTCAAGACGGACGAGGGCATGGAGCTTTCCGCAACGTACGGGTATGCGCCGCTGATGGCTTCTACCTGGAATACGGAACTTATGTATGAAGTCGGCAACATGTTCGGCAAAGAGGCGATGGAAAACGGTATTTCCGGCTGGTATTCGCCGGCGATCAATTTACACCGCTCCCCGTTCGGCGGCCGCGTCTTCGAGTATTATTCTGAAGACCCGTTGCTGACCGGCAAATTGGCGGCTGCGGTCGTCAGCGGCGCGGGCGATGCAGGCATGTATTGCTACATCAAGCATTTTGCCGTCAACGATCAAGACACCAACCGCGAGTTCATGCTGCATACGTGGGCGAGCGAGCAGGCGATGCGCGAGTTGTATTTCAAGGCTTTCGAGATCCCCTTCAAAGAAGCGCGCATGACGATCCGCTACATTTCAGACGACCAGGGGACCGTATCGGAAAAGACGATGCGCGCGGCGACGGCCTGCATGGCCTCGCAAAACGATATCGGCGCAGTCATTGCCCACGGCAATTATGCGCTGCTTACGGGGCTGCTGCGCGGCGAATGGGGCTTTGTCGGCAATATCCACAGCGATATGTATGTTTGGACGGGCGATAAGGCGATGTTCGACCTCGCTTTCCGTGCCGGCTGCGACACCTTCCTGACGTATTCGTTCTTCAGCGGCTCGGAAGATACTGAGAGCACTACGGCGCACAGCGTGATGCGCAGAGCGCTGCACAATGTGGCATATACGCTAGCAAATTCCGCCCTTTTGCAGGGCTCGGCGCCCGGCTCCATCATCTATTACGATACTTCTCCGTGGGTCTATTGGCTGACCGCCGTCGATATCGTTGTCGGCGTATTCGCCGTCGGCATGATCGTATGGATGGTGTGCCGCGGGTTAGATGAACGCAAGCATCCCGATAAATATAACCGCCGCGAAAAGGATTGATCGCCATAAGCGGCCTCTGGCTGCCAACGATCGTGCGCCCCCTGCAAGGGCGCACGATTTTCGCTTGCAGAAAGAGTGCAAACATTTTACAATTTTTTCGCAAGGGTATTGCGGGGCAGAAAAAAGTGTGGTATACTGGATATAATTAAAGGGGCCCGCCGCGCCGTCCGGCACGCCCGCGCCTCCTTCAAATCTTGGCAGGAGAGAGCCCATGGCAAACGAAAATGCAAACCGCTTTTTACGAAGCTATAACAAGATCGAGGCACAGCTCAAACTGTTGTATGGCGGCAAGGCCACCCAAAACTTTACGGACCTGGTCAAGCGCTGTACCGACGTCAACATCACCGTCCGCCGCTACGAGTCTGAACTTGTCGACTACGGCAAGCTGCGCAACGCCATCGTCCACCGCACCGCCGCGGGCACCGACCTGTTCATCGCCAACCCCACGGACGAGGCCACGCAGAACATCGAATACATCGAGCGCCAGCTCTGCCGCCCGCCGCTGGTCACAGACGTGTTCAAGGTCAAAAAGATGGCGTCGGTGTTCGCCGATAAGCCGCTGTTGACGGCGGTGCAGACCTTTGCCGAAACGGAAAAAAAGACGCTCGTCGTCTACGACCACGGCAACATGGCGGGGGTCATCAACTCTTACTTTTTGTACCGCATCATTTTGCAGCGCGCCGCCGCCGGCGAAGATCTGACAAAGTTTTTGCGCACCACCCCCTGCGGCGCCGTGCTCGACGAGACCATTTTGAACCGCTACCGCCTGCTCAGCGCCGCCGCCACCGTGTTCGACGTGTTTGAAGCCTTTGAACTGCGCAAAGACATCTACGCCGTCATCGTCACCGAAAACGGCGTGGTGGGCGAAAAGGTGCTCGCCCTCTTGACCCCGTCAGACTTCCCCGTCATCAACCACTATATCGAATCGTACAACGCCAAAACCTTCTGAGCGCGCGGGGCGGGGCCGTCAACCCCCTTTGCGCGCACGGCACGGCGCGGCGTCAAGCCCGCCACCCCTAAATGTTGCGTTGTTTCTTTTTTTGAGATACAATTACAAAAAAAATTAAAAAATTTTTCAAAAATTTTTAAAAAAGGTATTGACAAATCAAAAAAACGTGCTATAATATAAGTACAAACAACGGAAGACCTAATTCCAAAGGGGTCGGCCGATCGGCAAAGCCAAGCAAGTTCCGAGGTGAGCGGCGTTTGGTTCTTTGCATAGGCGATTGTATTTGAACGGTTTATCTGCGCAGAGTTTTATGGCCGCCTGCAGTGGCGGGTAAAACAAATCGGTCAAAGCAAAAGCAAGTGCGGAGGGTCAAATCAAAGCACCGGAAGGCGCAAAGTTTTTGCAAGATAGGCATACCGCGGCAGTACTGATCTGCAGGCGCTTCCAAAATATCATCGGCAGTTATTCTTTTCCCCCAATCAATTTTGAAAAAGGCTGCAAATGATAGCATAGCGGAAGTTGAGTGCGCCAAGGTTCACCAAAAAGAAACGGGTACCGTCTGTTTGGGAGTGGTTATTACAAATTCTCTCAGATGTTTCAAAGTGCAGTACATAAAAAGGACGCTTTGCTTAGGTGCAAATATCTGAATTTACGAAATTTATATCGTAAACAGCAAGAAAAATAAAACCAAAGGTAAAGCAAAAATCGAATGTCGCACAAATAGGTCAAAAAAATCAAAACACAGATTTTACGCAATATCATATAAAAAGCGTAAATACATTGGGCGTAGATTAGAATAAGACTGAACAATGTTGTCAAACTGAACAGGGAGAAAATGTTCGGTAAAGAAAAAGAAAAATATCCGCAGAATCGTTGATTTAACTGACAGGATGTCATAAAAAAGTTAAAAAGTGTAAGTAACGGTTCGCTATCGGATAACTTTTTGGAATACCCGATCGGCAAGCAGTTCGTAATGACCACTTGTAAATGAGGCGGCGCTCGCACCGAGTGCCGCCTTGATTTACCGAAGCTCCAAGGAGGGAAATCCGCAAGAAGTTCGGAAAAAGGGACCCGCTGCATATATGATGATGCAGCAGGCCCCTTGTTTTTTTGCTCTAAAATAAATGCGGGGCGAAGGAAGAACGCTCCAGCATTTTTTGATTTTGCCTTCGCCGCCATATATAGTTTGCCTGTATATATGGTGTTTGCGCAAAAATCGAGTACTATGTCTCGAATAAATCGTTGTTCCGCGTGAAAAACATACAAAATAGGCCGTCCGCCATAGCGCCTTGCCGCGGCGAGGGCGGGATGATAGAGAGGGCGGCTCGCCCCCGTTTTGTCACCCTGAGCGGAGCAGGGGCAACACCGTTGTCCCTGCGAAGTCGAATGGGTCTCTTAATAAAAAACCTTCTTTGTCATTTCGACCGAGGGAAGGAGCAGCCGCGACTGACCGAGTGGAGAAATCTTGCGCGCTGCGTATCGGCAGCAAACGCCTTCCCTTTTCATGCCTTCACCCTTTTTAAGGGGGAAGGGGGACCGCTTGCGGTGGATGAGGGATGATCTATCCTATTCTCCTTACATGGAAGCCCGTTGCCGTAAAAAACGCTGTATGCGGCCCCTTTGCCGATATGGTTGCCTGTATATATGGTATTTTCGCAAAAATTGAGTACTACGTCTCGAATAAATCGTTGTTCCGCGTGAAAAACATACAAAATAGGCCGTCCGCCATGCCGCCTTGCCGCGGCGAGGGCGGGAGGATCGGGGAGCGCTTCAGCCCTCAAACAGCGGGGTGGAGAGGTCATGCAAATGCCTCCGCGGCAAAGCCGCCGGAGCGCTTCAGCCCTCAAACAGCGGGGTGGAGAGGTAGCGCGCGCCCGTATCGGGGAGGATGACGGCGATGCGCTTGCCCGCATACTCTTCGCGCCGCGCCAGGCACAGCGCCGCCCACACGGCAGCGCCCGCGGTGATGCCCGCAAACACGCCGTCCGCCTTGGCGAGGGTGCGCCCCGCCATGTAGGCGTCGGCGTCGGATACGGCGATCACCTCGTCGATGAGCGAGGTATCCAAAATTTCGGGCACGAATCCCGCGCCGATGCCCTGCAAACCGTGCGCGCCCGCCTTCCCGCCCGAAAGCACGGGCGAGCCTTCCGGTTCCACGGCCACGGCGCGGATGCGCGGGTCGCGTTCCTTCAAATATTTTGCCGTGCCCGTCAGGGTGCCGCCCGTCCCCACGCCCGCCACGATGCAGTCGAGGCGGCCGTCGGTATCGAACCACAGCTCGGGCCCGGTGGTGCGGTAGTGCGCTTCGGGGTTGTCGGGGTTCACAAACTGCCCCACGATGACGCTGTCTTTATGTTCGCGGTGCAGCTGCTCGGCCTTGTCGATGGCGCCCTGCATCCCCAAAGCGCCGGGCGTGAGCACGATCTTGGCGCCGTAGGCGGAAAGCAGCTTGCGGCGCTCTTCGCTCATGGTCTCGGGCATGGTCAAAACCAGCGTATACCCCTTTACGGCGCACACGCACGCCAGCCCGATGCCCGTATTGCCGCTGGTCGGCTCAATGAGCAGGGTATCTTTGCCGATCTTGCCAGCCTCTTCCAGGCGGCGGATCATGTGCAGGGCGGGGCGGTCTTTCACGCTGCCCGTGGGGTTCAAAAATTCCAGCTTCGCCAAGACTTCGGCGCGCGCCCCGAAGCGGCGCTCCATGCCGTGCAGCCGCAGCAGCGGCGTCTTGCCGATCAGTTCTTCGATAGATTGGTAGATCATCTCGTCTCTCCTTGCGGCTGCTATGTCAGCCATATTACTATTATACCCCGCGTTTTTGTTTTTGTAAAGGGAAAGAAGAAAAAATCGTGCCTGCGCTTGTTTCAAAAGAAAAAGCGTAAGCGTACAACGGCAGCGGCGGGCGCAACTATTCTGCGCTTGCATTTTTATCGGGAGCATGATATACTGTAAGAGAATATATGGAAAAACATACGGAGGAGCTGCGGATGGAAAGAGAAGTTTTGCAGCGGTCGGCAGCCGCCTCGCGACCGAAGGCGGAAACCTCGCAAACAGAGGAGAATGCGCCGCAAGAGGAAGCGCCCGTTCCCGATTTTTTGGCGGAAAATCCGCTCGGCAAACGGGAGGCCGATATTTTGGCGGACTATTCCTCCCGCCTGCCGTCGGCAGTCATGGCGGCGGGGCTTTTGGTAGTGCTGGCGGTGTTTTCGTGGCTGCTCGGTTTTTCGCAGGGAGATACGGTGTACGGCGTCTCTCTGCTTGTCGGCGCCGCGGCGGTGGCGGCTTTCCTCTTTTTCGTTTTCCCCGTTCTCTGCCGCCGCAATACCGAAAAGAGCCTCGTGTATACGGGCGCTTCGGTGCGGCTTACCGTCTTCGGCGAGCGGCTCATCCTGCAGACGGTGCGGGGAGAAGAGGTGCTTTCGCAGATGAGGCTGCGCGTCAAAGACCTTATAAAAGTGGCGGAATACCGCGGCTGCATGCTGGTGTTCGTGGCAAAGTCGCAGGCGAGCATCCTTTCGGCGGAAGGCTTTACCGTGGGTTCGGCGCAGGCGTTCAAGGCTTACTGCGCAGCGCGCGGCGTTCCCGTCAAATAAACCGCCCGCGCGGTGTTCCCGTCAAATAAACGGCGCAGATACGGCTGTTCACACAATTTTTTCACGCGGCGTGCGGCAATTATCATAGAAGTGTGCTATACTGAAAGAAGATAAAGCCGCCTGCGGCAATTTTGCGCAAAGGCGGCGGGCAATTTTGCGCAAAGGCGGCGGGCATGCCCGCAGCCGTGCGGGCAGAGGGAAGGCATATAAGGCAGGGGAGAGGGCATCCCGCCCGGGCGGAAAACGCTTTCCGAAAAAAAGCGCCGCCCTCGGCAGAGGGGTGCATGGCAAAAGCAGAGGGCAGTGAGGGCAAGGTATGTTTGCAGCGACGGTCAAAAGTTATGCAAAAGTGAATCTGGCGCTCAACGTCACGGGCTGCGCCGGCGGCTATCACCTGCTCGACAGCGTGGTCGCCTCCGTCGATATCTGCGATACCGTCCGCGCCAAACCGCGCAAAGACGCGCTCGTCAACGTATACATGCGCGGCATGGGCAGCGAGGGCATCCCGCCCGCGGCAAACAACGCCGTGCGCGCGGCAGAGGCGTTCGTGCAGGCGTTTGGCACGAAGGGCGCCGATATTCAGATCGATAAAGATATCCCCATCGGCGCGGGGCTCGGCGGCTCGTCGGCAGACGCCGCAGGCGCGCTCAACGCCCTGGCAAAATTATACGGCATACAGGGCGAAGAGGCGGAAAAAGAGCTCAAACGCATCGCCGACGCCGTCGGCAGCGACACCGGCTACATGCTTTCCGGCGGGTTCGCCCGCCTCACGGGCAGGGGAGACGCCGTGCAGCCGCTCACATCCCCCTGCACCTATCACATGCTGCTGTTTTTTCCGCAGGGCGGCGTTTCTACGGCGCAGTGCTTCGCCCGGTACGACGCTTCCCCCGACCCGCCCCGCTGCGACAGCGCCCGCCTCGCCGAGGCGCTTTCCCGCGGCGACCTTGCGGGCGTGGCGGCAAACGTGTACAACGCCCTGCAGCGCCCCGCCTGTCAGCTGCATGCGGGCATCGCGGAGGCATTGGCGGCGGCGGCGTCCTTTTCTCCGCTGGCGTGCGCCGTCACGGGTTCGGGCAGCGCCGTGTTCGCGTTGTTTGAAACGGAAGAGCTGTGCCGCTGGGCGCGCAGCCGTTACCGCGGCAAGTGCAAAACGCGCGTGGCGCGCACCGTCTGTCCGCAAAAGGGCGGGCGGGGGGCAGAGCCGCGCGGGCCGCATATGCCGCGCAATCCCTTTTACCTCAGCGAAGAAGAGCTGCGCCGCGCCCGCGGCAAAGAATGAGTTTTTTGTATAGGGGAAGGAAGCTCGTTCCGCAGGCTTGCCGCATGGGCGCAAAATGATAAACGCCCGCCGCGGATTTCTCCCTTGCGGAAGAAGCCGCGGCGGCAACAGAAAAATCCGCCTTTCCTTTCATATATAAAAAGCAGAAGGCAAAAGCAAAGGAGCCCCCGCCATACGGCGGCGGGACCAAAGGGCTCGCCCATACGGCGGCGGGCGCACGGTAAAAACCATGGCACGGCCGCCCTTTCCTTCATAATAAAAGAGAAAGTGTGGCGGCAAAGGAAGCACGAAGATGGAAGAAAGAAGTTTAGAATTAGACGACGACGGCAAGATCCGCCTGCGCCGCACCGGCGAGGAAGCGGGAGAGGTGTCTGCCGACGATATCGTCATCGACATCCCCGACTACAAGGGCTTTGAAGAAGAAGAGGCCGGCGCCAGGTTTTTGGCACGCGAAGGCGAGCGGCGGCGCGCGGGCGCGCAGGCGATGCTCGCCGAAGCAGACGAGCTGTTTGCCGCGGGCGACCTACTCGGCGCGGGCGAAAAGTATTTAGACTGCGCCGCCCTCGACCGAGCCGACTGGCGGCCGTGGTTCGGCGTCGTGCGCGTGCACACCAAAGATCTCACCGATTTTTCCGGCTTCGGCGAGTGCAGCCGCGCCTTTGAAAAGGCGGTGCGGCGCATGGGCGAGGCGGGCCGCAAAGAAGTCGCCGCCCGCTACGGAGAGCAGCTTTCGCTGCGGGCGGAAGAGTGCGGCATGCGCGCCAGGGCGCAGGCGGCGGCAGACGAAGAAAAGCGCGCCGCTGAGCGGCCGCAGGTCATGCGCGCCTACGGGCGGGCGCTGCGCAGCTTTGCCGTCGTCGCGGCGCTGTTTTTGGCGTTTGCCGTGGCGTCTGCGGTGCTCTTTCCCCTCATCGACGCCGTGCCCGGCTATCAGGTTTTGATCGCCGCCGTCGTCTGCGGGGCGGCGGCGCTGGTGCTGTTGGTGGCGGCCGCGGCGCTGGGGCGCAGGTTTTGGCGGGCCTTTTCCGCCAAGCGCCGCAACGAGCGCGCAGGCTCCACGCCCGAAGGCCGGCTGGCACGCCTTCTCGCCGAAGAAGAAGAGTGCATCCGCATGGTTTTGGAAGATATAATGTGAAGAAGTTCACACGTTCCTCGGCGAGCTGACGCCTGCGGAACGTCGTGATTTGAAGACAACCCCGCGGGGCGCCGTACGGCTAGCCGCGGGGTTTTCCTCGCCGCCTCGTCGCGTCAAGGCGCCATGGCAGACGGCGCGCTATGCTTGCCGTCTTGCCCGCAGCGCCTGCCGCTCCTCTTTCCCAAAAATCTCGCTGCGCTGCGATTTTCGGGAGCCCTAATTTGCGAGCCGCGCAGTCGAACGGGTCTTGCGCGCAAGCGTTGCGGCGACAAACTCTTTTGCCGTGTTCTTTCCTACTCACTATTCTGCACAAGATCCCTCCACTTGGTCGCTCGCTGCATTCGCTCCCTCGGTCGGAATGACAGGGAGGGGCGCTTGCCGTGCACCTTAGGATGACAGGGGCGCTTTTTTTGACGCCGTCCAAAATTCTACATTCTACATTCTACATTTTACATTTTACATTTGCAGATAAGATCCTTCGACTCGGTCGCTGCGCTCCCTCGCTCAGGATGACAGGGGGGCTTTACTCCTCAGGATAACAGGGGGGCGGAGCCGCGTGCTTCAAGATGGCAGGGCCGCCCCTTGCGCCAATAATTTTATCTTAAATTTTTGCCAAACTATTGCCAAACGGCAAAATTCATGGTATCATAGTACTGCAAGGGCCATGCAATGATCGTTTTTCGCATTTTTCGTTGGCTTTTTCTAAAAAATAACTTTATGATAAAAGTAGTTCCGCGCCGTTGACTTTGCCGCGCATATTTGATATTATTTTATCGATAAAAGGTTATCAATAAATTCGGTTCGATAGGGGCCGCACAGGAGGGGAGCCGATGGGCAGCGACAAAGAGTTGACGAACGTATCGAAGGCGACGCTCGAACGGCTGCCTTCCTACCACCGCTGCCTGGCAGAAAAGCAGGAAGCCGGCGAAAAGACGGTGTCTTCCACCGCCATCGCCGAAGAGCTGCACCTTTCCGCCGTGCAGGTGCGCAAAGACCTCGCCGCCATCAGTTCCGCCGCCGGCAAGCCCAAACTGGGGTTTGAGGTAGACGAGCTGCTGGACGACATCAACCGCCTGCTCGGCTACAACAACGTGACCGACGCCGTGCTCGTGGGCGTGGGCGGGCTGGGTTCGGCGCTGGCGGGCTACGGGGGCTTCAAAAGCTACGGCCTGAACATCGTGGCGGCGTTCGATACCGACCCTGCCCGCATCGGCAAAGAGGTGGGCGGCGTGCGCGTTTACGGCGCAGACGTGCTCTCGCAGACGGTGCGCGAAAAAAAGGTGCGCATCGGCATCATCGCCGTTCCCAAACAGGCGGCGCAGGCGGCTGCCGACGCGCTGGTAGAAGGCGGCGTGCGCGCCATCTGGAACTTTGCGCCCGTGCATCTGGCGCTGCCCGCGGATATAGCAGTCAAAAACGAGGACATGGCGGCATCGCTTGCGATCCTGTCGCGTCGCCTCGCGGAGATATTGAAAAACGAAAAATAATTTTTTGGAAGGAGAGGACTCATGGAAAACGAAAAGATCGTCGATTCGGTGGAAGCCTTGATGGCAAAAATCGAGCAGGTCAGGAAGGCGCAGGAGATCTTTGCCACCTACAGCCAAGAGCAGGTAGATAAGATCTTCCGTGCTGCGGCTCTGGCGGCAAACAACCAGCGCATCCCCCTGGCCAAGATGGCAGTTGCAGAGACCGGCATGGGCATTGTGGAAGACAAGGTCATCAAAAACCACTATGCCGCCGAGTACATCTACAACAAGTACAAGCACACCAAAACGGTGGGCGTGATCGAAGAGGACGCCTCGTTCGGCGTCAAAAAGATCGCCGAGCCCATCGGCGTCGTGGCTGCGGTCATCCCGACCACCAACCCGACGTCTACCGCCATCTTCAAGACGCTCATCTGCCTGAAGACGCGCAACGGCATCATCATCTCCCCGCACCCCCGCGCGAAGGGCTGCACCATCGCCGCCGCAAAGGTGGTTTTGGAAGCTGCCGTCAAAGCGGGCGCGCCCGAAGGCATCATCGGCTGGATCGACGTCCCTTCGCTGGAAATGACCAACACGCTGATGAAGACGGCGGATATCATCCTCGCCACCGGCGGCCCCGGCATGGTGCGCAGCGCCTACAGCTCGGGTAAACCCGCCCTCGGCGTCGGCGCGGGCAACACCCCCGCCATCATCGATGAGACCGCCAACGTCGTCGTCGCCGTCAACTCCATCATCCACTCCAAGACCTTCGATAACGGCCTCATCTGCGCTTCCGAGCAGTCGGTCATCGCCGAAGACGCCGTGTACGACGCCGTCAAGGCAGAGTTCATCAAGCGCGGCTGCTATATTCTGAACGAAGAGGAGAAGAACAAGGTCCGCTCCACCATGATCATCAACGGCTCGCTCAACGCCAAGATCGTCGGCCAGCGCGCCCCCAAGATCGCGGAGATCTGCGGCTTCTCCGTCCCCGATACCGCCAAGATCCTCATCGGCGAGGTGGAGAGCGTGGAACTGGAAGAGGCGTTCGCGCATGAAAAGCTGTCGCCCGTTCTGGCACTGTACCGCGCCAAAGACTTTGACGAAGCGGTCGCCAAGGCAGAGCGCCTGATCGCGGACGGCGGCTACGGCCACACCGCCTCCCTGCACATCGACCCCATCGCCGGCAAAGACAAGATCGCCAAGTGGCAGGAAGCGATGAAGACCTGCCGCATGATCATCAACATGCCTTCCTCGCAGGGCGCCATCGGCGACATCTACAACTTCAAGCTCAACCCTTCGCTCACCCTCGGCTGCGGCTCGTGGGGCGGCAACTCGGTTTCCGAGAACGTCGGCGTCAAACACCTTCTGAACATCAAGACCTTAGCGGAGAGGAAAGAAAATATGCTCTGGCTCAGACTGCCTGAAAAAGTTTATCACAAGCGCGGCTGCCTGCCCGTCGCTCTCGACGAGCTCAAGAACGTCATGGACAAGAAGCGCGCCTTCATCGTCACCGACGAATTCCTGTACAAAAACAACTATATCAAGCCCATCACCGATAAATTGGACGAAATGGGCATCCGCTACACCTGCTTCTACAACGTGGCGCCCGACCCGAACCTCGCCTGCGCGAAGGAAGGCGCTAAACTGATGACCGAATTCCAGCCCGACGTGATCATCGCCCTCGGCGGCGGCTCGGCGATGGACGCCGGCAAGATCATGTGGGTGCTGTACGAACATCCCGAAGTGGACTTCCTCGACATGGCCATGCGCTTCATGGATATCCGCAAGAGGGTGTACACCTTCCCGAAGATGGGCGAAAAGGCGTACTTCATCGCCATCCCCACCTCCGCAGGTACCGGCTCCGAGGTCACGCCGTTCGCCGTCATCACCGACGAAACGACGGGCATCAAGTATCCTCTGGCCGACTACGAGCTGCTGCCGAAGATGGCCATCGTCGATGCAGACTTCATGATGAGCATGCCGCGCGGCCTGACCGCCGCCACCGGTATCGACGCCATGACCCACGCCCTCGAAGCGTATGCGTCCATCATGGCTACCCCGTATACCGACGGCCAGGCGCTGGTCGCCCTCAAACTCATCTTCGAGTATCTGCCCCGCTCTTACGAGAACGGCGCAGCCGACCCCGAAGCGCGCGAAAAGATGGGCGACGCTTCCTGCATGGCAGGTATCGCCTTCGCGAACGCCTTCCTCGGCGTGTGCCATTCCATGGCGCATAAGCTGGGCGCCTTCCATCACATCCCGCACGGCATCGCCAACGCCCTGCTGATCAGCGAAGTCATCCGCTTCAACAGCGCCGAAGTTCCCACCAAGATGGGCACCTTCCCGCAGTACGCATACCCGCACGCAAAGCGCCGCTATGCGGAGATCGCCGAATTCTTAGGCCTGGGCGGCAAAGACGACGACGCAAAGGTCAAAAACCTCATCAAAGCCGTCGAAGAGCTCAAGGCGAAGGTCGGCATCAAAAAGACCATCAAAGACTACGGCGTTGACGAGCAGAACTTCTTGGACCGCCTCGACGAAATGTGCGAGCAGGCGTTCGACGACCAGTGCACCGGCGCGAACCCCCGCTACCCGCTCATCTCCGAGATCAAAGAAATGTATCTCAAGTGCTATTACGGTAAATAAGGAGGGGAATCATTATGGCAGAAATCATTCGCAAAACCGAAAAAAAGACCATCTATCGCGAAGGCAAAACGCTCGTCAAGCTGTTCAACAACGAGTATCCCAAGTCTGACGTCCTGAACGAGGCGCTCAACACGGCGCGCGTGGAAGAGGGCACCTCCCTCAACGTTCCCGCCGTGCACGAGGTCACCAAGGTCAACGGCGAGTGGGCGATCGTGCTCGACTTTGTAGACGGCAGGAGCATGCAGGAACTGATGGACGAAAATCCCGACAAGATGCAGCAGTATCTGGAAGAGTTCGTCGATCTGCAGGTAGAGGTGCTCAAGCAGAAAGTGCCTTTGCTGACCAAGCTGAAAGACAAGATGCACCGCAAGATCTCCGCGACCAAGTTCGATAAGACCACCCGCTACGATCTGCACATCCTGCTCGATTCGCTGCCCGCGCACGATAAGCTCTGCCACGGCGACTTCAACCCCAGCAACATCATCGTCAGCCCCGACGGGCGCAAGTTCATCATCGACTGGGCGCACGCCACCCAGGGCAACGCCCGCTGCGACGCCGCCCGCACCTACCTGCTGTTCAAGCTGGAAGGCAAAGACGACATCGCCGAAGAGTACCTCAAACTCTTCTGCGAAAAGACGGGCATCGCCAAGCAACTGGTGCAGAAAGCGCTCCCCATCGTCGCTGCCAGCCAGACCACCAAGGCCGTCCCCGAAGAACAGGCCTTCCTCGAAAAGTGGGTCAACGTGGTAGATTACGAGTAAAAAACACGGCGCCGCTTCCGGCTTAGCGGAGGCGGCCGTCATGGTCAACTCCCGGCCCGCCCGCGGCATTCGCCGCGGGCGGGCTCTTTTTCCTTTTCTATCAAAAACCTTGCTAAATCAGCAAAATATTCACCCCGAAAAATTTTTTACAAATTTATTACAAGTTTTTACCTCATTTTACAAGTGTAAAAAATTTTTTTGTTTTATAATAGATATACGGGGATTTGTGCAAGCTGCCGAAAGGGGCGCGGCCCGTGTTCCCCGCCGCCGCCCGAGGGGCGGCATGAGAGAGAAATACGGGCTTTTTGCCGAAGGCCCGCCGTTATTTCAAAAGAAAAAGTTGTTAGGAGTAAAAACTGTATGGATGCAATGGAGTACGTGCTGGCGGTGGTTGCGCTGCTGGCAGGTCTTGGCGCATTTTTGTTCGGCTTCAAAGTACTTTCAGACAATATCGAAAAACTCGCCACCAACCGCCTGCGCAGCTGGTTCGATAAAACGGGCAAAAGCCGCCTGGCGGGCGTGGGCATCGGCGCGGGCGTCACGGCGATCATCCAAAGCTCGTCGGCGACCACGGTCATGGTGGTCGGCTTCGTCAACGCGGGGCTGATGTCGCTGTTCCAGGCGACGACGGTCATCATGGGCGCCAACATCGGCACCACCGTCACCGCCTATTTTTCGGTCATCGCCGATATCCCCTTCATCGAGATCATCACCCTCTTCACCTGCGTCGGCATCTTCATGGACATGCTGTGCAAAAAAGAGAAGGCCAAAACCATCGGCATGATGCTGGCGGGCCTGGGGCTGGTGTTCCTCGGCCTCGAATACATGGGCATGGCGATGGACGACTTCGCCCAGCAGGACATCGTCAAAGATTTCCTCATCAGCGTCGATAACCGCCTCGTGCTGTTGCTGGCGGGCGTCATCATCACGGGCATCGTGCAGTCCTCCTCGGCGGTCACCACCCTCATCGTGCAGATGGTGGCGGCGGGGCTGACCATCGGCGACCCTTCCAACAGCGGCGTGCTGTTTTTGGTGCTGGGCACCAACATCGGCACCTGCGTCACGGCGCTCCTCTCTTCGGTGGGCGCCAACACCAACGCCAAGCGCGCGGCGCTCATCCATCTGATGTTCAACGTGTTCGGCACGGTCATCTTCTCCATCTTCCTGCTGTGCTGGCCGGGCTTTATGAGCGCCACCCTCGGCAATTGGTTTGCCGATGACCCCGGCTTGCAGATCGCCCTCTTCCACACCTTCTTCAACGTGGTCTGCACCTGCATTTTCCTGCCCTTTGCGCAGCTGTTCGTCAAGGCAGCCACCAAGCTCATCCGCGAAAAGAAGGGCGCGCAGACCCCCGAAAACGACTGCGCCGCCCTGGACGAGCGCCTCATCAAGTCGCCCTCCGTGGCGGTCAACCAGGCGAATATCGCCGCCGCGCACATGGCAGATCTGGCGATGCAGTCGCTGCGCCTCTCCTTTGAAGGCTTCATCACACAAGACACGGAAAAGAAGGAGCAGGTAGACGCGCTCAACGCCCGCGTGTTCGAGATGGAAAAACGCATCGTGGCTTATCTCATCAAGATCTCTTCGCAGGATATTTCCCTTTCGGACGAAAAGCTGATCTCCGCCATCCACCACGCCACCGGCGACATCATCCGCATCGGCGAGCTTTCGGATAACATCACCAAGTACACCCGCAACTGCCGCCGCGACGGCATCGACTTCTCCAAGGGCGTCATCAAATCGCTGCAAGAGATGTTCGGCAAGATCGACACCCTCTATCAGCGGGCGATGGACGTGTTCGATAAAAAGGACGTCACCGCCATCAAGGCCGTGGACAGCGTGGAAGAAGAGATCGACGCCGCCCGCAAGTCGATGGTCAAGGACCATATCCGCCGCCTGAACGAGGGCAAGTGCAAGCCCGCCTCCAGCGGCGTGTTCATCAACCTCGTGGGCAACTTAGAGCGCGCCGCCGACCATATCAACTACATGGCGCACGCCTTCGACTGAGCCCTTCCGCGCTCTTGCGCGGCGATGAAAACGAATACGGCGGCGTGCCCCGGTAAGCGGGCGCGCCGCTGTTTGTTTTTGGAAGGGGAAGCCGCCGCTGTTTGTTTTTGGAAGGGGAAGCCGCAGCCTTTGTTCTTTAAACGGGAAGCCGCCTCCGCCTATCCTTTTTTTGCCGCCTGCGTCTGGCTGCGCCTTCGCCTTGTTCACGCATTGCCGCCGCGGCGACAGGGCCGCGTGCGCGCTCTGCTGCAGCGGCTCCTTGCGGAAGGCCGCTCGTGCGTTCTTGCTGCCCCGCCGCGGCGGGGGAGGGGCGCCCTTTCCTTCAAAATGCAAAAAGCGATTGCAAAATGTCTTTTTCTATGGTATACTATATGCGGAGAAATGTCGCACAAAATGCGCGGCAGCCGAGGAGCTTATTGTGGAAAAGATCGTATACTTGCTGGAAGATGATAAAAATATCGGCGAGCTGGTGCGCTGCGCGCTGGAAATGTCGAACGTGACCGTCGAATGCTTTGAAACGGTGGCGGCGTTTTGTGGTGCAGTGGAAGAACAGCCCCCCGCCGTCGCCATCATGGACATCATGCTGCCAGACGGCAACGGGTTAGACGTGCTGCCCAAGCTCAAACAAAAATACCCCTCCATGGGCGTCATCATGCTCTCCGCCCTGGGGCAGGAGACGGATAAGGTGCGCGGCCTGAATCTGGGCGCGGACGACTACATCGCCAAGCCCTTCGGCGTGCTGGAACTGACGGCGCGCGTCAACGCCCTGCTGCGGCGGGCGCAGGGCCACGCCTCGCTGGTGCGCGGCGATCTGGCGCTGGACGAAGAGACGATGACGGCCACCCTTCGCGGCGAGCGGCTGGAGCTGAACAATAAAGAGTTCAATCTTTTGAAGTACCTGATGCAGAAGGAGGGCAAGGCGCTCACGCGCGAAGCCATCCTCAACGCCGTGTGGGGGTACGACGAGGGCGAAACGCGCACCGTCGATAATCACGTCTCCCGCCTGCGCAAACTGGGCATCGACTATATCGAAACGGTGTTCGGCGTGGGGTATAAGTTCGTATACAGGGAATAGACGGTACATATAGTATAACATATAGTATAAACAGTATATGATGCAGGGCGGCCTTCTGCCCTGTATCGGTTTATTTTGACAGGACCAAGGCAACCCCCCCCTCCGCCCCCCGCCCGGAGAGGCGACTTTCGGGGCGGGCTCCGATCGCTTTTGCCTGGTTTGAAGGGAGAACCCTATGAGAAAACGCATTTTATTGGTCACGCTGCTCGTATCGGTGCTCGGCCTGGTGCTGCTGACGCTGCTCTTTTCCGGCATGTCGTACAGCCGCTCCGCGCAGGCCGCCTCCGGGCAGCTGTCCGTATTGATGGATATGTACGCCGCCGACCATATCTCCGCTCCCCTGTCCGACGAGACGGCACAGGCCCTCTCCGCCGAGATGGGCGGCACGCGCGTCACCTTTTTGCTGGCAGACGGCACGCCCGTGGGCGATTCCGAGGTGCCCGCGGCGCAGCTTTCTTCCCACGCCGGGCGCGAAGAGGTGCAGGCGGCGCTGCGCCAAGGCGAGGGCACGGCGGTGCGCCGCAGCGCCACGCTGGGCAAAGAGCTCGTCTACTACTGCCGCTACTTTTCGCAGCAGGGGGTATTGGAAGGCGGCGGGGCGGCGGAAGGCTTTCTGGTCCGCTTTTCGGGCGAGGCGAGCTCCTTTTTCGGCGTGTTCACGCAGGCGCTGCCCACCCTCATCTGGCTGCTGCTGTTAGACCTGCTCATCTGCCTGTTCGTGGCATGGATCGCCACCTCCTTCATCCTCCAGCCGGTCGAGCGGCTGACGCAGGCGGCGGCGACGGCGGGCAACAAGCCCGTGCGCACCGAATATCCCGAGCTCATGCCCATCGCCAAGATGATGAACGAGATGAATGCCGAGATCGGCGCCCAGATGGCAAAGATGCAGGAAGATCACCGTATGGAAAAGCTCGTCCTCAACAGCATGGAGCACGGCATCGTCATCTTCCGCAGCGAGCAAGACGTGCTGCTGATCAACAAGCCCGCCATGCGCCTGTTAGATTACGAAAAGAACGAGCCCATCGCCTGCTTCACGCAGGATGGCGAGATCGCCTCCATCCTCGCCGCGGGCGAGCCCGCCACCGTCAACCGCCGCCTCGGCGAGCGCGAATACAGCCTGCGCTTCACCTTCGGCGACAGGGCGAACGTGCTGCTCATCACCGACGTCACCGAATTGATGGCCGCCGCCCGCTCCAAAAACGACTTCATCGCCAACGTCACGCACGAGATGAATACCCCGCTCACCAGCATCCGCGGCTTTGCCGAGCTGATCGGCGCCGGCGCCATCCCGCCCGAAAAGCTGCCCTCCGTCGCCGATACCATCATCCGCCAGAGCGACCGCCTCTCCAATCTCATCCGCTCCATCATCAACTTTTCCGCCATCGATGCAGACGACCTGCCCGATTACGAGGTAGACCTCTCCGAAGTGCTGCGCGAAACGGCCGTCAACTTTGAACCTTCCCTCCGCCAGAAAGACATCGCCTTCACCTTAGAAGTGGAAGGCAGCGTCAAAGTGCTCTCCCGCCGCGAGCGGCTGGTGGAGATCGTCAACAACCTCGTCTCCAACGGCATCCGCTACAACAAAGAGGGGGGCAGGCTGCAAGTCAAACTCACGGGCGGAGAAGAGCCCGCGCTGTCCGTGTCCGATACCGGCATCGGCATCTCGAAGGAAAACCAAAGCCGCATCTTCGACAGGTTCTACACCGTCGATAAATCGCACAACGGCGCGGGCGGCGGCTTCGGGCTGGGCCTTGCCACCGTCAAAAAGCTGTGCCGCCGCGCGGGCTGGAAGCTCTCCGTCGAAAGCGAAGAGGGCGTCGGCACCACCTTCACCATCCGCTTTTGTAAAAAGAAATAGTGTTTGCCACAAGCGGCGCCCTCCTTGTCAGAAGGGCGCCGCTTGCTTGGGTGCCATCTTGTCATTTCGACCGAGAAGGGCTGAAAGCCCGCCTCCCTTTGTCACCCTGAGCTCGTCGTCACTCGCCTATGCTGTCAGCATTTTGCCGAACGGCAAAATGCACGACTTGCAAGGCAGCTCCTCCTCTTCCCAAAAATCTCGCTTCGCTGCGATTTTCGGGAGCCCTGTTTTTCCGCGCAGTCGAATGGGTCTCGACTGAATGTAGAATGTAAAAAGTAAAGTGTAAAATTCAGGAGATATTCAAAAAATATTTGTATCCCTTCCAAAATTCTACATTTTACATTTTACATTTTTGAGATCCCTCTGTTCGGTCGTTATGCTCCCTCGATCGGGATGATAAGTAAGAAGGATCTCGTCGCTTCGCTTCTCAGGATGACAGGGAAAGAAATGTAGAATGTAAAGTGTAAAATTCAGGAGATATTCAAAAAATATTTGTATCTCTTCCAAAATTCTACATTCTACATTTTACATTTTACATTTTTGAGATCCTTCGACTCGGTCGCGGCGCTCCCTCGCTCAGGCTGACAAGTAAGGGGGATTTCGTCGCTCCTCAGGATGACAGGGGGGGGCGCCAGCGCAGGCGGCGCATAACGCGCCGAGGAGGAAGACAAGGAAGATTATAGAAAAAAAGCGCCCCCGCTGCATGCAGCGGGGGCGCTTTGTATGGGATGGTTCACACTGTGATCGTAAGTTTTTTGTAAAACGCAGGGTGCGGAACGTGCCACGTCCGATAAACCTGTCCAAAATTTTACATTTTACATTCTACATTTTAAATTTGTTTGCTGTTTTTGCTCGCCGTGCTCTTAAAAAGGGCCGCTCACGACAGGGGTTTTTCAGCAAATTTTGTGATCTCGCTAAGGCCTGCGAACTTTTCGCCGCCCGCCACCAGCGTGGGCGCCTGGCGGATGCCGTAGCGCTCGCACAGGTCTGCGTGCTCTTCCGCCAACACTTTGGTGTAGGCAACGCCCTTCTTCTGCAGCAGCGCTTCCGCCGTGCGGCAGTTGGGGCAGGTGCGGGTGGTGAACAGCAGCGCCGCGTTTTCCGCAGGGGCGGCGCACTTGGCTTCCGCCGCGGCCGCGCACCCTGCCGCCGCGCACATGTCGGCGGGGGCGGTGACGCTGGCTTCGTTTACGGCCGCTTCCGCAGCCACCGCGTGCGAATGCTTGAGGGAGGAATGCGCCACGTCGTACAGCTTCCTGTCCTTAAACTCCTGCGCCTTGCCGTCGTTCCAGTTCTGCACGGGGCGGTAGTAGCCGGTGATGCGGCTGTACACTTCCGTCTTGGCGCCGCAGTGCGGGCATTTGAACTGTTCGCCGGCGAGGTACCCGTGGTCTTTGCAGATGGAATAGGTAGGGCTGAGGGTGTAGTAGGGGAGCTTGAAGTTCTCGGCGATCTTCTTCACCAGCGAAGCCGCCGCCTTCCAGTCGGGCAGCTTTTCGCCCAAAAAGGCGTGGAACACGGTGCCGGAGGTGTACAGCGTTTGCAAGTCGTCCTGGATGTCTAAGGCGTCAAAGATGTCGGAGGTGAATCCCACGGGCAGGTGCGAGCTGTTGGTGTAGTACGGGGTGCCGTTCTCGTTGGCGGTGATGATGTCGGGGAACTGCTCTTTGTCGTGCTTGGCAAAGCGGTAGGTGGTCGATTCCGCCGGCGTCGCCTCCAAATTGTACAGATCGCCGTATTTTTCCTGGTAGTCGGAAAGCCGTTCGCGCATGTGGTTCAAGACCTTTTTGGTGAACTCCTGCGCCTGCGCTTTGGTCAGGTCCTGCCGCAGCCATTTGGCGTTCAGGCAGGCCTCGTTCATGCCCACCAGGCCGATGGTGGAAAAATGGTTGTTGAAGGTGCCCAGATACCGCTTGGTGTAGGGGTACAGGCCCTCGTTCAACAGCTTGGTGATGACGGTGCGCTTGGTCTTGAGCGAGCGCGCCGCGATGTCCATCAATTTATCCAAACGGCGGAAAAAGTCCGCTTCGTCCGCCGCCAGATAGGCGATGTGCGGCATGTTGATGGTCACAACGCCCACCGAGCCGGTGCTCTCGCCGCTGCCGAAGTACCCGCCCGACTTTTTGCGCAGTTCGCGCAGATCCAGGCGCAGGCGGCAGCACATGCTGCGGATGTCGCTCGGCTCCATGTCCGAATTGATGTAGTTGGAAAAGTACGGCGTGCCGTATTTCGAGGTCATCTCGAAGAGCAGGCGGTTGTTTTCGGTATCCGACCAGTCAAAATTTTTGGTGATGGAATAGGTGGGGATGGGGTACTGGAAGCCGCGGCCGTTGGCGTCGCCCTCGATCATGATCTCGATGAACGCCTTGTTGACCATGTCCATCTCTTTCTGGCAGTCTTTATACTTAAAGTCCTGCTCTTTGCCGCCCACGATGGCGGGGAGCTCCGCCAGATCGTTCGGCACCGTCCAGTCTAAGGTGATGTTGGAAAAAGGCGCCTGCGTGCCCCAGCGGCTGGGGGTGTTCACGCCGTAAATAAACGACTCGATGCACTTTTTCACCTGGTCGTAAGTCAAATTGTCCGTCTTAACGAAGGGCGCGAGGTAGGTGTCGAAGGAGGAAAACGCCTGCGCTCCCGCCCATTCGTTCTGCATGATACCGAGGAAGTTGACCATCTGGTTGCACAGCGTGGCCAAATGCTTCGCCGGCGCCGAGGTGATCTTGCCCGGGATGCCTCCCAGTCCCTCTTGGATGAGCTGTTTGAGCGACCAGCCCGCGCAATAGCCGGTCAGCATCGAAAGGTCGTGGATGTGTATCTCCGCGTTGCGGTGCGCGTTCGCGACCTCTTCGTCGTATATCTCCGAAAGCCAGTAGTTGGCGGTGATGGCGCCGCTGTTGGAAAGGATCAGCCCGCCCACCGAATAGGTGACGGTCGAATTCTCCTTCACCCGCCAGTCTGTCGCCTTCACATAGCTGTCTACCAGCTTCTTGTAGTCGAGCATGCTGCTCTTCATGTTGCGGATCTTTTCGCGGTTTTTGCGGTAGAGGATGTACGCCTTGGCGACGTCCGCATACCCCGCTTCCGAAAGCACTTCTTCTACGCTGTCCTGAATGTCTTCCACGGCGATCTTGCCGTTTTTGATCTTCGGCTCAAAACTGGCCGTCACCTTCAGCGCCAGCAGGTCGATGACGCTCGGGTGGTATTGCTTGTTCACCGCGTCGAACGCCTTGGTGATGGCGGCAGAGATCTTTTTGATGTCGAACTCGGCGACTTGTCCGTCGCGCTTGATCACTTGGTACATGGTTCACCCCTTCTTTTCGGGGCTTTGGCCCCGTATGTATTTGCCCGCCTTAGGCGCGCGGGCGGCGCTTTGCCCGTCAAAGTGCGGCGGGGCTTTCGGTTCGCTTCCTATTATAGCACCGTATACGGTGGCCTGTCAATGGCTTATGCTACAATTTATTCGATATTTTGTGAAAAATTTTTAACTTATGCACAATATATTGTGGAAATGTGCATAAGCGCGGCTGCCCGCCGCACGCCTTTCCGCTGCCGCGACGTGCCCACACAATGCCCGTCCCCGCGCGCCGCATCCGCGACGCGCGCCCATTGTTTGCACCCGTGCGCTCCGCCGCGCTGGCTTGAAATAAACTCTCTATCGTCCCATCGATTACTGAAAAAGCAAAAACCGCGCTTTTTGCTTTTTCCCTTTACAGCGAAGAGCTGCACGGGGAAAGGTGAATTTGCGCGGCGTTTATAAATCGTGAGCCCTTAATTGCCGCGCAAAGAGGAAAACCCCGCGGCTAGCCGAATGGCGCCCCGCGGGGTTGTCTTTCGATCACGGAAAATCGCAGGCGGCAGCCCGCCGAGATTTTCGTGAACAACTCTCTATTCGCCCCGAATCTTCGCTTCCGGGATGGTACGCCGCAAAACGGCGCGGAAGGCCTGTAATTTTTTTTCCGAACAGGGGTGCAGGCCGGGGCAAAGCACCGTTTCGGCGTCGCGGAAGTTCTGCAAATAAAACCGCTTTGC
>DXEW01000011.1 GCA_019114755.1 Candidatus Borkfalkia faecavium
TTGCAAAGACGATGAACGGCAAAGCGACTAAAAGATGCCGCTAAAAGCGTGGTCCGTATTTTTTCCTTACAGTATCCATGCAAGGCAAAGCCCGCAGGTAATATAGAGACATATTGCCAAGGGCTTTAACGATGCAGATGTGGTGAGATGCCCGCTTCCGATCGGGGTCTCTTTGCTTTGGCTTGGTTAGGGGGGAAACCTGTTGTTCGCCGCCCTACGGCGGCTCTGCAACGGTTTCTCCCCTCTGCTCGTCGCGTCAAGGCGCCATGGCAGACGGTTCGCTTCGCTCGCCGTCTTGCCCGCAGCGCCTGCCGCTCCTCTTTCCCAAAAATCTCGCTGCGCTGCGATTTTCGGGAGCCCTGTTTGTTTTAGGGGCACGCCATTTATAGAACGCCGCGAGACTTCACCCTCATCCGTATGCTCACAAGGGAAAAAAGGAAAAAGTGTGATTTTTCCTTTTTTTGAATATTGTTTGGAGCGATAGAGAGTTTGCTTCTACCCCGCGCGGCGGAGCGCGCGGGCGCGGACAATAAATGTCGGCGCGCGCGGGCGCAAAAGCGTGGTTTTGCTTGCGCGAGTACTATTTAGAGTAAAATATTTCTATTTTATCCTCAATTCTACATTTTACATTTTACATTTTGCCGCGCACGGCGGCAGGGGGGTGCCGCCCCAAGAGGAAAACTTCTTTTCGTCTTCTTTTAGTATAAGCGGCGGCCGCCGCCCCGTCAAGCATTTTTTTGTTTTTGGCGGAAAATTGTTTGACAAACGCGCCCGAATGTTCTATAATTATAAAAAAGTTTGCATAAATATACAAACGACGCCAAGCTTTATGCACGCGGCTCAAACTTTATGCACGCGGCTCAATTTTTATGCAAACAGGACCAAATTTTATGCAAGAAGGGTCATTTTGTATGCAAGAGAGGGAAAGCAAGATGCAAAACGCATCCGCAGGGGCCGAAAAGAAAGGCCTGTTCACCAAACCCACCAAGCGGCAGGCAGTGCTGTTTGCGCGCCGCGTCGTCGCCTATGTGCTGGGGATGTTCCTCATCGCCTGCGGCGTCTCCATGTCGCGCTCCACAAACTGGGGCATTTCGCCCGTCAATTCCATCCCCAACGTTTTGAGCCTGGCGCTGCCGGAGATCTCCATGGGGCTGTGGGTGATCATCGTCTTTGCCTGCTTCATCCTCGTGCAGCTGGCTATTTTGGGCAGGCAGTTCAAGTGGTACTACATCTTTCAGCTGGTCAGCTCTACCCTGTTCGGCTTTCTGGTGGACGGCACCAACGCCCTGTTCGGCCTGTTTTTGCCCGCCGAGCAGGCGGTGTGGCTGAAAATTTTGCTCATCGCCGCCAGCACGGTGGTCATCGCCTGCGGCATCTTTTTGTATCTGGAAGGCGGCCTCATCAACATGCCGGGCGAAGGCGTCACGGTGGCGCTTTCCAAGCGCACGGGCTTGAAGGTGTCTACCTGTAAGATCATCTTCGACGTCTCCGTGGTGCTCATCGCCTGCATCCTCTCGCTCATCTTCTTCCGCGGCAGCGACGTGTTCTGGACGCTGGACGGCACCGAGGGCATGCTGCGCGGCGTCGGCATCGGCACGGTGGTCATTGCCGTGTTCGTGGGGGTGGTGATGAAGCCGATCACCCACTTTTTCAAACGGCCGCTGCACCGCTTTTTATATGGGGAAGAGCCCGCCGCGCCCGCCGTGCAAGGCGAGCCTGCAAAGCAAGAAGCATCCGCAGAGCAAGAGGCGCCGGCGGAGCAGTCGCCCGCGGCCCCGCAGGCGGAAGCCGCCCCGGCGGAAGAATGATCAAGCAAAGCCGTTTACGGGATATAGCAACCGCTCCGATTGACAAACGGGGCGGTTTTTGCTATACTGCTGGTATGAACATTCAAAAGATCGCGCCCGCGGCCATGCCCGCGGAAGAAAGTTTCACCTTTTCAGAGCAAAAAGTGCAGGGCGCTGCCATCGCCGCACAAGGGGAGTACCTGTGCGTGCGCTCGCCCCGCCGCTACAAGCTGTTCACCGAAGGAGAAGACGTGCTGCTCGTCCTTGCGGGCGGCGGGCACTTCAAGTGGAAGCGCGGAGAGCTGCCCTTCGCCGCCGGAGACTGCTTCCAAATTTCCGCCGTGGGCGAGTATGAAGTCAACGGCGCCTGCACCTTTATCGTCCGCCGCAGCAAACAGGCGTAAAAAAGTTTGAAGCAACCTGCCGCGTGCCGGATAGTGAAACAAAAAACCGCCGCAGCAAACAGGCGTGAGCGGCAAAAAACAAGATCGGCCGCGCCCCCGTATGGAGGCGCAAATAAAAAACCAGCTGCGCCCCCGTGCGGAGGCGCAAAATAAAACGAGCCGCGCCTCTGTAGGAGGCGCGGCCGTTTGTCTGTCTTCTCGTTTCCGCGGCGAAGCAGCCCAAAGCGAGGGGGGCGTCTGTCTACCGCACAGATCACGCGTCGGGGTTTTCATCCAATACCGAAAGCACCACCGTCATGCACGAGCGGTAGGCGTCGTCTTCGTTGTCGTAGCCGGAGTCGAAGCGGATGCAGTAAAAGCAGCCGTCGAAGGCAAACGAAGCGGTAAAGATGCCGTTTTCGTCAAACGTCGACGTCACTTCGATCTTTTTGCCGTCGTGGCGGGTATGGGTCATCTTCGAGCCGGAAAGGTCGTAATAGGTGCGCAGGTTGGTGATGTAGTCGCGCGCGTCCGTCTGGATATACAGCACCGCTTCCTGCCCGTCGGGGTGGTTGAAGCGCTGTTCGATGACGATGTCGAACTTGCCGTCCGAATAGGTATAGGCGGCGGTCTCTTTGAGGTCGGAGCACAGGTACTTGGTGCGGTGGCCCTCGTTGTAGGCCTCTACCGAGGCGATCTGCTGTTTTTGCAGATCGGCAAAGCGGTATTCGCCCGGGGTGCGGGCGTTGTTCACCGCCAGCAGGATGCAGCCCGTTAAGATCATGGCGCATGCCAGGGCGATGACGGCGATAAGGCCGATGCGGCGCCAGTTTCGCTGTTTGGCGCCGGCGCTCACCTGCGTGCCGTTGGTCTTGACGGGTACCTGTACCCGCGTATCTTTTTCATTCTTTGCCATAGTCTTGTAAAAAACGGCCCCGGGGATGCCGGGGCCTCGTTCATTATTCGCCCTTGAAGGGGAGAAGAGCCACGATGCGCGCCTTTTTGATGGCGTTGGAGAGCTCTCTCTGGTGCATCGCGCACACGCCGCTCATGCGGCGGGGCAGGATCTTGCCGCCTTCGGTGATGTACTTTTTCAGGCGGTTCACGTCTTTATAGTCGATGAATTGGACCTTTTCTTGGCAGAAGGCGCAAACCTTCCTGCGAGAAGATCTCTTCATAGGCTTTCTGGCAGGTCTTTCTTCCATGATAAACTCCTTTTACTGTTTCGTGTTGGTTCAGAAGGGAATGTCTGAATCGTCGTCAAAGGCCTCGAGCGCGGGCTTTTTGCGGGGCGCCGCGGGCGCGGCGTAGTCGTCTGCGGAGGCAGCGCTGTTCGAGCTGCCCTTGGGCGTGAGGAATTCCACGTCGTCGGCGACAATGTCTACATACGTGCGTTTCTGCCCGGAATTGTCTTCAAAGTTGCGGATCTGGATGCTGCCCGTCACAGCCACTTTGTTGCCCTTTTTCGTATAGCGCGAAACCGTTTCGGCGAGGTTGCGCCAGGCGGTCACGTTGAAAAAGTCGGTCTGCTGTTCGCCGTTCGCCGAAGAAAAGCGGCGGTTGACGGCGATGGCAAAGCGGCACACGGGGATCCCGCTGTTGGTTTCCGAAAGTTCCGGATCACGCGTCAGGTTGCCGATCAAAAAAACTTTGTTCATATCTGTTCGGCCTCCCGCGTCAGTTCGCTTTGGTGATCATTCTTCTCATTACGCCGTCCGTAATGCCCGCAATGCGGTCGAGCTCTTTGATCGCGCTGCCGTCCGCTTCGAAGGTCATCAGCACGTAGAAAGCGTCGCTCTTGTAATTGATGGGATAAGCGAGCTTCTTCACGCCCCATTTGTCCGTCGAAACTACGGTGCCGCCCAAACCCTTCACGGTCTCTTCGAACTTGGCGATCAGCGCTTCGCGCGCCTCTTCTGCCATGGCGGAGTCGATCAGGTAAAGCATCTCGTATTTCATTTTTTCACCTCCCGGTCTTATTCGGCGTGCCTTTGCGGCACGCAAGGTTTTGCGCCTTTTACGCGCAACAAACAGTATAGCCGATTTTTGCGCCGTTGTCAATGTTTTTTGCCTGCCGCCCTGCAAAAATTTGAGTCGGGGCTCAATTTTCGCCTTCTCCTGCGGGCGCCTCCCCTGCGAAGAGCGCCGCATCTGTGTCCGCCTCCTCCCCGCCTGCGGGCAGGGCATCGCCTTCCACCGCCCGCAGCTTCCTGCCGATGGTGCGCGTCTTTCTGGCGGCAGATTCGATGGTGTCCTGCGCTTCCTGCATCTTCTTCTGCGCCTTGTCGAGGATGAGGGCAAAGTTCTTGAATTCGCGGCGGAAGGCGGAAAGCAGCGCCCACAGCTCGCCCGAGCGCTTCTGGATGGCGGCGGTCTTGTAGCCCAGCTGCAATGTGGTCAGCAGCGCCCCCAGCGTGGTCGGCCCGCAGGCGACGACGCGCCGCTCTGCCAGATAGTCGGCAAGCCCCGGCATCTTGATGCTTTCGCCGTACAGCCCTTCCAGGGGCAGGAACATGACGGCGATGTCCGCCGTCAGCGGCGGGCGGATATACTTTTGGGCGATCATGTCCGCCTGCACTTTCAGCGCCTTTTCCAAATTTTTGCGCGCCCGTTCGGCGGCGGACTTGTCTCCGGCGGCTTCCGCGTCGGCAAGGCGGCGGTATTCTTCGGCGGGGAACTTGCTGTCGATGGGCAGCAGGGCGCTTTCGCCCTCGCCCGCAGGCAGGAGCACCGCATATTCCACCACGGTGTTCTCGTTGGGGTCCAGATGCACGTTGGCGCGGTACTGCGCGGGGGAAAGCATCTGCGCCAGCAGCGCCTCCAGCTGCACCTCGCCCCAGGTGCCGCGCAGCTTCACGTTGGTGAACACCTTTTTGATGTCCGCCACGCTCCCCGCCAGCTGCTGCACCTCGCCGATGCCCTTATACACCGCTTCCAGCCGCTCGTTGATGAGCGAATAGCTCTTTTGCAGCCTGTTTTCGAGGGTGGAAGAGAGCTTTTCGTCCACGGTCCTGCGCATTTCGGCGAGGGCGGCGGCGTTTTGCTCGTTCATGTACCGCACCTCGCCCGCCACCGCCCGCTCCAGCTCGGTCAGCCGCCGCTCGGTGGCGGTGTTCAGCGCTTCCAGCCGCGCCGCCACGGCCTGCAGGTCGCCGCTCTGCCGCTTGGAGATGAATTCCAGCCAGTCGCGCACGTTGTGCGCGCTCTGCGCCGCCGTATCGTTGGCGCGAAGGATCAGCTGTTCCAGGCGCGAAAGGTCGGAAGCGATGGCGCTTTCATCCCTCCTGCGCGTGCGCACCAGCAAAACGGCAAGGCATACGCCCGCTAAAATGAGCGCCCCCGCGCCGCACACGGCGGCGATGAGCGCGTATGTTTCGGTCATCGTTTTTCCTCCTTCTCCTTTGGCTGCCCTTGCGCGGGGTGCGCCGCTTCCTCTCTCTGTATCTCCAATGCAATGTGCGCCGCCTCGCGCAGCAGCGTTTCCTTTCGGTTGCGCCGCCCGTCCTGCGCGCAGAACAGCAGCAGTTTTTGCAGCACCTTCGCCGTTTCGGGCGCGGGCACGATGCCGCGCAGCTCATCTCCGCGCACCGCCAGCTCGCGCAGGGTGAAGGGCACGCCCTCTTCCTTCATCTTGTCGGTGACGGCGTTCCACTTGGCGATGGTGGGGCAGAGGGAGAGGTCGTCTTTACAGCCGGAGTAGTCCGCCTGCTTCAACAAGAGCAGCGGCTCGTACACGTCGTGGTTTTTCACCGCAAAGGCGCGGATCTTGCTCTCGCGCGCCTTGCCGTCTAAGTCGTACATGTGCAGGGCGGTCAGGCGGCACACGAGCTCGGTCGTCTTTTTGGGCGCCTTCAGCCGCTGCAATATCTCGCGGGCGATGCCCTCGCCCAGCACGTCGTGCCCGTGGTAGCGGCCCGTCTGCAAGTAGGCGGCGGGTTTTCCGACGTCGTGCAGCAGGGCGGCAAGGCGTATGCTGCCGTCGGCATATTTGCAGGTGCGGAAGCTGTGTTCCAGCACGTCGTGGTCGTGGAAGTCGCTGCGCTGGGCAAGCCCCTTGCCCGCCGCAAGCTCGGGCAAAATATAGTTCAAAACTTCCGTCACCTCTAAAATTTTCAGGCCCTCGTAGTGGGCGTACTGCCGGGCGTACTTTTCGTCGGCGTGCAGCAGCAGCAAAAGCTCGGCATAGATGCGCTCGGCGGAGATGAGCCCGATGCGGGCGGCGTTGAACTTTGCCCCCAAGATCGTCTCTAACGAGGGCACAAAGCCCAGCTGCGCCGCCTGCCGCGCCAGCCGCATCAGCCGCAGCCCGTCTTCCGAAAACACCTCGTCGGCGGGGCGGGTGGTCGCCATGCGCCGCTCTTCGATGTCTTTCTGCCCGCCGAGGGGGTCGCACACCTCGCCCGTTTTCAGGTCGCAGTACACGGCGTTGCAGGTAAAATCGCGCCGCAGCGCGTCCTCTTCGATCTTATCGGTAAAGCGCACGGCGCAGGGCGCGTGTTCGCCGCCGCGGTAAAAGTCGGTGCGGAAAGAGGTAAATTCGATCTTCCGCCCTTCCTCTTCCAACAGCACGGTGCCCGTGTTTTTATACACCGCCGAGGCGCGGATGCCCGCTTTCTCCGCCAGGGCGGAAAATTTTTCCGCGTCCGCGGGGGCGCAGATGTCTATATCGTCGGAAGCGGGCAGCCCCGCCAGGGCGTCGCGCACGGCGCCGCCCACCGCATACAGCGGAAAGTCCGCCTGTTCTGCCAGCTGCCGCAGGCGCTTTGGTATGTTCAGCCGCATCAGTCCTTCCCTCCCAAAAGAATCCTCTGCCCCGTATTATATCATTTTTGAAAAAAAATTGCAAATGCCTGCCTTTTATGGTATAATCAAAGGGAGTTATTTTATTTTTTGGAAGGGAAAGCCGCTGCGGGCAGGGCTTTTGAAGACGCGCGCCGCCGCGGGGCTGTAAACTTACGGAAGACGCACGCCGCCGCAGTCGGTAAAGGAGAGAGAAGTGTATAACGTCATCGCCAACCCGCAGGCGGGGGAAGGAAAAAAGAAAAAGCTGTTGGAGCGCGCCCTGGCGCGCTTTGCCGAGCGGGGCAAACAGGTGCGCCTCTATCAAACGGAAAAACCGGGCGCCGCCGCCGCCTTTGCCGCCAAACTCAGCCGCGAAGGGGAAGGCGACATCGTCGCCTTCGGCGGAGACGGCACCCTGCACGAGGTGCTGAAGGGTTTTGAAAATTTTGAAGCCTGCGCCTTAGGGCTCATCCCCGCCGGCACCGGCAACGACTTTGCCGCCTCTGCCGGCATCCCCCTGCAGCCGGAAGCCGCGGTAGACCTCATCGCGGATACCGAGCCGCAGCTGACCGATTTTTTGCAGCTGCCGCAGGGGGTGCGCGGCATCAACGCCGCGGGCACGGGCATCGACGTCGAGATCCTGCGCCGCTGCCGCGATTCCAAATTTCTGCGCGGCAAGATGCAGTACCTCGTCAGTTTGATCGTTTCCCTCATCAAATATAAAAACTATACCTTCACCGTGCGCGTCAACGGGCAGGAGAGCCGCCACAGCGCCCTCATCGCCTGCGTGGGCAACGGGCAGACCATCGGCGGCGGCATCCGCATGTGCCCGCAGGCGCACATAGCCGACGGGATGCTGGACTTCGTCGCCGTAGACGACGTCAAAAAGGCGAGCATCCCCGCCGCCTTCGTCAAATTGATGAAGGGCCGCATCTTAGAAGAGCCGTTCACCTTTTTCGAGCGCTGCAAGCATGTAGAGATCGTGCCCGACGCGCCCATGACCGTGCAGGTAGACGGCGAACTGTACGACGGCCTGCCGTTTATCGCCGACATCGTCGAAAACAAGCTGCGCATGTGGCGCGGCGCGCCCCAAAAGGCGTAAGCGGCCGAAAAGTGTAAAACAGAAAAAAGCGCGGCGCAAAACCGCAAAAAACCGCAAAAAACCGCGAACGACCGTAGAAAAAGAAGAAAAAGCACAAGGAGGCGCCTATGGAATACGTTTACCTGCTCTTATTCATGGGGCTGATCATCGCCCTGTGCCTGTTCATCAACCGCCTGACGGACAAGCTGAACGTGCCGTCGCTGCTGCTGTTCATCGCCATCGGCATGATCGCCGGGGTGCTCCTGCGCCCCGTGTTCGGCAATGTCACCGATTACGACATGGGCAACGTCGTTTGTTCGGCCTGCCTGGTGCTGGTCATCTTTTACGGCGGCTTCGGCACCAACTTCAAAGAGGCCAGGCCCGTGGCGGGCAGGGCGCTGCTGTTGTCCTTTGCGGGCACGGCGCTCACGGCGGGGCTGGTGGGCGTGTTCGCCTGGTGCGTGTTCAAGGTCCTGCCCTTCGCGCCCGATATCGGCTGGGTAGAGGCGATGCTCATCGGCTCTGTCATCTGCTCGACGGACGCCGCCTCCGTGTTCAACATCCTCCGTTCCCGCCGCCTCAATTTGAAGTACGGCACCTCGTCTTTATTGGAAATGGAGTCCGGCTCCAACGACCCCACCTCGTACATGCTCACCGTGGTGTTCACCGCCGTATTGGCGGCGCAGTACGGCATCGAGGGCGCCTCCGCCATGGGCGCGGGGCAGATCGCGGGCATGCTGTGCGCGCAGGTGGGCTTCGGTGCCGCGTTCGGGGCGGCGTTCGGGTTTTTGTCTATCTACATCCTCAAGACCATCCCCTTCAACATGGGGCAGGGGGGCACCATCTTCGTGCTCGCCATCGCCCTTATCTGCTACGCCGTGCCCTCGGTGCTGCCGGGGCTTTGGGCGGGCAACGGGTACCTCGCCGTGTACATCTGCGGCATCATGCTGGGCAACGCCCGCATCCCCCAAAAGCGGGACTGCGTCCGCTTTTTCGACGCCGTCACCGCCGTCGCCCAGATGATGATCTTTTTCCTGCTCGGCTTTTTGGCTACGCCCGAGTGGCTCATCCGCCCCGAGGTGCTGGTGCCGGCGCTGCTCATCTTCGTGCTCATGACCGTCATCGCCCGCCCCGCGGCGGTGGCGGCGCTGCTGCTTCCCTTCCGCGCCCGCGCCAATCAGATGGGCGTCATCGCCTGGGCGGGGCTGCGCGGGGTGGCGTCCGTCGTGTTCGCCATCTACGCCATCTCGCAGCTGGGCGAGGGGAGCTTGCCGTACGATCTATTCAGCATCGTCTTCTGCATCGTCATCATCTCCATCTCGCTGCAGGGCTCGCTGCTGCCCGTCGTGTCTCGCAAACTGCATATGCTGGGCGACAGCGACAACGTCCTGCGCACCTTCACCGACTATCAGGACGAAACGGACGTGCGCTTCGTCAAGATCGTGGTGGGCGAAACGCACCCTTGGGCGGGCAGGCAGCTGCGCCAGTGCGTCATGCCGCGCGAATTTTTGGTGGTGCTCATCCTGCGCGGAGACGAGGTGGTGGTGCCCGACGGCAACACCGTCGTCAATCCCGGCGACCTGCTCGTCACCGCCGCGCCCGAGTTTGAAAACCGCGAAGAGTTCGGCATGTTTGAAGAATATCTGGGCGAAAACCACCCCTGGGCGGGCAAAACCGTGCGCGAGCTGCAGCTGCCCCGCGGCACCCTCATCGCCATGATCAAGCGGGGCGGCGGCACCGTCATCCCCTACGGCGCCACCGAATTGAAGGCGGGCGACGTGCTCGTATGCATCAAGATCGCCGCGCACGAATCTGATCCCGCGGAAGAGGCGAAGGCGTAAACGTTTTTAATTTTGGGAAGGAAGGGCCTCGCCCGTTCCCGCCGTCGTCTGCGCAGGAGCTGCCCGCTTGTGTGAATTTTTGCTCTGTGCGTCCGCCCCTGCGGGCGGGCTTCGGGGGCTCTTTCTCCGCTCGCTTGTGTGAAATTTTTGCCGCCACGGCGGTGCGAGCCATCCTCGCGGCCGCCCTCTCTCGCTCGCTTGTGTGAAATTTTTGCTGTGGGCGGCATCTCTTTGACAAATTCTTCGCCGCGGTAGTATAATACAGGTACAGAAATTTTTACGGGAGGAAAACAGCCATGCAAAAGCGCCGCCGCATCGCAGCCGTCTTATTTGCCGCCGTCTTTCTCCTGTTTGCTTTGGCCGTTTTTGCCTTTGCCGACGTGCAGGCCGCCCATGTATGCGCGGGCGAGCGCTGCCACGTCTGCGCCGTGTTGGAAACGTGCGAAGGCGCCCTTGACGCACTGCCCGCAGCGGCAGCCTGCGCGGCGGCGCTGTGCGCCCTGTACGGGGCGGTGCGCCTGTTTTCGTGTAAAGAATGGGTATCGCACTTTTCGCTCGTTTCGCGCAAGGTGAAACTTTCCGAATGAGCCGTCTGCGCCCGCGTTGGGCGCGGCTGTGTCTCGGCGGTCCCGCCTTCGGGGCCGGGCGGAAAGTTCACGCGGCAGCCGCCGCAAAAGGCGTTTGCCGCAAAAGCGGAAAAAGAGAAAGTATCTGTCGCCCGCAGGGTGCGGGCATGCCGCGTTTGTCTGCGGCCAAGGGGCGTTTGCCCTGTAAAGAAGTATTTTTCAGGGGGAAAGTGTACAGCTCCGAAAAAGTTTTTACGGCGTCATCGCCGGATGCAGCAGGGGGCCGCCGTGCGGGCGGCCCCTTTTGCGCGCCCCGGTTTTCGCGCGCCCCGGTTTTCGCGCGCCGCTCCCTTTTTCGCGTTTTGTTTATTTTACGCGCCGTGCGCCCCTCTCTGCGGAAGGGCGCACGGCGCCTTGCAGGAGAGGCACGGGGTTTTCAGGGCCGGCGTTTGCCTTGCGCGGGGAGGGCGGCGCAGATCGTTGACTTTTTCTTCCAAACGGGGTAAGATAGTGTCATCAAATACAACAAGCAAGAGGAGTGCGTATGATCGAGCGCGTCAAAGAATACTTCAAACAATGGAACATGGAGGGGAACATCCGCGAATTCCCCGTGTCGTCCGCTACCGTCGAGCTGGCGGCAAAGGCGCTGGGCTGCGAACCCTGCCGCATCGCCAAGACCCTTTCCTTCCGCGCAGGAGAGCGGGTCATCCTCATCGTGGCGGCGGGGGATGCCCGCATCGACAATCAAAAAATATAACCAAGTCAAAGCAAAGAGGATCCGATCGGAAGCGGGTATCTCACCACATCTGCATCGTTAAAGCCCTTGGTAATATGTCCGTATATTACCTGCGGGCTTTGCCTTGCATGGATACTGTAAGGAAAAAATACGGACCACGCTTTTAGCGGCATCTTTTAGTCGCTTTGCCGTTCATCGTCTTTGCAATACGCGTGTATTGCTGCATCCTCTTCGCGGCAA
>DXEW01000012.1 GCA_019114755.1 Candidatus Borkfalkia faecavium
GGATACCGTCCTTGTGATAGGCAAAGAGAGCAATAAGGATAAATCAACCCTCATTCGTCACGCGCCGCAAAAGCGGCTCATGCCACCTTCCCCCTTAAAAAGGGTGAAGGCATGAAAAGGAGGGCGTTTGTTGGCAAGTACGCAAACGCGCAAGACCCGTTCGACTACGCGGCTCAGCTTTGCCTTCGCTGCTCCGCTCAGGGTGACAGGGTAAGTTTTTATGTCATCCTGCGGTCGCGCGGCAGAGCCGCGCGCATCGAAGGATCTCTGAAAACAAAACCGTCCTCAATTTTACATTTTAAATTTTACATTCTACATTTGAAAGAGCCTCATTCGACTGCGCGGTGGCATCGCTCGTATTCCCGACAAATTGCAACATAATTTTGTGCACTATTTTTTCGGCGACCCCTTGAATTGTCATAAAATGTATGCTATAATAGTGGTACGCAAAACAGGAGGCCACATGATGACGTTAGGGAACAGGCTTGCGCACCTGCGCGAAAAGACGGGCATTTCACAGGAGAGGCTGGGCGAACTGCTCGGCGTCACCCGCCAAACGGTTTCAAGTTGGGAAACGGATAAACTGTTGCCCAAGCCGGAAAATATGCGGGCGCTTTGCCGCTATTTTGGGGTAGAGTATGAATATTTTTTCCCCAAAGGTGAAGAGACGCAGTCAAAACAGGTACAAGAGCTTGCCGCCGCAGTGATGGCGCTGCAGGGGCAGGTATCTGCCCTGCAAGAGGCGCAAGGAGAACAGCAGAAGGCGGAAGCGGCCGATCAAGACCCGGGCAAATCTGCGGAGAAAGGGCGTTTCCGAAAGGTCTACATCGTCCTGCGCTCGGTCGCGTTGACTGTTTGCGCCGTGCTGGTCGTGTTGATCGCGGTAGCGCTGATCGGCATGTTGTATCAGTCGGGTGAAGGGGATGGCGGCGCTAATGTTATTGCGTGGAACATGCCGCCTTGGTTGATTGCGGTCATCGTGGGCGTTTTGGTTGCCGCCGTGGCTGCCTGCGCCGTGAGTGTCGTGCACTTGGTGCGCGTCAGCAAGGCAAAGGGGCGGAAAAAAGAACAAACGGATAAAAACAAATAGGAGGGCTTGTTGATGTCTGTCAAAAAAAGGTGTTTCGGGTTGGCTGCGGCGCTCTCGTGCGCGCTGCTGATATGCGGCGGGCTGCCCGTGCAGGCTGCCGCCGCGCAAGAGGCTGCTCCCGTGGCATACGCCGCAGAAGCGGAGGCCGATTTGCGTGGGTTGGTGACAAACCTGTCGATCGAGGTGGGCAGCGAAGGCGATCGCATCTGGGGGCAGGCAAAGAACAATTTTACCTTGTTCCCTTCCACCATCGAGGTGTATGTTGAGCTGTATTCTTCTACGCAGTATCCGTACTCTTTCAGAGAGATGGAGCTGGAAGCGGAAGACTATACCGCCGACCTCAATATGGGCGATGCGCTCCGCGTGTACGCCTCTACGGGCGGCGAGCAGAAGTATTGGCTGGCGCGCATGCGCTATAAATTTGACGACCGCAATTGGGCGGAAAAGTTGTCTCCTATAGTTATTTACAGCGCCGACGGCGAATTTTTAGGCGAAGCGTTCGAGTAGATGCCTATAAAAATTTTTCGTTCCGGGTGACAGGGTAGGGGCTTCCGTCTGTCATCCTGCGGTCGCCCCTTGTCATCCTGCGGTCGCGCGACGCGCCCCGCCTCCTCTTGCCTTCCCCCTTGGGGGGACAAGAGGGGGCGTAGGCAAATGCAAAAACGGAGCGACTGTCGAGGAAATACCGCCTTTTCGCTTGACTACAAAACATTGTTATGTGATGTATAAACGAAATTACCGACTGTAAAAGGGAAAAGCGCGTCGGTTATGCGTGGCATAACTTTGCTTCTAACTATTTACAACTGAATATGAAGCTGAACTCCAAAATTTCTTGCCAAAAAGTGCCAATGTAAAGCAATTGCAAAGCTGCACTTGGTAGACGCCGGCATAGTTGTGTGTTATAATGGGGCCACCAAAAGGCATAAGGGGGTGGTTCCGGTGCAGCAATTTAAATTGAATAAGGAATGATGGTAATTTTAAATTTTGGGAAATTGAAAGGAGTAATTATGAAAAATTTTAGCAGTAGTTTTAAGTTGCTATTTTTGAGGACATTTAGTATTATTGGTGTTTTTGTGGCATTGGCGATTTTATTTTTATGTTATGACTTTCTTCAAGTGGTAAAAGCTGAAGAAGTTGAATTCAATATTGTACAAGAAGAGGTGGATGGGGTAAAAACATTTAGATTAAATAATATTTTGTCACTTGATCAATCACCGATGACAAGAAATGCTTCAAATGATCCAATTGAAGAATTTGCTAAACAACATCCTTATGGATTTAATGAACAAGAGGCAAAAGAGAGCAATTTTGTAGTGTATCAAGAGCAAACGCTTGCGGCTCAAGATTTTGATGGCGAAAGTGAATGGAGTGATGATGAGGGGTATTTAACAATTTATACAACAGCATATCACAAAGGATATACAATAACTGGTAATGCAAGATATAAAGTAGAAGGTGAGGTGGTTTTTCACAAAACATTTAAATTACGTTATGAAGAGCAGTTTATTTTAAGCCATTCTACGGCGGGAGTTTTTGATTCGAATGGAACAGAAGAAGGTAATATGTCTTATCATTATTATTACCATAATCACAGTGCGTATCATAATCCTCCAGAAGATTGGGAAAAGGATGTTACTGAAGAATTGATACCAAGCTATACCCAGTCTTTTGGAGTTTGCTTTAAACTTCAATGGCCAACAGATGTGAAAGCTTATAACGACGGGGCTGGAGCAACAAAAGTTGATCATAAGCAAATATATTCAAATTGGCATTTGGAAGGAAGCTATTATGTAATAGCTACGAATGATACGAATGTTGCTGTATCATACGTGCATAATGAAAATTTTTTTGCAAACGCATTAAGTGTTAGTTTTGGTGCATGTGGTATTTCAGCGAATATAGATATTGAAGGCTCAAATACGTTATATTCTGCACGGCCAATATTAATTTATAATATATAATAGATTATGAAAATAAAAACAAGAAACAATATTAAACTTGTTCAAATTTTGCTTGTCTTAATGTGTGTATTGATAGAAATTTTGTTATTCGCTTTTTTGCCGGTTGCATGGGTCAATACGCAAGGAGCTTTTATATATGTAAGTGCAATCGATATGCTCGCTCAACCTTTTCTGGAAAAAGTTCCGGGGATCATTTTTAAGTTGGAGCAACCATTTTTAATTCTGCTTCCTTATTTAATCTTTACGATAGGCTTGTTGCTCTATTTAATGATGCAAGATGGTAGGCGAAAAGCTATTGCTGTTGCGATTTTTAGTCTTTTGTCGTGTATACTGGCGTTTATTTACGGGAGTTGTATCGGTATTCGTTATTATCAAATTGGAGATGTACTTTCGTATCATAACGATATATGGCAATGGTTTTACTCGTTGGTTTGTCTGTTGCTGTTGATATTATTGTGTAATGTTGCGTTACGTAATCAGACGACTACATAGGTATACTATAAAAGTAGGCTACTTAGAGTAATTGTATGATTGCCGTCTATTTAATACTTATACACATTTCCTGCACCTTCACCGACTTTTTAGAGACTGCATAATTCAGAGCACACACTGTATAACTCAGCTGTCGGCGGCAGAAGTTCTGCCGCTTCGGCAGTGATTTGCGGGCAATATTCTTTCCAATATCGACGCGGTAAATTTTCCGTGTTATACTGAATAAAAAACGAAGAGGAGGAATTTCCATGCGGTGTAAATTTTGCGGCAAACAGCTGGATGAGGGCTCTGTGGTCTGCCCGCGCTGCGGCAAAAGCCAGGGGGGCGAGGTCAACCTGCCGCCTCCGCCCGTCGAAGAGCGGTATACTCCCTTTGACGAGAGCGCAGATACGAGCCATTTGTGGAAGTACATGGTGATCGGCTTTTTTGTTCCCCTTGCGGGCATCATACTGTATTTTATGTGGCGGTATAAAAAGCCGCGGACGGCGCAGGCGTGCTTGAAGGGCGCCCTCGTTTGCATCGCGGTGGGGGTGGTCGTGCTGGCGATCTGTCTGCTCGTCATGTGCGGGCAGGAACCCGAGCCGCAGCAGCCGAACATTCCCCCGTTTTTTGAATAAAATTTTTGAAAAGGCAGGCGCACCGCCTGTCTTTTTTGTGGGCGGGGGGGGTGTGGCTTTTCTTTTCTGTCATCCTCCGCTCGTGCGGCGATCGGCAATGCGGTTGACAATTTCCCCTGCGCGCGTTACAATAGAGAAAAAATTTCCCACGCGGCAATAGGAGAAATTTCCGCTGCGTTTTTGTCTGCCGCGCACACGTTTTTCACGCGCAGGCGTTATTGTAAAAGTATGGACGGATCTCTTCGGCGCCGCAAGGCGCCCATGCAAAACAAAATAATCGGCGATGCGCCCTTCAAAAACAACACGCAAAGCGGATCGCCGCAAAAAAGCGGGGGCGGCCGCAAAGCGCTCTTCCAAAACAAAATCGGCGCCAAAGCGCTCTTCCAAAATAAAATAAGCCGCCGTGCCTGCGTCTTTTGGGGGCTGGCGGCGTGTACCGCGCTCGTATACCTGTTGGCGGATATCCCCGTGTCGGCGGAATACCTGTTCGCGCGCGGCGTCACCCGCGCCCTGTCGTGGATCCTCGGCGGGGTCACGGGGCTGTTTTCCCTTTCCTTTTACGAGACGGCGGCGGCGCTGCTCATCGTCGGCATCCCCATGGCGGCGGTGTGTTTCATCCTGCTGCTGTGTTGGAAGGACTATGCCCGCGCCAAGGCGTGGCTGTGGCGGGCGGCGTTTTTCGCCCTGTCGCTGCTGCTTTCTTTCGGGCTGCTGTTCGCGCCCCTGTACGCCCGCCCTTCGGCGGCTTCCGCCTTGGGGATCGAAGAGGCGCCCGTCACCCGCGAAGAAGTCGCCGCGGCCGCCGACTGGACCATCGGGCAGCTGAACGAGCTCGCGGCGCAGCTGCCGCGGGATGAAGCGGGCGACGTGCTGCCTGCGGACTTCGATGCGCTTGCCCGCAGCCTCAACGCGGCGTATGCAGAGGCGGGCAGCTATTTTGCCCCCTACGCCGTGCGCCCCAAGGCGGTGGCGCTGTCCGTGCCCATGAGCTATTTGGGCATCACGGGCATTTACATGCCATTTTTCGCCGAGGCGAACGTCAACGTCAACATCCCCGCCTATTCTCTGCCCGTGACCATGGCGCACGAGATGGCGCACGCCGAGGGAGTGGCGCAGGAAGGGCAGGCGAACATCGTCGCCTACGCCCTGTGCCTGCGTTCGGAAGAGGCCGCCCTCCGCTACAGCGGGCTGATGTCTGCGGCGGCGGCTCTGCTCAACGCCCTGCCGCAGGAAGAGTTTGAGGCGCTGTACGGGCAGCTGAGCCCCGCCGTGCGGCGCGAATACGCCAACGCTTCCGCCCATTACCAAAAGTATGAAGGGCTGATAGACAGCATCTCTTCCTTCTTTAACGACCTGTTTTTGAAGGCGAACGGCGTTCCCGGCGGCATCGAAAGCTACGGCAGCACCGTCCGCGCCCTGGTGTCGCTGCAAAAGCAGCTTTCGGCAGGTTAGTGTTCGTAAGCCCCGCCCGCTTGACGGCGCCCTCTCTTTCTGTTATAATATTCTGAATAGAAAAAAGCCCCGCTTTTGTGCGGAGGCAAGGAGTATCACCATGCCCATGCATCTGAATTACAGGCTGCCCGCGCCGGAAGAGCTGAAAAGCGAATACCCGCTGCCCGCCGCCGCCCAAGAATTGAAGGCCGCGCGCGACGCCGCCATCCGCCAAGTGTTTACGGGAGAGTCGGATAAGTTCATCGTCATCGTCGGGCCCTGTTCCGCCGACAACGAAGACGCCGTCTGCGCCTACGTTTCGCGCCTTGCCAAGGTCGCGCCCAAGGTGGAGGAAAAGCTCATCGTCATCCCGCGCATCTATACCAACAAGCCGCGCACCACGGGCGAGGGGTACAAGGGGATGCTGCACCAGCCCGACCCCGCCCGCGCGCCCGACCTGCTGCACGGGCTCGTCGCCATCCGCAAGATGCACATCCGCGCCATCGGGGAGAGCGGCCTCACCGCCGCCGACGAGATGCTCTATCCCGAAAACCGCAGCTATTTAGACGACATCCTCTCTTACGAGGCGGTAGGGGCGCGCTCGGTAGAAGACCAGCAGCACCGCCTGACGGCGAGCAGCATGGATATCCCCGTGGGCATGAAGAACCCGACCAGCGGCGACCTCGCCGTCATGCTCAATTCGGTGCAGGCGGCGCAGTCCTGCCACCGCTTTTTGTACCGCGGGAACGACGTTTCCACTTCCGGCAACCCCCTGGCGCACTGCATCCTGCGGGGCGGCGTCGATAAATACGGCACCTGCATCCCCAACTATCATTACGAAGACCTCGTGCGCCTGTTGGAATTGTACGAAAAGCGCGAGCTCAAAAACCCCGCCGCCGTCGTCGACGCCAACCATTCCAATTCCAATAAAAAATATAAAGAGCAGATCCGCATCGTCTGCGAGGTGCTCAACAGCCGCCGTTACAACGCGGGGCTGAAAAAGCTCATCAAGGGCGTGATGATCGAAAGCTATATCGAAGAGGGCAGCCAGCCCATCACCGAAGGGCGCGTGTTCGGCAAGTCGATCACCGACCCCTGTTTGGGGTGGGAAGATACCGAAAAACTGCTCTACGCCATCGCCGAAAATTGCTGAGCGCGTTCTTCTAAGCCAAAATTTATAGAGGCGCCGCATGTTTTTGGTTTGGAAGGGGCCGAAAGCCCGCCCTTTCCGCCTTCCCCAAAATTGTTTACGGCGCTGCACAAATTTTGTTAAACGCGCCGAACAAAATGCACAGCAAACATAAAAACAAAGCCCGCGCAGGGGACGCCGCCGCCGTGCAGCCCCGCTCTGCGCGGTTTTTTTATACTTTTTTTCGAGAAGTACTTGAAATGTCGTCATGATTGTGTTATAATTTTATCATAAAAGTGCGGCAAAGGACTTCGATGCGGCGGGGGAGCGAATATGGGTATGCAGCGGGCGCGCTTTTGCAGCGTGCTGCAGCGGCTGCAGCGCAAGGATATGCGCGCTTTGCAGGAGCTGTATGAAGAATATTTTCAAAAAGTCTGGCTGCGGGCGCAGCTGCGCCTCAAAGACAGGCAGGCGGGCTACGACGTGGCGATGACGGTGATGCTGCGCCTGTGCTCGTACAGGGGCGATGCCTCGCTCATCCGCAACCCCGACGGCTTTGTCGCCGTGATGACGGAGAACGCCGTCAAAGACGTGTTCCGCAAAAACAGCCGCAGCATTGCCGACGATGCCGCGCTCGAACGGGTGCCCGTACAGCCGCAGACGGGCCTGTGGGCGGACGACGTCTTCGCCCTTTTAGACGAACGCGAGCGCGAAGTCCTCGTCGAGCACGCCGTGTGGGGCAAAAAGCTCAAACAGGTGGCGGCGGAACTGGGCGTCTCGTACGCGACCGTCAAGCGCATCTACCTTTCCGTCAAGCGCAAACTGGTAGATTATTACGATAGTTAGTTCACGAAAATCAAGTTCAAAAGGAAAAACGGCAAACGTAGTTCTGCCGTTTTTATGTTGTTTTCAGAGATTTTTCGGCTCGCTTCGCCCGCTCAGGATGACAGGGTGGGGATGCTCTTCCTCGCCTTTCCATTCAAAAACCTTTTTTTATGAGCCTTTTGCGCCTTTGCGGGCGTCATTATAGTGTAGAGAGGTGGCGCTATGGGAAAATTCGAACGCAAAGTCAAACGATCATTGCAGGCGGAGCGGCAGCCGTTTGCCGACTGGTTTGCAGAAAACGCGGCGCAGTTCGGCGGCTTTTCCGCTGCCGACGGGGCGGACGTCGCCGTCGGGGCGGGCGGCCTTGCCGCCGGGCGCAGAAAGCGGACGCTGTGGCTGACCGCGGCGGCGTTTTTGCTGGGCGCGCTGTGCACGCTGCTCTGCTTTTTGCCCTGGATGCTCGGCAGCCGTCGGCCCGCCATCAACCCGGGCGTGCTGTATCTGAACATGCGCCTTGACGAGGCGCAGCAGCAGGCGCTCGTAGACGAAAACGCCTGCCTGAAGAGCGTTTCCATCACCTCGGGCACCGAACTGGTGCGGCAGAACGATTCCGTCGTCGTTTCGGCGATCGTCGAGGGCGTCATCGAGGCGGAGGGCGAAAGCTACTACGTCACCGTCGAGATCGAGTACGACACTTCATACGACGAAATGACGAAATTTTCTTACAACAGCCTGTCGCAGTATGCCTCCGTCAACGGCTATTCCGTCCTCTATGACGGGTTGGGGACGGACAGCGGCGGCATGGTCTGGTACAAGATGCGCACCGAGCGCGCGGGGCAGCGCCTGTATTGGCAGATCCGCAGCCGCAGCGAAAGGTTAGAGCCGCTGATCGCGGCGGTGTGCGGCGAGGCGGGCGCTTCGGCGGTGCAGGCTGCCCCTTCGCAAAGGGCGTATTGAAGTTTTGCGGGCGGCGCGGCCGGCGGCAGCTTTTTCGGCGGGCGGGTATTTCGGCAATATATAAAAATGAAAGGGTCAGCCATAGCGGCGGCAAAAGAACAAAGCAGGGGAGGGATGCGGCATGAAGCACAAGTGGAAGAGGGCGGCTGCCTGCGCGCTGGCGATAGGCATGTTGTTTTCGCTTTCCGCCTGCGGCAAAGACGCAGCCATCGAAAAGACGGTGACCTACAGGCTCAGCCGCTACCGCCATGAAGACGGCGAGCTCTCCAAAGAGCAGGCGGTAGACGCCTACCTGCGCGAGGCGGGATATTCCGAGCTGTTCATCGGCAACACGGGCGCGGAGACAAAGTATTTTTTGTATCAGAAAAAGGCGGTGTTCCAGCGCAGTACGGGCGTGCCCGTGGGGGCGGCGGACGGCGAATGGAGCGGATTTTCCGCCGACCTTGTCGTCAGCGACGCATCCATGCCCGAGAGCGGCATCTCCGTCAAATGGCTGACGGTGAACTGGCGCTGGCAGGCAGACCGCTTTGCGGAAGAGGAAAAGATCTCCATCGAATGGGACGAGAGCTACGCGGCGCTTTCCAACAGCGCCCTGTTTGAACTGCACGGCTCCGGGCATTTAGAACACGCCGAACAGAATTTGGACTACAATGCCCCCGAACTGCCGCTCGACCAGACGGGCACTTACTTCGTCGCTTCTACCGACCCTGCGGCCATCGATCGGCAGCCGCTCGTGTACAGCGAGCCGATGCATATCGATATGGGCGAAAACAGCGTCACCTATACCTTCAGCGTCGATTTCGGTAGCATGTTCGAGATGGAATATTACCTCATAGACAAAGAGGGCGAAAAGATATATGGCGGCAGGGGATATTACCTCATCGACTCATCCGATTACCGCGGTTCGTTTACCATCTGCATCGCAAAATTTAGCGAGATCAACAACTATCGTTCTGCCGTTGCCCGCTATTATAAACAGGACGACGGCGCTTATGCAGAAAAGATCGGCGGTATCTGCGATTTCCGCGAGTATATAGAAGAATGACGGGAGAAAAATGATATGAAAATTCGGAAAGGGCCGGCTGCCTGCGCCTTGTCGGCGCTGCTGCTATTGCCTCTGAGCGGCTGCGGCATCATGAAGGAGAGGGAAAAACCCGTGTATACGGTGACGTATACCTCCGACGACGAGAGCATCGCCGCCGATACCGTGGTCGGCATGGAGACCATCGACGACGCCTTATTGGAACGCGGCTATTCGGAGCTGTTCATCGAGTGGACGGGGGATGAGACCAAGCGCATGCTCTATGACGCGGGCGCGGCTTTCCAGACGGGGAGCGGCGTGACGCGCGGGATCTTTACGCCGGACGACGGCCGTTGGGCGGATACATACGGGATGCTCGTCATCAGCCATGTGCCGACGGACGACGAGGGCGTCATCCGTAAGATCGTCACGCTGAGCTGGCTGTGGGCGAGCGACCAGCCCGTGGAGGAAGATTACGTCCTCGTCAATTACGATTCCGGGGGCGGGTTCTCCGTCTATCCCGAATACACCATGTTCGAGCTGCACGGCGAGGGCGTTTTATACGAAAGAGAAGCGTTCGGCGCCGTTTCCGTTCCCCAAAAAACGCAGGGGACGTTTTGTGTAAAGCGCGGCAGCGACGCGATGTCGACGATCGACGTCGGCCACGGGTATGCCGCCTATTACTTTTCCGTCGATCCTTCGTGCGCCTTCCGCCGCATCTATCATCATGCGGTGGGCGCGGTGACGCAGGGCGATCAATATGCCGATTTCCATATCCAATCGAACTGGCACATGGGCAGTTATTCGCTGGGGCTGGTCTGCGCGCTTGCGCCGGACGATGATTCTTACGGCATACAGGGTATAACGGTGCAGTATCGGCATAATTCGGAAATTTATGATTGGGTCGATGCCGGAGCCTGGGGGGTGTGCAATTTCGATTACTCTCCAGACAACCGCTATGTAGAAGAATATGAACAATATCTATAGAGGAGGGCGGCTATGAAAGCATATCAAAAACTCGGCGCCTGCGCGCTTACGGCGCTGTTCATGCTGTTGCCGTGCGGGTGCGACGGAAACGGTATTCTGAATCCCACCTATACGCTCACCTATACCGCCCCGTACGCCGCTCCGCAGGCGGGCGTTGCTGACGCAGAAGAGGTCGACGCCGCTTTATCGGAGCGCGGCTATTCGGAGCTGTTCATCTCGTGGACGGGGGATGAGACAAAGCGCATGCTCTATGACGCGGGCGCGACCTTCCAGACAGAATGCAGCTACATCGACGGCGGCACATTCATTCAAGACGGCGACCCGTGGGAAGATATGTATGCGCACGTCACCGTCAGCCATGTGCCGACGGACGAAGAGGGCGTCGTCCGCAAGGTCGTCACCTACAACTGGCTGTGGGCGCGCGAAGAGGCGGCGGAAGACGACTATATCCTCTGTCGGGGCGATTTTGTGGATAAGTTTTCCATCGTGCCCGAACAGACGCTGCTCGAAGTGCATGGGCGGGGAAGTTTGCACAATTCGCAAAACGTCGAAGACCCGGAGGACTTTGCCGACTGCATATTCTTGCTGCGGCGGGGTTCTGATGCGCTTTCCAATTTTGCAGACGAAAAGACGGTCGAAAGCTACTTTGCCGTCGATCCGTACAGCGTGTCGCGGCAGATGCAGCAGCCGCTGCCCTCGTATATTGCGCCGCAGAGCGGGTCGCGGGAGGCGTATATCGACTATCACATCCGCCCCAACTGGTACATGGGCAGTTATTCGCTGGGGTTTGTGGCTTCCGCCGAAGAGGTGAACGCGCCGTACATCGCGCCGTACGTCGCGCAGCTGGATATCTATTACTATCATTACGACGAAGAGTATAGGGCCAACAATATGTTCGGCGTCCCCAACTACCGCCTCGGCGCCTGGGGCGACGTCACGTTCGATCTTACTCCCGACAACAGTTATATAGACAGAGATAAATAGAGGAGGGCGGCTATGAAAGCATATCAAAAACTCGGCGCCTGCGCGCTTACGGCGCTGTTCATGCTGCTGCCGTGCGGGTGCACCGATCCTAAGCCCACCGTCACCTTTACCGAATATGACGAAGCTGCCCTTATCGGCGTCGTGACCGAAGAAGAGATCGATGCGGAACTGCTTGCGCGCGGCTATTCCAATTTCTTTTTGGAATATACGGGCGCGCATACCAAGCGCATGCTCTTCGATGCGGGCGCGGTATATCAGGCGGGCACGGCGTTCGGCGGCGAAAGCTGGAGAATGGTCGAAAGCGATCTGGAAGACGTGTACTTCTTTTTGACGGTCAGCGACATCCCTTCCCGCAGAGAAGAAGACGCTTCCTGCAAGGTCGCCACCTTGAACTGGGTATGGATGCGCGATATCGCCGTGCAGGATCACTATGTCTCCATTGACTGGTACAGGGATGGTGTGGCCTTCGAGGCGGACTACGCCATGTTCGAGATCCACGGCGAAGGCATCCCGTATGACAGCGGCTCGCGCAGAGAAGAGCACGGCGCGTTCATGCTCAAGCGCGGCACAGAGGCGCTCACACAGCACTTCGGCAAACAATACGGCTGTACCTTTTCGGTAGACCCGAACTGCGCCTTTTACAAGGTGTTTTCTGTCTTGCAGGGCCGGCCGTATGACGACGGGTATTTCCGCATCCAAGCCGACCGCTTTTGCGGAAGCTATTCGATCGGCTTGGTGCAGAATGTAAGCTACAGCGCCGATATCCGCGTGGGCGGCAATTATACGGCCACGATCGGCGGGTATACGCGCACGGGCACGGTGCTTTGCCGCTTCAATGATGAGGGCGAAGAGGCCGCGCCTTGACGGGCGCCGCAGGGTTTTTGAATGAACGCGCCGCCGCGCTTCTGTAAAGCGAGCGGCGTTTCTAAAAGATGCGTCGCTCCGTTTTTGAATGAACGCGCTGCGGCTTCCCTAAAGAGTGCGCCGCGCCGCTTTGAAATTGCCGAAGCTGCGCCGCGATACGCCCTTCCGCCGGTCCGATCGAAACGAAACAGAAACGCAATATAAGCCAAAACATACAAAAGTATCGGCTTCTCCATACAAAAAAAGAGGCCTCGGAATGTTCCGAAGCCTCTTTTTTGTTATCGAAATCGGTTACAATTACTTGGTCATGCCTTCCTGCACGGCGACGGCGACCGCCACCGAAGCGCCGACCATGGGGTTGTTGCCCATGCCGATCAGGCCCATCATCTCCACGTGCGCGGGAACGGACGAAGAGCCCGCAAACTGCGCATCCGAGTGCATGCGGCCCATCGTGTCCGTCATGCCGTAGCTGGCAGGGCCTGCCGCCATGTTGTCGGGGTGCAGCGTTCTGCCCGTGCCGCCGCCGGAAGCGACGGAGAAGTACTTTTTGCCGTTATCCCAGGCCCACTTTTTGTAGGTGCCCGCCACGGGGTGCTGGAACCTGGTGGGGTTGGTGGAGTTGCCGGTGATGGAAACGTCTACCTTTTCGTGGATCATGATGGCGACGCCCTCGCTCACGTCGTCGGCGCCGTAGCATTTCACCTTGCCGCGCTCGCCGTCCGAATAGGGGGTCTCGTTGACCACGGTCAGCTTGCCGGTATAGTAGTCGTACTTGGTCTGCACATAGGTGAAGCCGTTGATGCGCGAAATGATGTAGGCGGCGTCTTTGCCCAGGCCGTTGAGGATGACGCGCAGGGGCGTCTTGCGCACCTTGTTGGCGTTTTTGGCGATGCCGATGGCGCCTTCCGCCGCGGCGAACGATTCATGCCCCGCCAGGAAGCAGAAGCACTCCGTCTCGTCGCGCAGCAGCATGGCGGCGAGGTTGCCGTGGCCGAGGCCGACTTTGCGCTGGTCGGCGACGGAGCCGGGGATGCAGAAGGCCTGCAAACCTTCGCCGATGGCCTCTGCGGCGTCGGCAGCCTTGGTGCAGCCCTTTTTGATGGCGATGGCGGCGCCTAAGGTGTACGCCCAGCCCGCGTTTTCAAACGCGATGGGCTGCACGCTCTTGACGATGTCGTATGCGTCGAAGCCCTTCTCGTTGCAGATGCGCTTCGCGTCTTCAAAATCTTTGATGCCGTACTTGTCCATGACGGGACGGATCTGGTTGATCCTTCTCTCGTAACCTTCAAACGTGATGCTCATATTCAGCGTACCTCCTTACTGTTTGCGGGGGTCGATATAGGTGACCGCCCCGTCCGCTTCGGTGAACCTGCCGTAATGGCCCTGCGCCTTTTTGAGCGCGTCGTTCGCGTCCATGCCGCCCTTGACGAAGTCCATCATCTTGCCGAAGTTGACGAACTCGTAGCCGATGACCTCGTTGTTCTTGTCGAGGGCCAGGCGGGTGACATAGCCGTCCGTCATCTCGAGGTAGCGCACGCCCTTGGCTGCGGTGGAGTACATGGTGCCGATCTGCGAGCGGGTGCCCTTGCCCAGATCTTCCAGGCCCGCGCCGATCACCAGGCCGTTTTCAGAGAAGGCAGACTGGCTGCGGCCGTACACGATCTGCAAAAACAGCTCGCGCATCGCCGTGTTGATGGCGTCGCACACGAGGTCGGTGTTGAGCGCTTCGAGGATGGTCTTTTTGGGGAGGATCTCCGCCGCCATCGCCGCCGAATGGGTCATGCCCGAGCAGCCCAGCGTCTCTACGAGCGCTTCCTGGATGACGCCCTCTTTGATGTTCAAAGTCAGTTTGCAGGCGCCCTGCTGCGGCGCGCACCAGCCGACGCCGTGCGTCAGGCCGGAAATGTCTTTGATCTCCTTTGCCTGTACCCATTTGCCCTCTTCGGGGATGGGCGCGGGGCCGTGGTTGGGGCCCTTGGCAACGCAAATCATTTCTTCAACTTCGCGTGAATATTGCATTATAAAACCTCCGATAAAATTTCCCGCAGCATCTGGCGGTTATATCCGTATAGAATTATATCACAGGTCGGCAAATTTTTCAATATTTTGAGCAAAAAAATCTGCCCTCTCTCGGTATTTTTTATAAAAAAATTGTTTCGCCGCCCGTTTTGCTGCCCCGCAGGTTTACAAACCGCGCAAAATGTGCTACAATCAAATATAATACGCACGCATGCGTGCCTGTACGCATATATCAATTTTTAACGGAGTTTTGTTTATGGCTAAAAACGTAATGGACACCCTCCGCGAGAGGGGCTTTATCAAGCAGACGGTTTACGAAGAAGACTTGTACAAGCTGCTCGGCAGCGAGAGCGTTCCCTTTTATATCGGCTTCGACCCGACGGCAGATTCGCTGCACGTGGGGCACTTCATGCAGCTGATCGCCATGAAGCACATGCAGGATGCCGGGCACAAGCCCATCGTGCTCATCGGCGGCGGCACGGGCATGATCGGCGACCCTTCCGGCCGTACCGACATGCGCCTGATGATGACGCGCGAGACGGTCGATTACCACTGCGAATGCTTCCGCAAGCAGATGGCGCGCTTCATCAATTTTGAAGGCGAAAACGGCGCCGTCATGGTCAACAATGCCGACTGGCTCTTGAACCTCAACTATATCGACTTCCTGCGCGAGATCGGCGTGCACTTCTCCGTCAACAAGATGCTGACGGCGGAATGCTTCAAATCTCGTTTCGAGCGCGGCCTGAGCTTTTTCGAGTTCAACTATATGCTCATGCAGGCGTACGACTTTTTGGTGCTGTACCAAAAGTACGGCTGCAAGTTAGAGCTGGGCGGCGACGACCAGTGGAGCAACATCTTGGCCGGCGCCGACCTCATCCGCCGCAAAGAACAGCAGCCCGCCTACGCCATGACCTTCACCCTTTTGACCACGTCCGACGGGCGCAAGATGGGCAAAACGGCCAAGGGCGCCGTGTGGCTGGACGAGAACAAGACCACCCCGTACGAATTTTACCAGTACTGGCGCAACGTCGACGATGCGGACGTGGAAAAGTGCTTAAAGCTCCTCACCTTCCTGCCGCTGGACGAGATCGCCGCCCTGTGCGCGCATAAAGACGAGCGCATCAACGCCGCCAAAGAGACGCTCGCCTACGAGCTCACCAAGATGGTGCACGGGCAGGAAAAGGCGGACGACGCGCAGGCAAAGGCGCGCGCGGCCTTCGGCGGCGATGCCGAAAACATGCCCGTCGCCGAGATCGCGGCAGACACCGCCACCGTCTGCGACGCGTTGGTCGCCTGTAAGGCGGCAAAGTCGAAGAGCGAGGCGCGCAGGCTCATCGAGGGCGGCGGCGTCCGCATCGATGAAGGCAAGGTGGAAGACGTCAACGCCGCCATCCCCGCCGCCGCCAAACAAAAGGGCGAATTTGTGCTCCATAAGGGCAAAAAGGTGCATATTCGGGTGATAATGAAGTGAGTTCACAAAAATGAAGTTCTCACGATTTGTTTTGAGCTGTCAAAACAAATCGTCGAGAAAAAGGGGGAAACCTGCCATGCACTCGTCGCGTAAAATTACGCGCCGTGCTGGCGGCGGTTTCTCCCCTCTGCTGCGCAATATTTAAGGGCACACCCTTTATAAAATTGCGCAGCATTCACCTCCATCCGTATGCTTATAAGGGAAAAAAGGAAAAAGTGTCGTTTTTCCTTTTTTTGAGTATTTGTTTGGAATAACAAAGGTCTTGCCTTCCCCCTTGGGGGAAGGTGGCGGCGCAGCCGACGGAAGAGGGGCGTTCGCTTTCTTTTCTGTCACCCCGCGCGTCGTAGCGCGCGGGCGCCTACCCTGTCACCCTGACCTCGTCGTCGCTCGCTTATGCTGTCAGCATTTTGCCGAAAGGCAAAATGCTCGACTTGCAAGGCGGCTCCTCCTCTTTCCCAAAAATCTCGCTTCGCTGCGATTTTCGGGAGCCCTGTTTTTCTGCGCAGTCGAATGGGTCTTGCGCGCAAGCGCATCGGTTACAAACGCTTTCCCATTTCATGCATTCACCCTTTTTAAGGGGGAAGGTGGCACGCGCTGCTTGCTGCGCGTGACGAATGAGGGTTGACTCATCCTTATTTTGTCTACTTTGCCTATAACAAGGACGGTATCCTCTCATCTCGTCGCGTCAAGGCGCCATGGCAGGCGGTGCGCT
>DXEW01000013.1 GCA_019114755.1 Candidatus Borkfalkia faecavium
ACCGCCGCCACGTTGATGGTGAGCTGGAACTGGATGAAGCGCTTGAAGTTTTCATAAATGCCCCTGCCCCATTGGACCGCCGTGACGATGGTGGAGAAGGAGTCGTTGAGGAGCACGATGTCCGCCGCCTCTTTGGAAACTTCGGTGCCGGAAATGCCCATGGCGATGCCGACGTCGGCATTTTTCAGCGCGGGGGCGTCGTTGATGCCGACGCCGGTGACGGCGACCACGCTGCCCTGCGCCTTCAATTCCTTGACCACGCGCATCTTCAACAGGGGCGTGCTGCGGGCGATGACGCGCACTTTGGGCAGGACCTTGGAAAATTCTTCGTCGGAGAGGGCTTCGAGGTAAGAGGCCTCCACGGCGATATGCTCGCCGTCGAGGATGTGCAGCTCTTCGGCGATGGCGGTGGCGGTGACGATGTTGTCGCCGGTGAGCATCTTGACCTCGATGCCCGCCGTCTTGCAGGTGTGCACGGCGTCGTACACTTCGGCGCGCAGAGGGTCGGCGATGCCGACGAAGCCGTCGAAGGTCATGTCCGCCTCCGCCTCGCCGCGCGAGGCGGGGCGCACGGCGGTGCGCTTGTGCGCGAAGGCGAGCACGCGGCGGGCGCGCTTTTGCAGCTGCACGATGCCCTCTTCCGCCGCCTTCTTTTCCGCTTCCGGCAAATTGCACAGGCGGAGGATCTTTTCGGGGCTGCCCTTGGTGAACACGGTGTAGCCCTCCCCTTCGCGCACCACCGAGGTCATGTTTTTGAGGTCGGAAGAGAAGGGGTACAGGTCGGAAACTTCCGCCTCCTCGCGCAGTTTTTTATAGTCGGCGCCGCAGCCGCGGGCGGCGATGAGCAGCGCCCCCTCGGTGGGGTTGCCCACAAAGCGGACGGCGCCCCCCTCTTCATATAGATCGGCGGTGCTGTTGATGCAGAAGTTGCGCAGCATCCCCTCGCCGATGGCGGACTTGTCCGTAAAGCCGCTCCCCTGCCAGACGTCTACCACGCTCATGCGGTTTTCCGTGAGGGTGCCCGTCTTATCCGAACAGATGACGTTGATGCAGCCCACCGTTTCGCTGGCGACCATCTTTTTGACCAGGGCGTTCTGCTTTGCCATCTTGGCGATGTTGATGGAGAGGGAGATGGCGACGATGGTGGGCAGCCCCTCGGGGACGGCCGCGACCATCAGCACGATGCTCTCGATGAAGGCGCCGCTGATGGCGGTGAAGGTGATCTCGCCCGCCGTCAGGATATGCACCAGCTGGATGATGAAGATGAGGGCCGCGAACACGCCGCCGACGATGGTGATGAGCTTGCCCAGGCGCCCCATCTTCTCCTGCAGCGGGGTCTGCCCGCCCGCCTCTTTCTGGATCTCGCGGGCGATGAGGCCGAACTGGGTGCGGTCGCCCACGTCGGTGACCACCATTTTGCCCGTGCCGCCCGTGATGAAGGTGCCGGAATACACCATGTTGACGCGCTCTGCAACGGGCGTTTCGGGGTCTTGCAGCAGCGCCGCCGCGTCCTTTTCCACCGGCACCGATTCGCCCGTCAGAGAAGATTCGTCGCAGGTGAGGGAAGAGCTTTCCAGCAGCCTGCCGTCGGCGGCGGCCTTGTTGCCCGTTTCCAGATAGACGACGTCGCCCACCACCAGTTCCTGCTGGGGAACGTACTGGACGATGCCGCCGCGCACCACCTTGATCTCGACGCCCTCTTTGATCTTGTTCAGCTCTTCAAACGCCTTGGCGCTGCGCCCTTCCATGACCACGGTCAGCACCACGGAGATGAGGATGGCGACGAGGATGCCCACGCACTCCGCCCAGTCGAAATGCCCGCCCTGCACCGCGTTGACGACGTTGACGGCGATGGTGATCAGCCAGGCAAAGAGCAGCAGGATGAGCATGGGCTCGGTGGCGGCTTCCCAGATGCGGGCAAGCAGCGACTTGCGCTTGACGCGGGTAAACTCGTTGCGGCCGAATTTTTCCGCGTTTTCGCGCACCTGTTCGGCGGAAAGGCCGTTTCGGGCGTCGCTGCCCAGGGCGGCCAATACTTCGTCCGCTTTTTTGTCGAAGTAGGTCATAGCAAAAACACTCCTATGTTAATATCCCTATCGAAGAAAAAAATCATGCGCCGCGGGCTTTGGCAAAAGAAAAAGCCGCACATGCTTTCCGCACATGCGGCCCGTCGGCCAAAAAAGAAGGATGCGAAAAACAGGGCGGGCGCAGGTTTTTAGCGCGCCGCAGCTTCTGAATCTCGCCGATTAAGGCAAGCCTATGCCGAAAGGCACGTGATTGTAGACTTGCCGCGCGCGGGCAGTTTTGCGGGCGCGCCGGTTACTCCTTCATGCATATCTGATTGTATTTCAATTATATTCCATCCGCGCGCCCGTGTCAAGCGTTCGGCGGGGGGAAGCGCTAATTTTCCCCTTCCCCCACCAAAAAACCGTGCGCGGAGAGGGCGCGGGCGATGTCGTCGAGCACCGCCTCGCTCTCTGCCGAAACGGTGTGGTAGTGATAGCTGCCCGTGATGTTTTTGAGGGGGCGGGAAACGCCGCTCTCGATCTTTTGGGCGAACGCCTCGGCGTCCCGCCGCGAGCGGATGTGCATGGGCGCGGCGATCTTGCCGTACACTTTGTGCCACACGAACACGTCTTCCACGCAGCCGCCCGCGTCGGCGACGATAAACAGCTCTTCTTTCACCTGCGCGTCGCTGTGGCGCACCTTGAACACCCGCTCGTGCCTGCCGCCCGCCAAAATATAGCCGCGGTTGGTGGCGATGATCTCCTTCCCTTCCGCGCGCAGAAGGGCGATGTCCTGCACGATGACCTGCCGCGAACAGCCGAACCGCTCGGCGAGTTTGCCCGCGGGCAGCGGCGTTTCGCCAAGCGCCGCCAACACCTTCTGCCGCCGCTCTTCTCCGACCATGCTGCCCTCCGCGCCTCAGCCCGCGCTCACCGGGTGCAGGTTTTTGAGGGAGACGTCTAAGATGGGGGCGGAATGGGTGAGCGCCCCGCAGGAGACGACGTCGGCGCCGATGTCTTTGAGGGCGGAGACGCTTTCGCGGGTGACGTTGCCGGAAATTTCTACCAGCGCCCGCCCGTCGATGAGGCGCACCGCCTGTTTCATCTCGTCGTGGCTCATGTTGTCGAGCATGATGATGTCTGCCCCCGCCTCCACCGCCTCTTGTGCCATGGAGAGCGTTTCCACCTCTACTTCAATTTTACAGATGAAGGGCGCGTACGCCTTTGCCCGCGCCACCGCCTGCGCCACGCCGCCCGCGGCGCCGATGTGGTTGTCCTTCAAAAGCACCGCGTCGGAGAGGTTGTAGCGGTGGTTGCCGCCGCCGCCCATGCGCACGGCGTACTTTTCAAACAGGCGCATGTTGGGCGTGGTCTTGCGGGTATCCACCAGCCTGAGCTTGCTGCCTTCCAACAGCTGCACCATCTGCGCCGTGTAGGTGGCGATGCCGCTCATGCGCTGCAAAAAGTTGAGGGCGGTGCGCTCGCCGGTGAGGATGGCGCGCATGTCGCCGCGCACCGTGGCCAGCTTCTGCCCCTTGTGCACGCGGTCGCCGTCTTTGGCGAAAAAGCAGATCTGCACACTTTCATCCAATAAGCGGAAGGTGTGCGCGAATACGGGCAGGCCCGCGATGACCCCCTCCTGCTTGCACAAAAGCTCCGCCTCGCCCTCCTGCCGCCCGTGCAGCACGCTGTTGGTGGAAATATCTTCGCCCGTCACGTCTTCGGCGAGCGCCATGCGGATAAGTTCTTCCGCACGGATGCGGATAGTCACTTCGTCAATCAATGGTAGCCTCCCTTTCCGCCTCTTGGCGGATGATGTCTGCATAATTTTGTTTGAGCGCGGCATAGTCGGCATAGGCGGCGGCGTCTATCTGCGCGCCCCCCGCGGCGACGTCTATCTGCGCGTCCCCCGCGGCGGCGTCCGGAAGCGCGCCCGCACGGACGGGCTGCCTGCCCAGGGCCGCCATGTCCTTTGCCGCCAGTTCCGCCCAGATCAGGCTTTCGAGCAGGGAATTGCTCGCCAGGCGGTTTTTGCCGTGCACGCCGTTGCAGGCGGTCTCCCCTGCGGCGTACAGACGGGGCATGCTGGTGCGGCCGTTCAGGTCCACCTTCACCCCGCCCATAAAATAGTGCTGGGCGGGAACGACGGGGATGGGCTGTTTGAGCACGTCATACCCCTCTTCCCACAGCCGCGCGCAGATGGTGGGGAAGTGTTCGCGCAGCGTCTGCGCCCCCACGGGCCGCATGTCCAGCCACACGAACTTGGTGCCGTCCTTCTTCATCTGGGCGCGGATCTCGCCGGTGACGATGTCGCGCGGGAGCAGTTCGTTGCAGAACCTGTTCCCGTGCTTATCCAAAAGCACCGCCCCCTCGCCGCGCACCGATTCGGAGATGAGGAAGCGCCGCCCGTGCTTTTCGGAATAGAAGGTGGTGGGGTGGATCTGCACATAGTCGAGGTGCTCGACCTCTACCCCGCGGCGCATGGCGATGGCGAGCGCGTCGCCCGTCAGGTGGCGGTAGTTGGTGGAATGTTCGAACAATCCCCCCACGCCGCCGGTGGCAAACAGCGTATAGCCCGCATAGACGGCGCAAAGGCTTCCGTCTTCGCCGCGGACGACGCCGCCCCGGCAGGCGCCTTCGGATACGATGATATCCAAAAGTTCGGTATGTTCGCGGATCTCCACATTGGAAAGCTGCCGCACCTTGGCAAGGAGCTTGGAAGTGATCTCTTTGCCCGTCACGTCGTCGTGGAAGAGGATGCGCGGGCGCGAATGCCCGCCTTCGCGCGTGAAGCGGAAGCCCCCCTCTTTGTCGCGCGCGAACAGCACGCCGCAGCCGATCAGCTCGTCGATCATGGCGGGCGAGCGCAGGATCATCTGCCGCACGGCGGCCTCGTCGTTCTCGTAATGGCCGGCGCGCATGGTGTCTTCAAAATAGCCGGCAAAGTCGTCTTGCCCGCGCAGCATGCAGATGCCGCCCTGGGCAAGGAAGGAATCGCTCTTGTCCGCTTCCGACTTTGTCAGCATGACGACGCGCCAGCTGCGCGGCAGGTTGAGCGCACAGCACAGCCCCGCCACGCCCGTGCCCGCGATGAGCACGTCGCAGCTGTCTATGTTCATTCCTCGGTCTTGTTTCATATCCTTTCCTTATATTTTTTGAATGAAGAGGCTTACCGCCCGCAACAACGAACGCCCGAAGCCGTGACGGCCGCCCGCAGCTGCGGCAGCTTCTTTCCGCAAAACGCAAGCCTGACACAGTATTTCGGGATGAATGTCCGTAAAATAGCCTACCCAAGGGCAAGCATCTTCTCCAACGGCCTCCTCGCCGCCTCCATCAAGCCCTTATCCATCACCACTTCCCCGCTCCCTTCCAAAAGGCAGCGCAAGACGCTTTGGGGGGTGATCAGCTTCATATCGGCACAGAGGGGGGTGACGGGGTAAAAGTCCTTGCCGGGGCAGCGGCGGGCAAGTTCGTACAGTACGCCGGGCTCGGTGCAGAGCACGAACTCGCGGGCGGGGCTGCGTTCGGCATAGGCGATGATCTCGGCGGTGCTGCCGATAAAATCGGATGCGGCGCACACTTCCGCCGTGCATTCGGGATGGGTCAGCACGAGGGCATTGGGATGGGCGAGCTTTTCGCTCTCCACGTCGGCGGCGAGCAGCTGCGCGTGTACGGGGCAATGCCCGCCCGAAAAATAGAAATGCTTGCCGGGCACATGTTCTTTGACGAAGCGCCCCAAATTTTCATCGGGGATGAAGAGGATGTTCTGATTGGGGAGGGAAGATACGATCTTGACCGCGTTCGACGAGGTGACGCACACGTCGGAAGCGGCCTTGAGCTCCGCCGTGGAATTGACGTAGCAGACGACGGCGAGGTCCTCAACTTCTCTTCGCAGCGCCTCGATCTGCCCGATGTCCGCCATGTGCGCCATAGGGCAGTCGGCGGCGGCTTCGGGGAGAAGCACCCGCCGCCCGGGGTTGAGAATTTTGGCGCTTTCGCCCATGAAGCGCACGCCGCAGAAGACGATGGTCTGCTTCTGCTCTTTGGCGGCGACCTTTGCCAGGTAAAAAGAATCGCCCACGTAGTCTGCCAGCGCCTGCACGGCGCCGTCTACATAGTAATGGGCGAGAATGACTGCGTTTTCGCGCTCTTTCAGCGCGCGTATCTCTTCGGTGATCATAGCTTACCTGCCTGTTCGTTTGCAGACACTATACACCAAAAATTGACAGCTGTCAAGACATTTAGCAAAATAAACAAATTTTTGCCCAAATGCAAAAAGCGCGCAGAAAATGTTTTCCGCACGCTTTTCCCCTTTTGGAATGGCCGCCGCGCAGTCGAATGGGTCTCCTCATCTTGTCATTTCGACCATTTTCAGAGAAGGAACAACCGCGACTGACCGAGTGGAGAAATCTTGCGCGCAAGCGTATCGAAAGACAAACACCTCCCTCTCTCCCTTGCCTTCCCCCTTTTTAAGGGGGAAGGGGGACCGCTTGCGGTGGATGAGGGTTGATTTAACCTTATTACTCTCTTTGACTATAAAAAGGACGGTATCCCCTCATCAGGCGCTCCGCGCCAGGTCCCTCAGGGGGAAGCCATGCACAGAGCCGTGTTCGGAACGGCTTTACCGTTCAAGACAAGATCCCTCGGCTGACGCTCGGGATGACAAGGATGATTTTTATTTTCAGAGATCCTTCAGCTCGCCTATTACAGGGTTCCCAAAAAGTATCGAAGAACTTTTTGGGAAGAGGAGCGGCAGGCGCTGCGGGCAAGGCGGCAAGCATAGCGCGCCGTCTGCCATGGCGCCTTGCCAGCGACGAGCTCAGGATGACAGAGGAACAAAAACGCCCCCTCACGGTAGGCGCGCATCCACAAGCAAAACGCCTCCCCTATAGGAGGCGCATTTTTTACTTTTTTCGGAGAATATTCAGCCGCTGATGACGGCGCGCATCCTGGCGATGGCGTCGGCGCGGTTTTCGCAGCCCAGCTTCAAATAGATGGTGCTGATATAATTGCGGGCGGTGCCGTCGGATAAATTGCAGGCGGAGGCGATCTGGCGGTTGTTGAAGCCTTCAAAGATCATGACGGCGATCTCTACCTCTCTTTCGGACAGGCCGAAGGCGCGGCGCAGGCGGATCTCGCGGTCGGACGTGACCATCTTGGCGGCGTCGCTGACCTTTTTGGCGATCTTGGCGGGCAGGATGGTATCGCCCGCGTAGGCGTTTTTGATCGCCTCGATGAGGGCGGCGCTGCTGATATCCTTCAATAAATAGCCGCAGGCGCCGTTGTTGAGGGCGCTCAAGATATAGTCGCTGTCGTCAAAGGTGGTGAGCATGAGCACCTTGACCTGCGGGTAGCGCTTTTTGATCTCTCCCGTGGTGACCACGCCGTTCATGTTGGGCATGCGGATATCCAACAGCACCACGTCGGGCAAGTTCTCCTGCATCTTATCCAATGCTTCCTGCCCGTCGTGGGCGACGGAAACCACTTCCAGCTCGCCCGAAGAGGCGAGCACGCTGCGGATGCCCTCCGCCAGCAGCACCTGGTCGTCTACGATCATCACCTTGATCTTCATTGCCCTTTCTCCTTGCCTGCCTGTTTTTTTGTTCCGCCTCCCTCTTCCGCATGCCCCTTGCGCTTGCAGCCGGCGGGAAGGCTGAGGCGGATCTCGAACCCTTCGCCGGGGGCGGAGGAAAAGTTGACCATGCCGCCCAAAGACTCCGCCTTGGCGCGCATGCCCGAAAGCCCGAAGCCCTCTTTGAAGCGCGCACAGCCGCTGCCGTTATCGGAGAGCAGCACTTCGATGTAGTTGCCCATGTCTTTGCATTCAAAAAAGAATGCCGTGCTGCCGCCGTGGCGCACGCCGTTGGAGATGCCCTCGCGCAGCACGCCCGCCACGAACCGCTCCGCCTCGGGGGAGAGCTCTACCTCGTCGATATGCGAGCGCACCGTAAGCCCCGTGCCCGTGCAAGATTCTTCTAAAATGCCTTCCAGATATTCGCGGAAGGTACAGTTTTCGCGCCGCCCCGAAAGCAGGTGGACGGACAGGCGCAGCTCGTTGAGGCAGTTTTTCGCCTGCAAATTGGCGGCGGAAATGCACCGCTCCGCCTCGGCGGGGTCTTTGCGGATGCTCAGCTTTGCCGCCTCCGTCTGCATGATGACGGTGGTCAGCGAATGGCCGGCGGTATCGTGGATCTCTTTGGCGATGCGGTTGCGCTCTTCCACGGCGACCGCCTCTTCCACGCGCTCGTAGGCGCGCATCAGCTCGTTGCGGTTTTCTTCTAAGGCGCGCATGTTCTCTTCGATCTGCCTGTTCTTGCGCGAAAGCTCCATGGCGAAGGAGAACATGATAAAGTGCAGCACCAGCACCACCAGCGCCACGAAGTACTGCGAAGAGATATCGAAGGCGTTGGAAAGTTCGCCCGCCAGCACCGCGTTGACGATGTACACCGCCGTATAGGCGGCGAGGTTGACGGCGAACATGACGGCGCCGTCGCGCAGGCGGGGCGCCGAGAGGTAGAACTCGGACAGCACGCACACATAGGCGAGGTAGGCATACGACGGCTGCCGCACCACAGAGGCGATGTCCCAGCCAGAAAACACGTTGAAGGCGATGAGCAGGACGCTGTCCAGCACATACCAGAACAGTTTATGGTAAAAATCTTTGACGGCGAACACCTTGACCGCCATGGAAATGAGCAGCAGCACCGATACGGGCACCACCAGCACGGAGGGGAAGTCTACCCGCACCCCCACGGGCACGGCGATGGCGATGCAGGCGACAAAAAACAGGATGAGCACCACCACGCGCACCCCCTGCACGATGTTCTTGCCGGTGAGGGAGCGCAGGATGCCTTCCGGCTTGTTTCTCTTCGGCGCGCTCATGCCCCTAAGCCGGCAATGGCGGCGGCGAGGCGGGCAAGGCAGCGCTCTTTGCCCAAAAGCTCCGCCATCTCGCTGGCGCCGCCGGGCGTGTTTTCGCGCCCGGTGACGGCGATGCGCACGCACCAGAGCACCTGGCCGTTCTTTCTGCCCGTCTGCTGTGCCAGCGCCACCAGCGCCTCGTATACGGGGGTATTGGAAAAGTCTTGCAGCCCCTCCAGCACCTTATACGCTGCGGGCAGGACGGCCTTGGCGGCTTCCGCGTCCGACTTCATCTTTTTATTGAAATACAGCGCGGGGTCGATATGGCCGTACTCTTCCAAAAAGTCGAGCTTGGCGGGGATGTCTTCCAGCACGTCGACGCGCGTTTTGACCATTTTCAGAAGTTTTGCCTCGTCGTACTTGCCATACGCCTTGCTGCGGGCGAGGAAGGGGCGAGCGAGGGAGGCAAACTCCTCTTCCCCCATCTCTTTGATGTATTCGCCCGAAAGCCAGCGCAGCTTGGGCTCGTCGAAGATGGCGGGAGACTTGTTCAAGCCCGCCAGCGAAAAGTTCTGCTCCAGCTCGGCGAGGGTCATCTTTTCCTGATTGGTCTTGGGGCTCCAGCCCAAAAGGGCGATGTAGTTTACGATCGCCTGCTTGATATAGCCCTTGGCGACCAGGTCCTGATAGCTGGCGTCGCCGTTGCGCTTGGAGAGCTTTTCGTGCGCGTTTTTCATGATGGGCGGCAGGTGGATGTACACGGGGCGCTCCCAGCCGAAGGCGTCGTACATCAGATTGTATTTGGGGGTGGAAGAAAGGTATTCGCTGCCGCGGATGACGTGGGTGATGCCCATGAGGTGATCGTCGATGACGTTGGCGAAGTTATACGTCGGCATGCCGTCGCTCTTGAGAAGGATGCCGTCTTCGATGTCCTTATAATCGACGGTGACGGTGCCGTACACGAGGTCTTCGTAGCTGCCGCTGCCCTCTTCGGGCACGTTCTGGCGGATGACGTAGGGCACGCCCGCCGCCAGCTTTGCCGCCACTTCCTCTTTGGAAAGGTGCAGGCAGTGCTTGTCGTAACGGCCGACGCCGTTTTCGTCCTTCAACGAGTCGATGCGCTCTTTATCGCAGAAACAGTAGTAGGCGCCGCCCAGTTCGACCAGCTTTTCGGCGTATTCGCGGTAGATATGCGCCCGCTCGCTCTGGATATAGGGGCCGAAATCGCCGCCGATATCGGGGCCCTCGTCGTAGACGATGCCCGCGTCCTTTAAGGTGTCGTAGATGATCTGCACGGCGCTTTCGACGTAGCGCTTGCTGTCGGTATCTTCCAGGCGGAGGATGAACTTGCCGCCCTCTTTTTTGGCGTACAGGTATCCGTACAGCGCCGTGCGCAGGTTGCCGATGTGCATGTAGCCCGTGGGGCTGGGCGCAAACCTTGTTCTGACTGTGTTCATAAAAAAGACCTCTGTGGTGAGATTGCCCGCTTCCCTGCGGGCTGCGTTGATTTTATTTTGAACGGATGCAGCCTCAGATGCAGCCGCCCTTTCGATCGATGCCGAGCGCGCGCAGGCGGTCGGCGCGGACGGAGCCGCCCCTTCAATCGATGCCGAGCGCGCGCAGGCGGTCGGCGCGGTAATAGCTGTACACCTCGCCCGCGGCGTAGATGAGGCTGTCGGACAGGTGCGCGCCGTAATCTTTGCAGGCGGCGGCGATGCGGCGCACGGAGGCGTCGTCTGCGGCGGAAGGCTCCGGCTTGCCGCTGGGGTGGTTGTGGGCGAGGATGACGGCGTACGGCCGCACTTCGCCGAGTATGTAGCCGAGGGTGCGCATATCCAGCGCCACCTCGTCGGCGCGGATATCCGTCACCGATTTGGTGCACAGCAGCAGGAAGTTCGCATCTACCATGTACAGTTCCAGCCGCTCGCGCAGCCTGCCCGCGAACCGCTCGCAGACGTGCGAATGTACGTCTGAAAAGCTCATCAGGCGGCGGCGCGCCTCTTCTTTGCGTGCCTCGGCGCGGCGGAGCAGCTGCCCGCAGAGATAGACGTATTCCGCCGTGCTCCTGCCGATGCCCGCCACGCTGACCAAAAGGCGGGGTGAGGCGTCGAACACGCCCGCGAGGCTGCCGAAGCAGTCTAACAGTTCGCGCGCGATGGGGTTGGTATCTTTGCGGCTGATGGCGTTGAACAAGAGAAGTTCCAAAAGCTCGCAGTCGCTGAGCGCTTCGCCGTTTTGGTACAGCCTGCTACGGATGCGCTGCCGGTGTCCTTCATGCATGGCGGTGTCCCCTTCGGTGCCCGCCGCCGCAGCGGGCGGCAGCATAGGCGCCCGATCCCTTTCCTGTATATTTGACCGAGCCGCAGGCCCTTGCGGCCGTTTTGGCTTGATCATTGTACATTGTACCATATTTTGCGCCCTTTGTATACATTTTTTCTGCCGTTATGCGCATTTTCATCAAACTCCGGTGTTCAAAAAACGGCGCCCGCAGCGAGCCGCTCAGCTTAAGCGCCTTGCCGGCGACGAGGTCTGGATGACAGGAAAGGAGATCCTTCGCCGCTTCGCCCCTCGGGATGACAGAAAAAATCCGCTCTTCGGGGTGACCGATAATAGGCAAAAGGGCGCCCCGCTTGCGGCGGCGCGCCCCTTTTCCTTTACTTTTCGTCGATATCGAGGTAGGTGACGGGGTCGATGGCCTTCCCGTCCTGCGTCACCGCAAAGTGCAGGTGCTCGCCCTCGTCGTACTCGTTGCCCATGGCGTCCGCCGCGGCGGAAACGGCGCCGATGACCTCTCCCTGCTCCACCCGTTCGCCCACGCGCAGCTCATCGGAAGCTTCGATGGAGGCGTACTCGCTCTTCAGGCCGTTGCCGTGATCGAGCACGATCTTGCCGCCCTCGAGCAGGGTGTCGGTGATGCTCTCCACCGTGCCGCCGTAGGCGGCCGTCACCTGCGTGCCTGCGGGGGCCTTGAAGTCCACGCCCGTGTGCAGGCCGTAGCGGTTGAGGGTGGAATTGTACCAGAAGGAGTAGGTGGCGCCCACCGTCGCTTCGGCTACGGGCAGGGCGAACACGACCTCGGTGCTGCCGGGCGTATCGTCGTCATCGTCGTCCGTATCGTCCGTGCCGTCGTCGTTTCCGTCGTCGTTGTCGTCGTCCTTGCCGTCATCGGGCTGTTCGAGGCTCGTATCCGGGCCGCGCACCACGAACACAACGGTCAGCGTGACCGCCGCCGCGAGCACCAGCGCGCACGCCGCGATGAGGATCGTGTACAGCGTTCTGCGCTTGACCTTGACGGGCGAAGCGCCTTCCGTCTTTTTTGTTTCTTTCATGTGCATACATCCTCCGAAAGATTGATATGCACGGTTATTGCCCCTTTCCGCCGCCGCTATACGCGGGGAAGAAAAATTTTTTTGAGAACCGTCCGGCACTGCGTCGGCGGCGAGGCGGTAAAGCCGCTATACGCGGGGAAGAAAAATTTTTTTGAGAACACGGCTTTCACTTTTCAAAAAATAAAAAAGAAACCGCCCGCCCCCTGTTCAGCCGAAGATAAGCGGCGTGCCCACCGCGCCGCCGCCCCCGCCGAGGCGAACGTGCAGGTTGACGAGCTGCCCTTCCAGCACCACGCCGCCGCCCAAACGGGGAGAAAAGTAGTAATAGTCGGCGCACGCCCCGCTGCGCCGGGCGAACAGAAAGACGCCGCCGAGCGCTTCCGCCTGCGCCAATGCCTCGGCACCCCGCGCATAAAAAGCGGCCTCGCCCGCCAAAGCGCGCACGCCGCCCTTGACGCGCGCCGCATCCTCCCCCTGCGCCGTAAAAATTTGCGCCTGCGACGAGGCGCTGCCGGCGTAAAACTGGTAGTACGCCGCGCCCTCGAACAGGGGGCGCACCGCCGCCCGCTGCGGCAAGATCAGCAGCGCCGCGCAAAATGCCGCCGCCGCGACGGGCAAAAGCGCCCGCGCCGCTATATGCGACCGAACCCGCGCCGCCTTCCGAAATACATTCCCTCCCATATCAAAAACCGCCTCCATGCTGTTTGGAAGCGGTTATTGCCCGAAACGGGCGCGGCTATTCACTTTTTTACGTTTTTTCGACGCCCTGCGCCGCAGCCTGCCCGAAGGCGCCCTACTGCTTCCCCTTTTTGCCCAGGGGGATATGGGCGCAGGCGTTGACGGAGAGGTCGGCAAAGTTGCCGGCGCGGTACTGCACCAGCCCTTCGGCGGCGATCATGGCGGCGTTGTCGGTACAGTAGCGCCGCGCGGGAAGGACGAGGCGGATGCCGTGCGGGGCGCAGGCCGCAGCGAGCTTTTGCCGCAGGTAGCCGTTGGCGATCACCCCGCCCCCCGCGGCGACGGTATCGCAGCCCTTTTGCAGGGCTGCCTGCACGGCGCGCTCGGCGAGCACGTCGCAGGCGGCGCTCTGGAAGGAGGCGGCGACGTCTGCCCGGCTGTACGCTTCTCCCTTCTGCTCTTTGTTGTGGCAGTAGTTGATGACGGCGGTCTTTAAGCCGCTGTAGGAAAAGTCATATCCGTTCCCCTTGAACATTTTGGGGAAGGCGATGTTCGCTTCCCCTTCGCGGGCGAGCCTTTCGATGTTCGGCCCCCCGGGATAGGGCAGCCCCAGCACGCGCGCGGCTTTATCGAACGCCTCGCCGGCGGCGTCGTCGCGGGTAGAGCCGAGGATCTCAAAGTCGGTATAGCTTTTGGTGTACAGCACCGCAGTGTGCCCGCCGCTGGCGAGAAGGGTGATAAAGGGCGGCTCCAGCGCGGGGTCGGCAAGATACGCCGCCGCCATGTGGCCGCGGATGTGGTCGGCGGCGATGAAAGGCACGCCCAGCGCGTAGGCGTACGCCTTGGCAAAGGACAGCCCCACCAGCAGCGCCCCCATCAGCCCCGCCCCGTAGGTGGCGGCGACGGCGTCGATCTCCTCTTTGCAGATGCCCGCCTCCGCCACGGCGCGCTCCACGGCAGAGCCGATGGCATCGGTATGGGCGCGGGAGGCGATCTCGGGCACGACGCCGCCGTACTTCGCCTGTTCGGCGGCGGAAGATACGATCACGTCGGAGAGCAGCTGCCTGCCGCGGATGACGGCGGCGGCGGTCTCGTCGCACGAGCTTTCGATGCCGAGGATGATCGGCGCCTGTTTGAATTGCATCCCCGCAAAGCGGGCGGCATACTCCATGGTCTTTCCCTCAAAGATCCCGCCGCTCCCCGCGCATGGCGGAGAAAAACGGCAGGCAAAACGGTCTTTCGGTTCCGCACCCCCTTTACGGGCGCACGTTTTATCTTTATTATATCGGAAGGGCGCGTCGGCCCCTGTTCTATTTCTATAGCGGAAAGGCGCGTCGGCCCCTGTTCTATTTCTATAGCGGAAAGAACGTCAGCCCCTGCGCTTTTGTTTGACGGCATAAGGGATGCGGTCGTACACGGTGACGCCGCCTTTGCCGAAGATGTCGTCGATGGCGGGGCTGTACAGCCCGTAGATAAATTCGGAGACATACACCCTGCCCGCAAACCCCGCCGCCACGAGATCGCGCAGAAAGTCGAAGTCGAGCAGCATATCGCCGGCGGCGTTTTTGCCGTAGGTGAGGCGGGCATTCATGCGCGTATCGCACAGGTCCAGCTCCTTTTCGATCTCTTCGGGCGAAAGCCCCTGCACCAAAACCAGGGCGGGCACGGTGACTTCGCCGTCGCTTCCGCGGAATACGGCGGGCTGAAAGCCCTTCCAGCGGCGGTATTCGTCGTAAATGCAGAGGATGAGCGAAAGCTCCGCAAGCGGCACGCTGCGGGGGATGCCGCGGCGCACGCAGCGCACGGCGCTCCCCTGCACGCCGTAGCGGGCGAAGAGGAAGGGCAGCGGCAGCACGATGAGCAGCACCCCCGCGCACAGCGATAAAACCACCAGTGCGATCGAAGTGGTGGCCCAAAACGCAAATATGCCCACCGCCAGAAAGACGCCGCCCAGCACCAAAAACAGGGCAAAGCTTTTGCCGCGGCGGTAGTTTTGGTAATACTTTTTCATAACGATCCTCCCGCACACGCAGCCGCGCGGCCGTGCGCTTTCTTCCGCCGCCTGCGGCGCGGCAATGCGCTTTTTGCCGCGGACAGTGTTCGCGACCCTCTTCGCGGCGCTCAGCTCTTTTTCAGATAATCGATGATGAAGGGCTGGATGTCGCCGTCCATCACCGCCTGGATGTTGCCCGTTTCAAACCCCGTGCGGTGGTCTTTGACCAGCGTATAGGGGCAGAACACATAGCTGCGGATCTGGCTGCCCCACTCGATCTTTTTGATCTCGCCCTTGATGTTCTGCTCGTTGGCGAGGCGCTCGCTCTCTTTCAGCTCGATGAGCTTGGAGCGCAGCATCTTCATCGCCATTTCGCGGTTCTGGATCTGCGAGCGCTCGTTCTGGCAGGAGACGACGATGCCCGTGGGGATGTGCTGGATGCGGATGGCGGACTCCGTTTTATTGATGTGCTGGCCGCCCGCGCCCGAAGAGCGGAAGGTGGTCACCTTTAAGTCTTCCGAACGGATCTCCACGTCGCCGTCGTCTTCGATCTCGGGCATGACCTCGAGGGAGGCAAAGGAAGTGTGGCGGCGCTTGTTGGCGTCAAAGGGAGAGATGCGCACCAGGCGGTGCACGCCCTTTTCCGCCTTCAGGTAGCCGTAGGCGTTTTCGCCCTCTATTTTGAAGTCGACAGATTTGATGCCCGCCTCGTCGCCGTCTAAGCGGTCGAGCTCGGTCACCTTGAAGCCGCTGCGCTCGGCGTAGCGGGTGTACATACGGTAGAGCATGGAGACCCAGTCGCAGCTTTCGGTGCCGCCCGCGCCCGAATGCAGGGTGAGAAGGGCGTTGTAGCCGTCGTATTTGCCGCGGAGAAGGGCGCGGATGCGCATATCCTCGAGATCGCTCTCCGCGTCGCGGATGAGGCGGTCGAGCTCTTCGATCTCGCCGGAGAGGGCCGCGTCTGCCTCTTCTTCGCCGCCGCCCATCTCTTCGATGAGGTCGATGAGGGCGTACACCTCTTCGATCGCCTTTTTGCTCTTTTCATAGGCGTTCAGCTTGCCCTCTACCGCCGCCGCCTCGCGCGCGAGTTTGGCGGAACGCTCGAGGTCTTGCCATACCTCCGGTTTTTCCTGCTCGGCCTTCAGTTCTGCAAGGCGGGCGCCCTGCTCGGCGATATCCAGCGCCTCCGCCGTCTCGGCAAGGCTGCCTTCCAGCGCCTTGGTCTTTAACCTGTAATCGTCTGCTTTGAACATATTTACCTCTCTGTATGCCTTGTATTATACCATATTTGCCGCGGGCTCGTCAACAAATTCCGCCCGCGGCCGAAGGCGCCGCCCGCCTGCCCGTCTCCCGCAGCTCCTTGCCCCCTCTGCTGCCGCGGCCGCGCCTGCCCCGCGCCGCCCGAAACTATGCGCCGCATGCCCCCTGCCGCGTGAGACAACAAGAAAAGCGGCGCCGCGATATTCGCGGCGCCTTCGGTGCTTGCGCTTGACTGTTTATGCGTTTTTGCCGCAGCAGTTCTTGTACTTTTTGCCGCTGCCGCAGGGGCAGGGGTCGTTGCGGCCGGGCGTTTTGGCGGCCTTGGGAGCCGTGTGCGGCGCGGCGGTGCTCTCGGCGGCGTTGGTCTGCAGCTGCGCCGTGTCTACCGCGGGCTTGGGTTCTTCGATGGGGCGCACCATGGGGCGGTTGACCTCGATGCGCACCTTCAGCAGCATGGCGATGGTATTGCTCTGGATGCGTTCGATCATCTCGTCGAACATCTGATAGCCTTCCTGCTTATAGGAGATGACGGGGTCTACGTTGCCGTAAGCGCGCAGGCCGATGCCCTTGCGCAGCTGGTCCATGGCGTCGATCTGGTCGATCCAGTTGCGGTCTACGTTCATCAGCAGGAAGCGGCGCTCGATGTCGGCATAGTCGATGCCGAGGTCCGCCTTGACTTCGGCGATCTTCTCCTCGTACGCCTTTTCGGTCGCCTTGGTGATCTTTTCGATCGCCTCGTCCACCTCCCAGCGGTTGAGCTTTTCCTGGGTGACGAAGTTCATCCCCTCGGGCAGCAGGCGGTTGTCGAGGGCGCGGTTGAGGGCGCGCACGTCCCACTTTTCGGGCATTTCGTCGATGTTGACCGCCTCGGAGACGACCTTATGCACGAAGTCGGGGATGTATTTGACCACCTGGTCGTGCACGTTTTCGCCCTTCAATACCTTCATGCGCTCGGCGTAGATGACCTCGCGCTGCTTGTTCATCACGTCGTCGTACTGCAAGATGTTCTTGCGGATGCCGAAGTTGCGGCCCTCGATGGCGCGCTGCGCGTTTTCGATGCCGTGCGAGAGCATCTTCGACTGCAGGCAGGTGTCTTCGTCGGTATTGAAGGCGTCGTAGATCTTTTTCATCCGTTCGCCGCCGAAGCGCTTGATGAGGTCGTCTTCGAGGGAGATGAAGAACACGGAAACGCCGGGGTCTCCCTGGCGGCCGCTGCGGCCGCGCAGCTGGTTGTCGATACGGCGCGATTCGTGCCGCTCGGTGCCGAGGATGCAAAGGCCGCCCGCCTTGATGACCTCTTCCTTCTCTTTATCCGTTTCCGCCTTATATTCGTTGTACAGCGCGTCGTACATGGCGCGGTACTTCCGGCGCTGCTGCTCCTCTTCGCCCTGCAATTCGGCGTACGAGGTAGCGAGCTCGATCATGTCGTGCTCCACGCCCTCTTCGCGCATGCGCTTTTTGGCCAGGTATTCGGGGTTGCCACCCAAAAGGATGTCGGTGCCGCGGCCCGCCATGTTGGTGGCGATGGTCACCGCCCCCAGCCTGCCCGCCTGGGCAACGATCTCTGCTTCGCGTTCGTGGTTTTTGGCGTTGAGGATGTTGTGCTTGATGCCGTTTTTGCGCAGCATGCGGGCGATCTCTTCCGACTTTTCCACCGTGGCCGTACCGATGAGAATGGGCTGGCCGCTTGCGTGGCGCGCCTCGATCTCTTTGAGCAGGGCGCGCTTTTTGCCGTCTGCGGTGGAATACACGGCGTCGGGCATATCCTTGCGGATGACGGGCTTGTTGGTGGGGATCTCCAAGACGTCGAGCGAGTAGATGGTGCGGAACTCGCCTTCTTCCGTCTTGGCGGTACCCGTCATGCCCGACAGCTTTTTATACAGGCGGAAGAAGTTCTGGAATGTGATGGTGGCGTACGTCTTGTTCTCGTTGCGCACGCTCACGCCCTCTTTCGCCTCGATGGCCTGGTGCAGGCCGTCTGAATAGCGGCGGCCGATCATCAGGCGGCCGGTAAATTCGTCGACGATGACGACTTCGCCGTCGTTGACGATGTAGTCCTCGTCGCGGTGGAACAGCTTGTGCGCCTTGAGCGCCTGCTGGATGTGGTGGTTGAGGGGGGCGTTGTCGATGTCGCCCAAATTTTCGATATTGAAGAACTGTTCCGCCCGCGCGGCACCCTTTTCGGTGATCTGCACGGTGCGCTCTTTGCGGTCGATGACGTAGTCCCAGTCGCCGTACTTGTCGCCCTTGGCGATGTCGTCGTAGTCGCCGTACTTGGACTCGTTCTCCTCTTCTTCCTCTTCCGCCTTCTTTTTCTTCTTTTTATCGACGTCTTCTTCCGCCTTGACGCCGTCGTCTTCAAAGCCGCCCTTGAGGGTGCGCACGAAGCGGTCTACCCGCTCGTACAGCTCGCTCGACTTATCCCCCTTGCCGGAGATGATAAGGGGGGTACGCGCTTCGTCGATGAGGATGGAGTCCACCTCGTCGACGATGGCAAATTCCAGCCCCCGCTGCACCATGCGCTTGAGGTCGGTTTTCAGATTGTCGCGCAAGTAGTCGAAGCCCAGCTCGTTGTTGGTGGCATAGGTGATGTCGCAGTTGTACGCCTGCTGCTTGGCGGCGTCGTCCATGCCGGGCACCACCACGCCCACGCTCAGGCCGAGGAAGCGGTGCACCTTGCCCATCCAGTCGGCGTCGCGGCGGGCGAGGTAGTCGTTGACGGTGACGATGTGCACGCCCTTGCCCGTCAATGCGTTGAGGTATGAAGGCAGGGTGGCGACCAGCGTTTTGCCTTCGCCCGTCTTCATTTCGGCGATGCGGCCCTGATGCAGGGCGATGCCGCCGATGATCTGTACATGATAGTGTTTGAGTTTGAGAACGCGCCACGCCGCCTCGCGCACCACCGCGAAGGCGTCGGTCAGGATGTCGTCTAAGGTTTCCCCGTTTGCCAGCCTGCCCTTGAGGATGTCCGTCTGCGCGCGCAGCTCGGCGTCCGTCATCGGCGCGTATTTGCTCTCCAGCGCCTCCACCGCGCTTGCGATCTTATCGATCTTGCGCAGGCTCTTGCGGCTGTCGCTGTTGAACATAAAATTGATGAGTCCCATGTCTGCTCCTCCCGTATTGCAGCGCCCCTGCGGGCGCCCGCAGCCCCCGGCAAAAGCGCCGCGGGCGAAAATTTCGTACCTATTTATTGTACAATATTTTCCTGAAAAAGTAAAAGGGTTTTTCCTTCGTTTTCACAATTTAGGGTATGTTCAAAGCATTTTTCACCGCGCTTTCAACATTCTCCGCCCCTTCCGGCGGCCTGCTCGGCACGCTCGCCGCCGTCAGCAGGTATACCCGCTTTGCCCCCGCGCCCGTCAGCGCCGCCGCCACGGCGTCTGCCGTGGCACCCGTGGTCATCACGTCGTCTACGATGACGACGGTCTTGCCCGCGCACGCCTTCCGCTCGTGCACGCGGAAACTGCCGCGCAAATTGTCCGCCCGCGCCCTTCTGCCCAGCCCCTTCTGCGCCTCCGTCTCGCGCGTTTTGACCAGCACTCCTCGCCCGAAGGGGATGCCGCACAGCTTTTCCAGCTCTTCCGCCAGCAGGGCAGACTGGTTGTAGCCGCGCTTTCTGCGGGCGGCCTCCGTCATGGGCACGCACACCAAAAGCTGCGCGCCGGCAAACGCCCCGCCTTCCCGCAAAAAGGGCGCCATCTGCCCCGCCAGCGCCTCCGAAAGCTCGCGCCCGCCCGTCTTGAACTTTTTGATCAGCCGCACGATATCGCCTTCGTAACAAAAGGCGCTGCGCGCCGCCTCGAACAGGGGCATCTGCGCCTTGCACTCTAAACAGACGGGGTAGTCGCCCCCGATGCGCCGCCCGCACTTTCGGCAGATATGCCCGCGGTTGAAGGGAAGAGCGCGCAGGCAGCGGGCGCAGAACTTTTCTTCCGTGAACACGTCTGCCCCGCAGGCGGCGCAGACGCAGTTTTTGCCCAGCACCGCCCGCCGCAGGGCGGCAAAGCGGGCGCGCAGCTTTTCTTTATCCATCCTTTCCCTCCTCTACAAAGGCCGCCGGGCGGGCGCAAAGGCGCCTCTGTTCCCGCAAGGGCGATCTCTCCTTGGCAAAAACCCCGCCGTGCGGCGGGGATAAAGGATCACAGATAGCGTTTGAGCGTTTCCGCCATGTCCGTCGCCTCCCAGGGGAAGGCGTCTCTGCCGAAGTGCCCGTAGGCGGCAGTCTGGCGGAAGATGGGGCGGCGCAGGCCCAGCTTTTCGATGATGGCGGCGGGGCGCAGGTCGAAGTTTTCGCGGATGGCGCGCTCGATCTTCTCTTCGGGCACTTTGGCGGTGCCGAAGGTGTTCACATATAGAGACACGGGGTTTGCCACGCCGATGGCGTACGCCACCTGCAGTTCGCACTCGTCGGCAAGGCCGGCCGCGACCACGTTTTTGCAGATATAGCGCGCCATGTAGGCGGCGCTGCGGTCCACCTTGGTGGAATCTTTCCCCGAGAAGGAGCCGCCGCCGTGCGGGCACCTGCCGCCGTATGTATCGACGATGATCTTGCGCCCGGTGAGGCCGCTGTCCCCTTCGGGGCCGCCGATCTCGAACCTGCCCGTGGGGTTGATGAAGATGCGCGTATCCCCGTCCATCAGGGAAGGATCGACGATCTCTCGGATGACGAACTCCTTGATGTCTTTGGCGAGCTGCTCCTGCGACACGTTCTCGTCGTGCTGGGCGGAGACGACGATGGTATCCACGCGCACGGGCTTTGCGCCCTCGTACTCGACGGTGACCTGCGTCTTGCCGTCCGGCCGCAGATAGGGCAAAAGCCCGCTCTTGCGCACTTCCGCCAGGCGCATGGCCAGCTTATGCGCGAGCACGGCGGTGAGCGGCATGAGTTCGGGCGTTTCGTTGACGGCGTAGCCGAACATCATGCCCTGGTCGCCCGCGCCGATGGAATCGTAGACGCTGCCCCCTTCGCGGCTCTCCGCCGAGGCATCTACCCCGCGGGCGATATCGGCGCTCTGTCCGTGGATGGCGGTGATGACGGCGAGGGAATTATACGAAAACCCCTGCCCGTGCGTGTAACCGATGCCCTTGACGGTATCTTTGACGATGCGCGAGATATCGACGTAGCAGTTGGTGGAAAGCTCGCCCATCACCAGCACCATGCCGGTGGTGGCGCAGCATTCGATGGCGGCGCGCGAGGCGGGATCCTGCGCGAGCACGGCGTCTAACACGGCGTCGGCGATCTGGTCGCAGACTTTGTCGGGGTGACCCTCCGTCACGCTCTCACTGGTGAAAAAATGGCGCATATTGACCTCCTCCGCGCGCCCGCAGCGGGCGGCTTTGCTGTATATTCGATGCACCATATTATACTTTTTTTCGGCGGAAAAGTCAATGTATTTGCATATCGCTTTGCTTTCGGCGCAAAATATGGTACAATTTTGCCTATGGCACGGCATTGCACCCTCTGCCCCCTCGCCTGCGGGGCAGACAGAACAACGCGGCGCGGAGCCTGCGGGGGCGGAGCCCTCGCGCGCGTCGCCAAATACGGGCTGCACCCCTTTGAAGAGCCCTGCATCTCCTGCAAAAACGGATCGGGCACGGTGTTTTTCGGCGGCTGTTCCCTCGGCTGCGCTTTCTGCCAGAATTACGAGCTCTCGCACGGGCAGGCGGGGAACGAGGTGAGCGCACGGGAGCTTTCGCACATCTTTGCCGCATTGGAAGAGATGGGGGCGGAAAACATCAACCTGGTGACGGCGTCGCACTATGTGCCGCAGCTGTTGGAGGCCTTCCGTCTGTACAGGCCCAAGGTGCCCGTGGTATACAACACCCATTCCTACGAAAAGCTGCCGGCGCTGCGGGCGCTGGATACGTTCGTAGACGTGTGGCTGCCCGACCTGAAATTCTTCGACCCCAAAATTTCCGCCCGCTATACGGGCAAGGCGGACTACTTCGCCTACGCAAGCGCGGCGGTGGCTTTTATGGCAAAGCGCGCCCCGCAATTTGCGGGAGAAAAGATGGTCTCCGGCTGCATCGTGCGGCACCTGGTGCTGCCGCTGTGCACGAACGACAGCCTCGCCCTCATCCGCTGGTTCACCGCCCTCCGCTCCCCCGCCTATTTTTCGCTGATGGGGCAGTACACCCCCTGCGGCGAGGCGGAGCGCTTCCCCGAACTGCGGCGGCGCATCACCCCGCGCGAATATAAAAAAGTGCTCTCCTTTTTGCGGGAGAGCGGCATCGAACACATCTACGCGCAGGAGCTCGGCTCTGCCGACGAGCGCTTCATCCCCGACTTTTCGCCGGACACGAAACATTTATTCTGAATGTTTTTCGGAAAAGCGCACGTCCTTCTTTCATTCATTTATAAAGAAGAAAGAAGCCCCCGTTTTGATCTCTGAAAGGCCGCCGCCGCTATTGCATCTGTTTGCGCAGGCGGACGAGGCGCCGCAGGAGCTTGCCCACCTGCCGCGGCGAGGCAAAAGAGAGGCGCGCTTCCACTTCTTCTATCTCACGGAAAATATCTGAACGCATACACACAGTATGCCGCACATGTCAAAAATTATGCTGATCGCTTGTGAAAACGTACGCTTCGGGTACGACGACAAAATCATCCTCGACGATGTCTGCTTCACCCTTTCGGAGGGGGAGCGGGTGGGGCTGATCGGCCCCAACGGCGAGGGCAAGACCACGCTCATCCGCCTGCTTGCGGGCGCGCTGGAGCCGGACGCGGGCAAAATCGTCAAAAAGAGCGGGCTCCGCATCGGCTGGCTGGAACAAAACGGCGGTTTGGAGAGCGACAAGACGGTGTACGCCGAAATGCAGTCCGTATTTGCGCCCGTATATAAGGCGATGGACGAGCAGCGCGGCATCGGCGCCCGGCTGGCGCAGGTGGAAGAGGGCAGCCGCGAGGCGCAGGCGCTCGCCGCCCGCTACGAGCAGCTGGAAAAACAGATCGCCGCCGCCGACGGCTACAACGCAGAGGTGCGCATCCGCACCGTGCTCGGCGGCATGGGCTTTGCCGACCGCCTCGAACAGCGCATTTGCACCATGAGCGGGGGCGAAAAGACCCGCCTCAAGCTGTGCCGCCTGCTCCTCGAACAGCCGGAGATCCTGTTTTTAGACGAGCCGACAAACCACCTCGACGTTTCCACCATGTACTGGCTGGAAGAGTATCTGAAAAGCTACCGCGGGGCGATCTTCACCGTGTCGCACGACCGCTTCTTTTTGGACGCGGCCGTCGGCAAGATACTGGAGCTGGAAAACTGCCGCGTGCGCGCCTTCCGCGGGAATTATTCCAAATATAAAATACTCAAAGCGGAACTGTACGAGCACGAATTGAAGGAGTACGAAAAGCAGCAGGAAGAGATCGCCGCCCTGCAAGACTATGTGGCGCGCAACATCGTGCGTGCGACCACGGCAAAGAGCGCCCAATCGCGGGTGAAAAAGCTGGAGAGCATGGAGCGGCTGGAAAAGCCGCTGCCGCCGCCCAAACCGCCCAAATTTGCCTTTGCAGCGGACGAGCGCAGCGAAGAGCGCACTTTGAGCGTGGAGGGGCTGACCCTTACGGCGGGGGGCAGAACGCTGCTGCAAAATGCAAGCTTTTCCCTGCGGCGGGGAGAAAAGGCCGCCGTCGTGGGCGAAAACGGGGCGGGCAAGTCTACCCTCATCCGCGCCATCGTGCAGGGGAACGACCCCGCCGTGCGCGTGGGCAGGTTCACCAAGATCGGCTATTACGACCAGGAAAACGCCGACATCGACCCCGCCGAAACGGTGCTGGGGGCGCTGTGGCACCGCCACACCTACATGAGCCAGACGCAGGCGCGCTCGATGCTGGCGCAGGCAAAGCTGTGCGAAGACGACATCGAAAAGCCCGTCTCTTCCCTTTCGGGCGGGGAACGCGCCAAGCTGGCGCTGGTGCTGCTGGAAGCGCAGCGCGCCAACCTGCTGATCCTCGACGAGCCGACCAACCACCTCGACTTGCAGGCGCGCGAGAGTTTAGAAGCGGCGCTGCGCGCCTTTGAAGGCACCCTGCTGTTCGTCTCGCACGACCGCTACTTCATCCAAAACATCGCCGGGCGCATCATCGAGATCGCAGGGGGCGAGCTGACCTGTTACCCCTGCGACTACGAGGCGTACACCGCCCAAAAGCGCGCCGCCGACCAGGCCGCCGAGGCGCAGGCGAAGGCGGAAAAGCAGGAAGCGCGCGCCGCGCAGAAAGACGCCTCGCACCGCACCAAGGCGGAACGGGCGCAGGAGGCAAAGCGCAAGCAGCAGGCAAAGCAGACGGAAGAGAAAATCGCGGCGCTGGAAGAGGAAGAAAAGGCGCTGACCGAGGCGATCGGCACCCCCGCCGTGGCGGCGGACTATAAGCTGCTGGCGGAAAAATGTGCCCGCTTAGACGAGGTGCACGCAGCCCTCGACGCCCTGTACGCCGAATACGAAAAGTTGATATAAAAAAATGAGTTCACAAATTTTGTTTCAAGCTGATGAAACAAAATTTCGTGATTGTTAGGAAAACCCCATTGTCCGCCCTGCGGGCGGCGCAATCGGAGTTTTCCTCGCCGCCTCGTCGCAGGCAAGGCGCCATGGCTGGCGGCGCACTATGTTTGCCGCCTCGCCCGCTGCGCCTGCCGCTCCTCTTTCCCAAAAATCTCACTTCGTTGCGATTTTCGGGAGCCCTGTTTATTTTCCAGGGCACACCTTTATCAAAATGCCGCGGCTTCACCTTTCCTGCACGAGCCGCAGGTATGCGGCAAATTGAGTGCGCTTACCGAAAGGCGCGGCTTTCGGCCGCGCAGAAATTGTTTGTAAAGTTCTCACGATTTGTTTTGAGCTGTCAAAACAAATCGTCGAGAGGAAGGGGGAAACCTGTTGTTCACCGCCTTACGGCGGCTCTGCAACGGTTTCACCCCTCGTCTCGCGGCGTTCTATAAAGGGTGTGCCCCTAAATGCCGCGCAAAGAGAGAAAACCGGACGCAGAGCGTTGCGAAGCATAAGCGAACGTCGGGTTGTCTTTTAAATCACGGAAAATTCTTTTGTCAGCTCAAAAGAATTTTCCGTGAATTCATTCGCGGCGAGAATTGTGTGAACTAAAAATACAAAGAGCGCATGCCCACGCATGCGCTCTTTTTTATCCCTCCTCCGCCATACTTGCGGCAAGTTCTGTCAGCAACCTTCTCTTCTTTTGGTTGAGCTTCCGCCACTTTTCCAGCAGCTCTTTTTCTTCGCGGGTCAGATACAGCATTTCTTTATAATATGCAGCGATGGCTCCCGCGCAGGTGGTGTGCGAATGTACGGGCAAACCGAGCCCCCGCGCGACCGCTTTGCCGATGCGTTCCGTATCCCGTTTGCGCGCAAGGGCGAAAAAATGCGTGAGCGTGATTACGTCGATGCCGCAATCCCCTGCCAGCTGCGCAATCGATATCCCCCTCTCTTTGCGGATGTCGTTCAAAATACAGATGAGTTCCTCTTCCATATTTTCCTCTTCTCTATAGTATGCGCACACTCTTTTCCGTCAAAGAATAATTCGCGACTTTTTGTAACAGCAACTTCATTATATACAGCCATTGGCAGTATGTCAAGCATTTTTACACCTATTGGGCGTATAATTCGGCTATGAGGTGTAACATGATCGTACAAAGTGAAATTGCCGAACGGCTGGCAGAGGCGATCGAACAGAGCGGGCTGCCGCAGAAAGAGATCGCCGCCAAATTGCAGATATGCCAACAGATGATCTCCAGCTATAAAAACAAGCAAAAGCTCCCTTCGCTGGAAACTTTTGCCAACCTCTGCGCCGTTTTAGACGTAGACGCAGACTATATCCTCTGTTTGAAAGATTGAAAAGCGGGCGATCCTTCATAGAGACCCGTTCGACTGCGCGGTCTCCCCTTCTGTCATCCTGAGTAAGCGCGGCTCCGCCGCGCGCATCGAAGGATCTCTGAAAATAATACTCAAAAACGGCAAAATCACACTTTTGCCGTTTTTTCGTATTTGTTTTAAGGTGTCCAAAATTTTACATTTTACATTCTACATTTTACATTTGTGCCGCCGAGGCGAGAATTGTGTGAGCTAAAATACTCGCGCAAGCAAAATCACACTTTTGCGCCAGCGCACCCAATTTGCGCGACAGCGCTCCCGCAGGAAAGGTGAAGGCTGCGCGCGTTTTATAATAAGTGTGCCCTGAAAA
>DXEW01000014.1 GCA_019114755.1 Candidatus Borkfalkia faecavium
CACGAAAATCTCGGCGCGAATGAATTCACGAAAATTCTTTTGAGCTGACAAAAGAATTTTCCGTGAGGAAGGGGGAAACCTGTTGTTCGCCGCCCTACGGCGGCTCTGCAACGGTTTCTCCCCTCTGCGCCGCGCATTGCAGAGCTCGCCATTTATAAAACGCGCGGCGCATTCACCTCCATCCGTATGCTCATAAGGGAAAAAAGGAAAAAGCGTCGTTTTTCCTTTTTTAAGTATTTATTTGAAATAAAAATGCCGCGGCTTCACCTTTCCTGCGGGCAGCTCCCCGCTGTAAGGTGAAAAAGGCAAAAGCGCGGTTTTGCCTTTTTCGAGAAATTTAGTTCACACAATTCTCGCCGCGACGGCGGCTGCGAATTGTCGTGATTTGAGAGACAACCCGACGTTCGCGTATGCTTCGCAACGCTCTGCGTCCGGTTTTCTCTCTTTGCGCGGCATTTAGGAGCACGCTTATTATAAAACGCCGCGCAAATTCACTCTTTCTGCAAGAGCGCTGCCGCGCAAATTGAGTGCGCGGGCGCAAAAGCGCGGTTTTGCTTGCGCGAGTATTATTTAGAATAAAATATTTCTATTTCATCCTAAATTTTACATTTTACATTCTACATTTACCATTCTCATACCATTTACCTTTCTCTCATCAGGTCTTCTATGTTCGATACAAAACGCTATTTTGACGACTGCGTGCGCGCCATTCAGGAGAGCGTGCGCTTTGACAGCAGCCAGGCGGCTCCCCTGCCCGGCATGCCCTTCGGCAAGGGCGCGGCGGAGGCGCTGGGGCACTTCCTCGCCTTGGCAGAGCGCCTCGGCTTTGCCGTAAAAAATTACGACAACTACATCGGCGAAGCCGTCTTCGGCAGCGGCCCCGACCTTGCCGTGCTCTGCCACTTAGACGTGGTCCCCGCCGGCGAAGGCTGGACGCACCCGCCCTTTGGCGGCGCCATCGAAGGCGGGCGCCTGTACGGGCGGGGAACGATGGACGACAAAGGCCCGGCGATCGTCTGCCTATACTGCATGAAAGCGCTCAAAGACGCCGGCTTTGCCCCCCGCAGGACGGTCAAACTCATCGTCGGCTGCAACGAAGAGAACGGCTGGGAATGCATCGGGCACTACAACCGCTGCGCGCGCATGCCGGCGGAGGGGTTTTCGCCGGACGCGGACTTCCCCGTCATCTATGCGGAAAAGGGCATCCTGCACTTTTCCATGCGCTTCCCCTTTGCAGACGCGCCTTTTACTTCCTTAGAAGCGGGCGAACGCCCCAACATGGTGTGCAGCCGCGCCGTCGCCCGCTGCCCTCACTTTGACGAAGAGGCTGCCGCCCGCTGCGGCGTGCGGCGGGAAGGGGACGATTTGGTCGCGGAAGGCAGGTCTGCCCACGCTTCCACCCCCGAAGAGGGCGAAAACGCCTTGGAAAAGCTGCTGCGCTGTTTTGCCGCCGAAGACGAACGGGCGGCGCGCATCTGCGCCCTGCTCTTCGACGACGTTTTTGGGCTGAAACAGATGAAAGACGAGACGGGCAGCCTGACCATGTCGCCCAACGTCGCCGGCTACGACGGAAAGGAGCTGACCATCGTCACCGATATCCGTTACCCCGCCACCTTTACGCAGGATCGGGTGACCGCCGTATTAGACAAATTCGGCGCCCCCTATACCCTGCTGCACTGCCAGGCGCCGCTGTACAACGATAAAGGGAACTTCCTCATCACCGCCTTACAAAAGGTGTACGAGCGGCACACGGGCGAAAAGGGCGAACCCGTCGCCATCGGCGGCGGCACCTACGCGCGGGCGCTGCAAAACGGGGCGGCGTTCGGGCCGCTATTCCCCGGCGCCCCCTCCACCATCCACCAGGCGGACGAATACATCTCGCTTGCCGACGTGCAGACGCTGTTGGATATCTACTGCGACGCCCTGTACGAGCTGACCAAGTAACGCGGACGCTTCTGCCGCCCAAGTAAAAACGCGCATCCGAACGATGCGCGTTTTTTATTTGCCGTTTCCATCGCCGCTCACCCGATCTGCCCGATGATATAGTCCAGCTCCGCGTCGCCGGGGTCGGCAAAGGTCTGCGCGGGGGAAAGGCGGGTGCCCTCCTGCGAGCGGATGCCCGTGCCGTGGATGCAGGTGCCGTTCGGCCAGTTGCAGCGGGCGGTGGTCAACGTCACCCCGTCGCCGGTGAGGAGGTCGTAATAGCTGACCTGCATGATGCCCTTGCCATAGGTAGAGGCGATTCCCATACCCGTCGTATCGGTGAGAAAGATATCCCCGTAGCCGATGGTCCCGTAGCTGATCATCGCACCCAGCAGCGCTTCCGACGCGGAGGCGCTGTTGTGATTGGCGACGGCATACACCTCGCTGCCCGCCAGATACTCGTCATGATCATTCCCCGCCGCGCGGTATACCTGCCGCGAACCGTCTTTATACTCCGCCGTCATCACCACGGGGCGGTCTTCTTCCGCATCCCGCAGCAGGTAGGCAACTATATTCTGCATGATGGAGACGTCGCCGCCGCCGTTGTTGCGAAGGTCTAAAAGCAGCGTATCCGCGCCGTCTTCACGGTATTGGCGCATGGCGCGGGCGAAGTCGTCGTCGGCATCGCCGCGGAAGCGGACGATGCGGATATACGCCGTGCTGCCCGTGAACCGCTCGTCGAGGTCGGTATAGGCGCCGATGTCCGTCCATTCGCCCGCATCCCCTTCGCCTTCCCGCAGCACGGCATACGCCCTGCCCTGCGCCGCGTAGACGACAAAGCTCTCCATATACTCCCCTACCGTGACGGTCGCATAGGTGCAATGCTCGGTGTCGGAAGCGGAAACAGTGGAAAAGCGCAGGCAGACGCTGTCACCGTCGCCATAGGCGGCGAGCGCCTCGTCTAACGAGGCGGCGTCAAATGTATTTTGCAGGGAATCGCGCCCGTCCCCCACGCCCGTCAGGTACATGCCGCTCTCCGCCGCGCCCGTGGCAAACAGCGGCGAGCCGACCGCCACCCGCACGATCTTGTTGGTGGCGGAAAAGTAAGAAAGCCCCACGTCCGCACGCACGCCCGCGTTCTCTTCCGTCATCGCCTCGAAGTCTTCGCGCGTGTAGTAACGGGAATAATCGTCTAAAATATCTTCCACGCCGTCGATCGCCGCCTGCCAGAAGTCTTCGTCGGAGATGTCTTCGATATATTTTTCATCGATCTGCGATTTGAACCACAGCAGCGACTGCAAGCCGCCCGGCAAAGTCAGCCGATAGGTAAAAAAACCGGCGAAGAAGATCGCCGCCGCCAGTGCCGTGACGCCGACCGCCCACAGCACGATATTTACTGCTTTTTTATGTTTTTTGAATTGATCTTGCATACAACTCCTTCTGTCTTTCCGCCTCTGTACGGGCGGATGAGAGGATGAAAGCGGCCGCCCGCAAAAAAACGGGCGGGGCTGTTTTTAAGGAAACGGGCGCGCCTTTTTATTTTTGCGGCTGACCGAACGTCTCCCACCAATGGGGCAGGAGCTCTTTAAGGCGGGCGGTGCGAAGGGGCGAAAGCCCTATCAAAAACTCCGTATCCGCGTTTTGAGGCGAAAGCAGCATCAAAAATTCGCGGCAGCTGCCGCAGGGCGTCATCAGACCCTGCCGCCTGTCTACGCAGACGATGCGCCGCGCCACCCGTTCGCCGTCCGTGACCATACTCCCCGCCGCGTTGCGCTCGGCACAGTAGCCCAGCCCGCAGGCGAGGTCGATGTTCACGCCCGTATAATATTTTCCGTTGGCGCCCTCGATGACGGCGCTCACATACCCCGCCGAACAGTGTTCGGAATAGTCCTGCGGGGCAAGATTTTTGCACGCCAGCGCGTACATCTCTTCGTATGTCATATTCCCCCCCCCGATCGATAGTTTATGGATAAACCGCACGCGCCTCCCGCGGCGGGACGCGCCCTCTTTCCGCCCTTTTCTGCGGAGAGGGCAGCAGCCTGCCGCGACCTCGGTGCGTCTTTATGCTCTCGCCAATCCCTCTTTTTTTGCCTGTTCCGCCACGGCGGCGGCGACGGCGGGCGCGACCCGTTTATCGAAGGCGGAGGGGATGATGCACTCGCGCGAAAGCTCTTCCCCCACCAAAGCCGCCAAAGCGCGGGCGGCTGCCACCTTCATCCCTTCCGAAATATCCTTGGCGCGCACGTCCAGCGCCCCGCGGAACACCCCGGGGAAGGCGAGCACGTTGTTGATCTGGTTGGGGAAGTCGCTACGGCCGGTGCCGACGATGTACGCCCCCGCTTCCAGCGCTTCCTGCGGATAAATTTCAGGCTCCGGATTTGCCATGGCGAAGACGATGCTGCGTTCTGCCATGCCCGCCACCATATCGCGGCTGAGCTGGCGGGGCGCGGAGACGCCGATAAACACGTCTGCCCCGCGCACGGCGTCGGCAAGCGTTCCGCGCAGGCGGGCGCGGTTTGTAAGTTTTGCGATCTCCTGCTGGGCATCCGTCAGCGCGGCATCCCCTTCGCAGACGATGCCCGCCCTGTCCACCATGGTGATATTGCCTGCGCCGCATTCGAGCAGCAGGCGGCAGATGGCGATGCCGGCGCTTCCCGCGCCGCAGATGACGATCTTGGCGGAAGCGAGCTGCTTCTGCGCCAGTTTGAGCGCGTTCATCAAAGCCGCCGCCACCACGATGGCGGTGCCGTGCTGGTCGTCGTGAAAGACGGGGATATCCAGCTTCTCTTTGAGGCGGCGCTCCACGGCAAAGCACTTGGGAGCACAGATGTCTTCCAGATTGATGCCCCCGAAAGAGGGAGCGATCATCTCCACGGCGCGGACGATATCGTCTTCATCCTGCCCCGAAAGGACGATGGGGATGCTGTCGATGCCGGCAAATTCGCGGAAGAGGATGCTTTTCCCCTCCATGACGGGCAGCCCCGCCAGCCCCCCGATATTGCCAAGGCCCAACACGGCGCTGCCGTCCGACACGACGGCGACGGTATTCCACTTGCGGGTGTACAGGTATGCCGCGGAAGGGTCTTTGGCGATCTCGCGGCAGGGCTGCGCCACGCCCGGCGTATACGCCAGCGACAGCGATTCTTTGTCTTTGACTTCGATCAGCGAACGAACTTCAAACTTGCCGCGCTTTTCTGCATGCAGGCGCAGCGACTTTTCGTAAACGTCCATATGTATCATCTCCGTTCCGGCAGCGCATTATACCGCTGCCGTGTATTTTGCTTTGAAAACCTCCGGCTACGCCGTGCGGCAAGCGCGGACAGCGGGCCTGCCTCCGTCTACGGCGTTCCGCAGGCGGCGCCGCGGAACGCGTGCGCCCCTTTACACTAATTTCCCCAAAATCGTAATAAGCCGGAAGGTGACGGCGTCTGAAAACTTGCGCAGGTTCAAGCCCGTCATCCGCTCGATCTTGTCCAGCCGGTACATCAGCGTGTTGCGGTGCATGAACAGGTTGCGCGACGTTTCGCTGACGTTCAAACTGTTCTGCAGAAATTCTTCGGCGGTGCCGAGCATCTCTTCATCCTTCAAAAGCTCTTTGGCGTCCCCTTCCAACAGGGTGGAGAGGTATTCCGACAGCTTCGCTTCGGGGATATCTTCCAGCATCTTCACCAATAAAAACTCGCGGTAGGTATGTACGACGCCGCGGGCATTGAACATCGAACTCATGCGAAGAGCCGAACTTGCCTGGCGGAAGGAGACGGAGATGTCTTCAAAATTGCGGAAGGTGCAGCCCACGCCGATGTGCGCGGAGATACCCAGCTCTTCCAACAGCGAGCCCGCCAGAAACGTGGCGAAATCTGCCGAAGACTGGTATTCGGAATCGGGCTCGACGAACTTGACGAAGGCGCTCTCTCTGCCCGAAACGGCGACGGCGCAGTCGAACTCGTTTTCGGCATACTGCGAGAGGAGGGCGATCACGTCTGACGACTTCCCGCCCGCCGACACCGAGAGGGCAAAGCAGGGCTGTTCGGGCACGGAATACTTCACGCGGTACTTCTGCACGTCGGCAGGGCCGCACTCTCCCAGCAAAATGCGCTTCAAAAATTCGTTTTTGGGGAGATTGACCGCGCGCGTGGCGGCGTTTTCGATCATGTCGGTCAAAAGATAGGCGTAGTTTTTCTGCACCTCGCCCGTGCCGTCGAGGGCGCAGATGTACTGGTCCGACTTGCACAGCACGCGGAAGAAGGTACAGCCCGCCTCCTCGTCCTGCACGATGCCGCTCAGCCCGCACGGGGCGGTCATGCCCCCGCGCGCCGCCAGCGGCCGCCCGTCGGCGCTGAACACCGAGATGCGGATCCCCGTGTTTTCGAAAATGGTCCTGATCGCTCTGCGCATTTCTGCATTCATGTTATCATGTTCCCCCAGAATAATTTAGTTCACAAATTTTGTTTCAAGCTGATGAAACAAAATTTCGTGATTTTGAGGAAAACCCCATTGTCCGCGCTTACTGCGCGGAGCGATCGGAGTTTTCCTCGGCGGCTCGTCGCTGGCAAGGCGCCATGGCTGGCGGCGCACTATGTTTGCCGCCTTGCCCGTCGCGCCTGCCGCTCCTCTTCCCAAAAATCTCACTTCGTTGCGATTTTCGGGAGCCCTGTTTGTTTTTCGGGGCACGCCATTATAAAACGCGCACCGCCTTCACCTTTCCTGCAAAAGCCTTGCGGCAAATTGGGTGCGCGGGCGCAAAAACGTGGTTTTGCTTGCGCGAGTATTTAGTTCACACGTTCCTCGGCAGGATGCTGCCTGCGATTTTCCGTGATTTTAGGATGACAAGGTGAAACTAAAGCATCCTTCCACCCGTTCAAAATTTTACATTCTGCGCGTATCATTTTGAAGCGGCGCCCTCTGCCCTTTCCCCTTTAGTATACCGCAAACGGGCGCAAGAAGCAATTCATTTTTCTAAATTCTCGCCCGGGGGCGCAAAATTTTGCCCAATCAACACATACTGACGGAAAGAGCCCGGGGCCGAAGCCCGCCGGCTTTGCCCGGCACGGGAAAACGCCGCCGCAGGGCGCGGCCGTTTTGTTTTACACTTGACACTGCGCCCCGTTTATAGTACAATAACATCATACTAATATAGCGGCTCTTTTTTTGGGTATAAGGAGAATGGAAAACATGAGAAAGCAACGGGCCGCCGCTCACGAGCGGGAGCGGGGGAAAATTTTTCAGTGGATACTTTCGCTGTGCATCTTTGCGGCATTTACGGTGCTGCTGTTTGTGCCGCCTGTGCCCCACCCGCAGGCGGACGGGGCGGGCATCGCCGCGCTGGCGCTCGCCGCCATGAAGGGCACCTTGGAAGGCAGCGCCCTGGCGTATACCGCCGTCTACGTCATGATCGCCGCGTATGCGGTGCTGCTCGCCTGCACCGTCGCCGCCTTTTTCTGCAAGCGCGGCGGCGCGCTCGCCTATAACGCCTTCAAATCGCTGGTGATGACGGCGGCGTTCCTGTTTTTCGCCGTCGCCCTCATGCAGAGCGCGGGGCTGAACATCCCCGCCCTATTCTACGACCCGCGCACCCTGATCGCCGTCAACGCCGTCACCTTCGGCCTCATCGCGGCGTTCCTCTCCCTTGCCGTGTGCAGCTTTTGCGCTTACCGCGGGCGGGGCGGGCTGAAACTGGCGGCGGCGCTCATCGCCCTCTCCTTTTTCGCTTTGGGAAACCTCCCCTTTTTGGAAGGATACACCCTCTTTGACTTGTTCGGGAAGGTGACCCTTACGGGCGGCCCCCTGCAGGAAGCCGCCGCGCTCCTCTTCCGCATCCTCGCCTGGGCGACGTTCGCAAATCTCGCCCTCGCCCTCATCGGCATGGTCGTGCCGCGCACGGCGACCGCCGCCCTCATCCGCGCAGCGCTGCACTTTGCCTTAGCGGGCACGGCGCTCGTCGTCTTAGGGTTTGCCGCCGGCTGGAGCGCCCTGCCGCAATATTCCGGCACCCTCGCCTATACGGCGCTCGCCCTGGCGCAGCTGCTGTTTGCCGCCGTCACCCTGGGCGTGCTGCGCAAAAGGAACGCGCCCGCCCAAAGCGGCGCGGAGGGCGCCGCCCCGCCGCCCGCCGCGGCAAAGCAGGCGCCTGCAAGGCGCGCCCCGCAAGAGGGGTACGAGGCAGGCATACGCGCCGCCGTATCCGAACTGTTAGAGGAAGAGCGCCGCGCCGCGGGCGATATCCGCGACGAATTTTTGGATGAATTGAGCGATGGCGAGCGCCGCGAATTCTGCGACCTGTTCATCGACCGCATCTACGGCGACAGCCTGCCCTGCTACCGCCCCGGCGAAGACAACGCCGCCTTTTTCCGCACCGTCTTCATCCGCTTAGGGAAATACCGCGACGTCATCTCCGACGACTTGTTGGAAAAACTGTACGAGCGCTCGCAGCACTCCGTCGGGCAATGATCGGCTGCCCGCCGAACAGAAACATGCTGCCGCAGCCCTGCCGGACCGATACCGGCGCCTCATCGGCATAGCGCCCCGCAAAGCGCCATGCCGCCGCACGCAGCCCGAAAAAGCCGCCCCGCAATTTACAAAGCGCCCGCCGCGAGAAGCTCTCGCGGCGGGCGCGCTTTTATGCGTCCAGTTCTTGCAGGCGTTTGAGGATCTGCGGAAGGACGTCTTGCCGGATCAAATCGAGCATGGTCCCCGGAAGATTCGGCTCCATCATGAGGAAGACGGCGATGCAGGCGCAGGCGCGCTCTGCCGACATCGTAGGGGCAGCCTGGCGCAAGGCATCTTTGCTCGCCAAAACGAGTTCGCCCATGACTTCCATCGCGTCCTCGCGCATCAGGCCCAGCTGCGCAAAATCTTCGCCGAAGGCGGCGATGCCCTTTTGCAGTTCCGCATCCGACGCGGCGGCGTCAGAAAAAAGGCCGGTGTAAGCGGTGATCTTTTCGTACATTTTCCACTCCTCCCGAATGTTTTGGTAAAAAAAGTATACCACAGGAGAGGAGATTTGTCAATATGCGCGGCAAAATTTCTCGCGGAAAACAGCCACGTTTTGCGCCCGTTTTCCGCCTTTTTTCCGCACCCGCTCCTTCTGCTCGAAAGAAATATGCGGCTTTGCGTTTTTACTTGCGCCTGCCTTTGCGCCGCCCCGCCTCCGCCTTTGCGGCGCAGGCCCTGCCCGCAAAAAAGAGGAGCCGCCGTGAAGTGAACCCCAAAGTTTGGACAAAAAGATATTAGATTGTTTGGGAATGAGTTCGGTACCCAACCGGGCTCATTCCTTTTAATTTGAGAGATATTCTCTCGTTGTTCCAGTAGTGAATGTACTCTCT
>DXEW01000015.1 GCA_019114755.1 Candidatus Borkfalkia faecavium
ATGGCAGACGGCGCACTACGTTTGCCGTATTGCCCGCAGCGCCTGCCGCTCCTCTTCCCAAAAAGTTCTTCGATACTTTTTGGGAGCCCTATATATGCGGTCCCCCTTCCCCCTTAAAAAGGGTGAAGGCATGAGAAAGGGGAGAATGTTCTTCATAGATACGCAAACGCGCAAGATTTCTCCACTCGGTCAGTCGCGGCTGCTCCTTCCCTCGGTCGAAATGACAAGGATGGTATTATTTTAAGAGACCCATTCGACTGCGCGGCTTTGGCTATGCCTCCGCCGCTCCGCTCAGGGTGAAAGGGATAGGGGCGACGCGCGCGGCACGCCCCTTTTGTCATCCTGAGCAAGCGCGGGCACAGCCCGCGCGCGTCGAAGGATCTCTGAAAACTAATATTCTCCTTGTCATCCCGAGCGGTAGTCGAGGGATCTTGTATAGGACGCAAAAGCTGTTTCGAACACGGCTCTATTCTTGCCTTCCCCCTCGGGGGAAGGTGTCACGAAGTGACGGAAGAGGGGAGTGGGGAAACGCGAAGGCAAACGCCCCTCATCAGTCGGCTTCGCCGCCAGCTTCCCCCACAGGGGGAAGCCGAGGCAAACGGTAGGGCAAACTGCCTTTCATAGCGCCAATGCAGGAAGCCGAGGTATACAGAGAGGCATAACCCGCCGTGCGGGGGCATAGGATAGCGTGCGGGCGGCTTTTGCGCAAAGGCGGCGCCTTTCAAACAAAAGACCGCAACGGCGGTCGGAAAAAAGTAAAAAAATCGGCGCAACGGCGGTCAGTGGAAAATAAAAAATCGGCTTTGTGACGGTCAAAAATACAAAGATGAGCGTCGGGCTGTGGGGGGCAAACAAAATGCGGCTTTGTAAAGGAGAAAGGGGGCAGGCGGGCGTGCGGCGGGCGTTCCTGTGGCAGGCGGGCGTGCGGCGGCTGACGGCGCTTGTGGCGGCAACAGTGCTGCTGCTATGCCTGTGCGCGCCCTTTGCCGGCTGCGGCAAAGCGGAAGAGGAGCGCGCGCAATATTCCATCGAGGCGGTGTACGAAGAGGGCGTGGTGCGCGCGCGCATGCGGGTAGAGGCGGAAAGCAGCGGCGAACTGCGCTTCAACCTCTACGGCAACGCCTACCGCGAAGGGGCGGCGTATCCGCCCGTCGCCGCGGTCTATCAGAAATCGGCGTATTACGGCGGCGAAAGCTACGGCGGGATGCGGGTGCTGTCCGTTTCGCCCTGCCAAAGCTGGGAGGTGGCGGGGGAAGACGAAAACGTGCTCGCGGTGCGCCTTGCAAAGGGCGGGCGGGCAGCGGTGGAGATCGAGTACGAGCTCGCGCTCGCCCATATCGACCACCGCACGGGCATCTCGCATGCGGGCGTCAACCTCGGCAACTGGTACCCCGTGCTGTGCGAACATGAAGACGGCGCCTTTGTCGAATGCCCGTATTACGCGGCGGGCGATCCCTTTTACAGCGCCTGCGCCGATTACGACGTCACCTTCACCGCCCCCGCCGAACTTACCGTGGCGGCCTCGGCGGCGGCGCTTTCCTGCCGTGCGGCGGCGGGGCAAAAAGTGTATCGATACCGCCTGGAGAACGCGCGCGATTTTGCCCTCGTTTTGGGCAGCTTTTCGCTGGCGCAGACGGAGGCGGGCGGCGTTTCTTTCCGCTATTATTATACGCAGGACGACGCCCCGCAGGCGAAGACGGAGCTGCTCGCCGATTGTTTTTCATTCTTTACAAAAAAATTCGGAAGGTACCCGTACGGCAGTTTTTGCGCCGTGCAGACGGGCTTTTGCTACGGCGGCATGGAGTACCCGGGGCTGGTGATGCTCTCCGACGCGCTCGAAGGGCGCGATTACCTGTACACCATCGTGCACGAGGCGGCGCACCAGTGGTGGTATGCCGCCGTGGGGAGCGACGCCATCGGCAATGCCTGGCAGGATGAAGGCCTGGCGGAGTATTCCGCCCTGTTGTTTTTTGAGGAGAATGAAGAATACGGCATACGCGCGGCGCAGCTGTTGGAGCGGGCGCGGGAGGCGCTGCGGGCGTATTGCGGCGTGCACGAGCAGATCTTCGGGCGGGCAGATACATCGATGGCGCGGCCGCTGAGCGACTACGCGGGCGGGTATGCGTATGTGACCATCGCCTATTGCAAGGGGATGCTGCTGTTCGATACGCTGCGGAGCGCTTTGGGCGACGACCGCTTTTTTGCAGGGCTCCGCCGCTATTATGCCGAAAACGCGGGCAAGATCGCTTCCCCGCAAGACCTGGCTGCGGCGTTTGCAAGCCCCGGCGCGGAAGGCGTCATCCGCTCGTTCGTAGACGGTAGCGCCGCAGTATGCGGGGCGATGGGCTGAGGGGCGGCGCGGGTATATCCCCCCCCTGTCATCCTGAGCGAGCGAAGCTCTTTTTCTGTCATCCTGAGCGAGGGAGCGAAGCGATCGAGTCGAAGGATCTCATTATGAATGGTAAATGTAAAATGTAGAATGTAAAATTGCGGATACATTAAAACAATTCTCGAAAAAGGCAAAACCGCGCTTTTGCGCCGGCGCACCCAATTTGCCGTAAGGCTTCCGCAGGAAAGGTGAAGCCGCCGCGTTTTATTCCAAACAAATACTCAAAAAAAGGAAAAATCACACTTTTTCCTTTTTTCCCTTATAAGCATACGGATGGAGGTGAATTTTTTTGCCGTTTATAAAACGTGAGCCCCTAAACGGCAAAAAAAGAGGGGAGAAACCGTTGCAGAGCCGCCAAAGGCGGTGAACAACAGGTTTCCCCCTTAATCTCGACGATTTGTTTTGTCAGCTCAAAACAAATCGTGAGAACAAAATAAATTTTTGCGCGTCCGAAAGCCGCGCCTTTCGGTAAGCGCACTCAATTTGCCGCATACCTGCGGCTTTTGCAGGAAAGGTGAAGGCGGCGCGCGTTAAAAAAGGCGTGCCCCGAAAGGCGCGCCGCCGAGGAAAACTCCGAACAGAAAGCGCGCTATCTGCCGATAGCGCGCTTTGGTTGGGGTTTTCCTCAAATCACGGCAATTCGCAGCCGCCGTCGCGGCGAGAAGTGCGTGAATCTCTTCACTTGCATCCCCCGCACGTCTTGCAGTTGCCGCTGCAATGGGCGGGCTTGGTGCCGGTGGCGGAAAACATCTTTCCGCTCCAGGCGCGTTCCGCTTTTGCCTTGCAGGCGGGGCAGTAGGCGGGGTCGTCAAACTTCTGTACCAGTTCTTCAAATTCTTTGCCGCACTGAGGGCAGCGGTATTGCAGGATAGGCATGGTTTATTTTTCCTCCGTGTATTGCGATTCTTGCGGCGCGGTGCTTGTGAGTTCTGCGGCGCTTGTGAATTCCGCGGCGTTTGTGAGTTCTGCGGCGCTTTCAATATTCTCTGCGGGCGATGGCTTTTTCCCGATGGAAAAATCTTTCATAAACATACAAAAGCCGAGCGAGCGGCGGCTGAGGCGGTGCAGGCCGTAATGCAGCAGAAAGAGGACGGCGCCCGCTAAATTGCAGATGATGTCTTCCATGGTGTCGTTGACGGGGATGAACAGTTCGCCCGTCACCGTCTGCACGGGGTCGCCCTGGGCGTTGTTGCCGAGCAGCAGATCGCCCGCAAATTCAAACACTTCCCATAGGGCGGCGAACATCAGCGACACGCAGAAGCAGAAAAGTGCGATAAGCAGCGGCCGCAGCGCATAGATATCCGCCAGCTTGCAGGCGAAAAACAGCCCGATCAGGCAGCCGATATAGCCGAAGACGGTGTGCATCGCCAAGTCGTACCACCAGATGTTCTCGTAAAAGCGCATGATCGTCCCCAAAAAGGAAGCGAAAAAGGCGAACACGGCGAACAGCAGCCACAAGCTGTCGCCGATATAGCGGCGCAGCAGCGGCCCGAGCACGAAGGGCACCAGCCACAGGACGGCGTTGCCCAGCACCACGGCGGGGCCCTCTTCCGGCCAGCCCGCCATGCCCTGGCGCACGGCGATGACCGCCATGGCGATAAACAGGGCGGCGGAGATCAGGTACACCGCCAGCCGCAGAGGCGGGATCTTTTGCAGGATAGATCGGCTTTTATGCATGAGGGCTCTCCTTGCCGCATACAGTGTTTGCGGGGCGCTTTTCCGAAAAAACGGTACAGACGAAACGGTATCCGCCGCACAAAAGAGAAGGGCGGAACGGTTTCTGCGGAAAATAGAATTTTCAGAAAAATATAATACTATTATAGCGCGAACCGCCGCGTTTGGCAAGCGAATGGGGCGGGGCGCGGGCGGGCGGAGGGATCGCCTGCGGGCGGGGGTGTGTATGCGGCTGTTTGACGAAATTGTAACGCGCCTGGGTGCGGATGCGGATGTGTGTTTCGGCGGCGCCAAGGCGGTGCTGCTGGTGGGGAAATGCGCCTATTTTGAAAACGTGCGCGGCATCGCCTCCCTTTCGGCGGAAGAGGCGGTGCTCGCCTTCGCGGGCGTGCGCCTGCGGGTGACGGGGCGGGGCATGACGGTGGCGCGCTACGGCGGGGGCGACCTACTGCTGGCGGGCGACGTGCGCGGCGTGGAGGCGGAAGGATCGCCCGCGCCGTCTTCCGCTCCTGCTTCGCGGGAAGAGGACGTGCGCGGCGGAGAAAGATCGTTGCCGGCAGGGGACGTGCGCGGCGTGGGAGACCCGATGCCGGCAGAAGGGTTGCGCGACGTGCGCGGCGTGGAGGCGGAAGGATGAGGCCGCCCTTCTGCTGCGAGGTGGAGATCGGCGGCGTCATGCCCCTTTCCGCCCTCGAACGGCTGGCGCGCGCGGGCATCCGCACCTACTGCGTGCGCAAAGTGAGCGTCTGCCGGCTGAAATTATACGTCCGTGCAAAAGAAATGCAAAAAGTTTTTGCAATTTTGCGCGGTTCGTGTTATACTGTAACTAATAAGGGGAGCGTCGGCTGCAAGCGGCTTGCCGACGCCCTGCTCGCCCGCCCCGGGCTATGGATCGGGGCGCTGCTGCTTGCCGCCGCGCTGTGGGCGGGCGGCGCCGCCGTATTGCGGATCGAGGTAGAGGGGAGCGCCGCATGGAACGCCGCCCGCGTGCGCGAGGTGCTGCAAGAGGCGGGCATTGCCCCCTTCACCTTCTACCGCGAAGAAGAGGGGGAAGCCGCCCGCACGGCGCTGCTCGCCCTTCCCGGGGTGGTGTTCGCCTCTGTGGAAAAGAGCGGCTGCGTTCTGACCGTCACCGTGGAAGAGTCCGCCGAGCCCCCCGCGCCCGTGCGGAAGCAGTCGCTCGTCGCCCCGCGCGCAGGGGTGGTGGAAGAGCTCACCGTGCTGCGCGGCACGGCGGAAGTTTGCGTCGGCGAGGCCGTGTCTGCGGGGCAGACGCTGGTCGGCGGCTATTTTGTGCAGGGGGAAGAGAGGCACGAGACCTTCGCCATCGCCAGGTGCTCGCTGCTGTGCTCCTTTCAAGGCGAATACGCCTTTGCCGCGGAGAGCGAAGCCGCGCGGGAGAGCGCGCTGGCGCAGGCGCTGTTGGCGGCGGGCGGCGAACCCGTTGCGCAGGAGATCTCCGTGCGCGCGGAAGGGGAAGGCGCCGTATATGCGGTGCGCCTTACCGTGCGGGTGCGGCTGTCGGCAGGCCTTTGAACGCTTCCGCTTTTTGGAAGGGCGCGTCGGCGCGGCGGAATAAAGGCGTTCCGCCCGTCCGCGGTAAAATGCGCCGTGCTGACCTAAAAGACGCGTTGGCGCGAGGCTCCTTCCCAAACCATGTGTGACAGCATTTGCGACAGATAGAAAGAGACAAAAGGAAAACTATGCAGACAAAAATTGTCATCGACGCCGGCAGCTTAGACGACATGCAGCGGCTGGTCGGCATTTACGACGAAAATCTGAATATCGTCACCCGCGAGCTGTGCGTTTCGGCGTCCGTCGAGGGGGTGCGGCTGAAGATCTCGGGCGAGGAGGGCAACGTCGCCCTCGCCGCGCGGGTGCTGGAGGGCATCTTAAAGCTCATCCGCGCCGGCGAACCCGTGGATAAGACGCGCATCGTCTACTGCATCGAGCTGGCGCGCGAGGGGAATTTAGAGGGCATCGAACAGGTGATGAGCGACGTGGTCGCCATCACTTCCCGCGGCAAGCAGATCAAGTGCAAGACGGTGGGGCAGAAAAAGTATGTAGACGCCATCAAAAAGAACACGGTGGTGTTCGGCATCGGCCCCGCGGGCACGGGCAAAACATACCTCGCCGTGTGCCTGGCTGCGGGCGCGCTCAAGGGCAAGCAGGTGGAAAAGATCATCCTCACCCGCCCCGCGGTGGAGGCGGGCGAAAAGCTCGGCTTTCTGCCCGGCGACCTGCAGACCAAGGTGGATCCGTACCTGCGCCCCCTGTACGACGCCCTGCAGGAGATGTTCGGGCTGGAAACGTACGCAAAGCTGATGGAAAAGGGGGTCATCGAGGTGGCGCCGCTGGCGTATATGCGCGGCAGGACGCTTTCCAACGCCTTCATCATCTTAGACGAGGCGCAGAACACCACCTGCGAGCAGATGAAGATGTTCCTCACCCGCATGGGCGAGGGGAGCAAGGTGGTAGTGACGGGCGACGTGACGCAGATCGATCTGCCCGAAGGCAAGCGCAGCGGCCTCAAACACGCCGTTTCCGTACTGAAGAACATCGAGGGGGTGGAAACGGTCACCCTCACCGCCAAAGACGTCGTGCGCCATCCGCTGGTCATGGCCATCGTCCACGCCTACGAGCGAGACGCCGCGCGGCGCGAATACATCCGGGAGGAACGCAAGAAAAAATGATGCGGTTTTCTGAAACGCCCGAAAACACGAAATTCGGCAAAAAGGAATGCGTAAAGAGCGTGTTCCTCTTTCTGGCAAACTATATCCTGCTCATGCTCATCGTCAGCCTGTTCATCTGGCTGAATTCGCTGCGCATCCCCGGGCAGGAATTTTTGCCCTACATTACCGAAAATTACGCCTCCGCCATCTACCTGGCGTCCAGCCTCTTGATGCTGTGCTGCACCATCTATTTTTATTATATCTTTGAAGACAGGCGGGTGCTCGCCTCGGCGCGCAGCATCTGGCTCATCTTCATGGTGCTGGACGTCAGCCTGCTGGTGTGCTACTTCTTCGGCTACTTTTTCAATATCTATTCCCGCCCCATCGCCCTGTTGGCGCTGCTGGCGCTCCTCCTTTGCGGCAGGCGCGACGCCATCTTTTTGAACGTCATCTTCGCCCTGGGGATGTTCTCTATCGACAACTTTTCCAACTTTTCCGCCATCAACGAGTACAGCAACGCCATGCTCGTCACCCCGCTGCTGACCTTTTCGGCGGGGATGGTGGGCATCTTTGTGGGCAGCAAGGTCAAGACCCGCCTGCGCTCGGTGTGCACGGGCTTTGCCATCTGCCTGCCCATTCTGGTGATGATCGCCTGCCTCGAATACGACCGCGGCGCGCAGATCGTGTGGCCGCTGCTGTACGGGCTGGAAGGGGGCGTGGTGTCCGCCGTGCTGTTCATGGCCCTTCTGCCCGTGTTCGAGGCCCTGTTCAACTGCATCACCGACTATCGCCTGCGCGAGCTTACCGACCACGACGCGCCCCTGATGCGCGAGCTCAAGCAGAACGCCTTCGGCACCTTCAACCACTCCATCGTGGTGGCGCACCTGGCGGAGGCATGCGCCATCGCTTTAGACGAAGACACCGCCCTCGCCCGCGCCGCCGCCTACTATCACGACGTGGGCAAGCTGCGCCAGCCCGAATACTTCACCGAAAACCAGACGGGCTACAACCCGCACAACGAGCTGACGCCTGAACTTTCGGTAGACATCATCCGCTCGCACGCGCGCGACGGCTACGAGCTCATCCGCTCCAAGCACCTGCCGCAGATATTGGCGGACGTGGCGCTGCAGCACCACGGCACCCTGCCCGTGCGCTACTTTTACGCCAAGGCGATGAAGATCTCCGACGGCGACGTGAAGATCGAAGAATATTCCTATTCCGGCCCCAAGCCGCAGAGCAAGATCGCCGCCATCATCATGATCGCCGACGCCAGCGAGGCCATCTCCCGCTCCCTTTCAGACCGTTCGCACCAAAAGGTGGAAAAGGCGGTGCGCGAGATCATCGAAGAGCGCATGGACCTTGGGCAGTTCGACGAGTGCGACATCACCATGCGCGACCTCTCCGTTATCCGCGTGGCCATCGTCAACTGCCTCTCGGGCGTGTACCACGGCCGCATCCAATACCCGCAGCTGAAATTGCAGCGCAAAAAAGAAGGCGAAACCAAGGAGAACGACTAAAATGGCAGAACTTATCCTGCATTGTGAAGAAGAGGGCTTCGACGCCGCCCTGCTCGAGGCGCACGCCCTTGCGGGCATCGACAGCGACGTGCTCCTCTCCGCCGAGCTCGTGTTCACCGACGAGGCGGGCATCCGCGCCCTCAACGCCGCCGAGCGCGGCATCGACGCCGTCACCGACGTGCTCAGCTTCCCCAATTTAGAGGGCATCCGAGGCGTTCCCCTGCGGAAAGGAGATTTTCCCTTCGATATCGACGAAGAGGGAGCGCTGTTTTTGGGCAGCGTGGTCATCTGCCGTCAGCGCGCCGCCGAACAGGCGCAGGAATACGGCCATTCGCTGCGGCGGGAAGTGTACTACCTCGCCGTGCACGGGCTGTGTCACCTGCTGGGGTACGACCATGAAACGGAAGAGGACAAGGCGGAGATGCGCGCCCGCGAAGAGGCGGTGCTCGCGGAAATGAACATAGCGAGGGACGAGGCATGAAGGCGGGAACGGTAGCCGTCATCGGCAAGGCAAACGCGGGCAAGAGCACGCTGGTCAACTGCATGGTGGGCGAAAAGGTCGCCATCGTCTCCCCCAAACCCCAGACCACGCGGGACCGCATTTTAGGGGTACTGAACGAGCCCGGCCTGCAGATCGCCTTCCTCGATACGCCCGGCATCTACCGCTCCAAAACGGTGCTGTCCGAGCGCATGATGAAGACGGCGGAAAGCTCCGCCAAAGACGTAGACCTCATCCTATATGTGCACGACGGGCACAAGGGGGTGACGGATGCGGACATCTCCCTCATGCGCCACTATCTCGCTTTGGGCGAGCCCATGCTCATCGCCTATACCAAGACGGACATCATGCCCGCCGAAAACATCCCCGCCGACGCGCAGAAATTGTTTGAAGCGGGCATCTCCTGCACGGTGGTGCCCGTCTCCGCACGCAGGGGAAAAAATATTTCTAAATTAAAAGACGCCATCGCCGAACTTCTGCCCGAGGGCGAGCCGCTCTTCCCCGAAGACGTGCTCTCCGACAAGAGCGAAAAGTTCATGGTGGGCGAGATCATGCGCGAGGGCATCCTCCTGCGCTACGATAAAGAGATCCCGCACGGCGTGGCGGTGCTGGTCAACACCTTCAAAAAGCGGGAAGACGCCGAGATCTACGATATCGACCTCGACATCATCTGCGAAAAATCGAACCACAAGGCCATCCTCATCGGCAAACAGGGCAGCGCCCTCAAAGAGACGCTCTCCGGCGCCCGCCGCGAGATGGAAAAGTTTTTGGGCTGCAAGGTGTTTTTGACGGCGTACGTCAAAGTCAAAGACGACTGGCGCGACAAGGCGAATTTGTTGAAGGAATACGGCTACGGCGAGGCGGACAAGTTCTGACCGGTCTTGGCAAAACAGCGTACAGTATACAGTACGGGCAGGGGCGGCAATGCCGCCCCTGCCCGCTGTTTTATGCAGTAAAAGCCCGATGCGTTTGCCCGGGCAAAGAAGTTCGCTGCGCTCACAGCCCTTCATAGATGCCGCGCAGCATATCCGCCGAATAGCGCAGGCGGGTGAGCTCGTTTTCGTCCAGCGACACGGGCACCACCTTTTCCACCCCGCGCGCGCCCAAGATGGCGGGCACGCTGAGGGTGACGCCGTCGATGCCGAATTCGCCGTGCAGCGCCGTGGAGACGGGCAGGACGGACTTTTCGTCGCGCATCACCGCCTCGCAGATGCGCTGCACCGCCATGGCGATGCCGTAGTAGGTGGCGCCTTTTCTTTCGATGATCTTGTAGGCGCTGTTTTTCACGCTCTCGCCGATCTCGCGCATGGCGTTTTCGTGGTCGAAGTAGCCGCGCATCTCGCAGAATTCGTGTAAGGGAACGCCGGAAACGTGGGCGCTGCTCCACACGGCGATCTCGCTGTCGCCGTGTTCGCCGACGATAAAGGCGTGCACGCCGCGGCTGTCCACCTGCAAATGCTCGCCCAAAAGGTAGCGCAGGCGCGCCGAATCGAGCACCGTGCCCGAGCCGAACACGCGCGCTTCGGGCAGCCCTGCGCAGCTCTGCGCCACGCGGGTCAAAATGTCTACGGGGTTGGCAACGACGAGCAGCATCCCTTCGTACTGCCGCTCGCGCAGCTGCCCCGCCACCGAACGCATGATGGCGCTGTTCTTTTTGACCAGGTCGAGCCGCGTTTCGCCCGGCTTTTGGTTGGCGCCCGCGGTGACGATGACAAGCGCCGCGTCGGCGGCGTCGTCGTAGTTCCCTGCGTAGATGTTCATGGGCTTGGCAAACAGCAGCCCGTGGGCGATGTCCATCGCCTCGCCCTCCGCCTTGCGGCGGTCGGCGTCGATGAGCACCATTTCAGAAAACAGCCCGTGCTGCATCAGCGTAAAGGCGCAGGCAGAGCCGACAAAGCCGCAGCCGACGACGGCAACTTTTCTGGGGTCGATCATTTCGGTATTCCTTCCTTTATGATTTATATTTTGAATATAGTATAGCGCCGGGCGGGCGCTCTGCGCAAGCGGCAAATGCCGCCGTTTGCGGCGGAAAATACCACCGATCTCGGCGGGGTATTCTTTCGCAGGGGCGGGGCCGTTTGCACGCGGCGCGCCCGTTTCCGGCGGGGCGGCCGCTTTCTTTTCAGTATGTGCCGCAGGGGGCAAAATGTATGCGCCGCCGCTTGCAAAGGGCGGGGCTTTCGTGGTATAATCAAAGCGATATCACCAAAGAGGAAATTGCCATGCAGGAACCGATCGCCGCGCTGCCCGGCAGCGACAAGCGCGTATCGCGCATCTTTTTAGGGCTCGCCTCGCCGCCGTACACGGCGGGCGAGCAGAATAAACTGCTCGACGAGATGTTCGGCCTCGGCATCACCGCCTTCGACGCCGCCCGCGTCTATAAGGGCGCGGAAGAATGCCTGGGCGCCTGGGTCGCCGCCCGCGGCAACCGCGACAAGATCTTTATCGAAACAAAGTGCGCGCACCCTTCCGTGTTCGGCCGCAGCCGCGTGGACGCCAAAAGCATCCGCAAAGACGCCGAGCGCTCGCTGCGCGCCCTGCGCACCGACTATATCGACCTTCTCCTTTTACACCGCGACGACGAGCGCCTGCCCGTCTCTTCCATGGTAGAGGCGCTGGGCGCCTTGTATAAAGAGGGGAAGGTGCGCGCCTTCGGGGCTTCCAACTGGCGGCACGAGCGCATCGCCGCCGCCAACGCCTGTGCTAAGGAGCTGGGCCTGCCCCCCTTTGCCGCCTCCAGCGTGCACTTCGGGCTGGCGGAACAGGTCGAAAACCCGTGGCCGGGCGCGTGCGTCAGCGTCACGGGCGAAGGGGAACAGGCCGCGCGCGATTGGTATAAGGAGACGCAGACGCCGCTCATCGCCTATTCCTCCCTCGGCAGGGGGATGCTCTCGGGCAGGGTCAAAACGCAGGACCCCGTCACCGCCGCCTCGCTGGACGGCTTTGCCCGCCGCGGCTATTTTTGCGGGCGCAACATGGAGCGGCTCAGCCGCTGCGAACAGCTCGCCGCCGAAAAAGGCGCCGCCGTGGCGCAGATCGCCCTGGCGTGGACCTTCCAAAGCGGGCTCAACGCCTTCGCCGTGCTCTCCACGGCCAGCCCCGCGCATATGCGGGCAAACCTGGCGGCACTGCGTTTGGAACTTTCCGAGGCGGAATGCCGCTGGCTGAATTTAGAGTCGGAAGAGCGGGAATAAAATATGTTTATAATTAAGGGCGCCCCGCAAAATTGCGGGGCGCCCCTGCGTTTGCCCCGCAAAGGGCGGGGCGGTTTTGCAGCGCGGGGGCACGCTCCCTTCGGAGCGCGCCCCCGCGTGCGGCGAATAAGCGCCCGCCCTGTACAGGGCGGGCGCTTCTGCCTGCGGTTTGCAGTTGTTGCGCTTTTGTTCCGCGCCGCTGTCAAAACGCCTTATTTCTGCGCCTGTTTGGCTTCAGCGGGCGTTTCGGGAATGGCGGCTTCGGCCTGCGCCTCTTGCGAAGAGGCGGCCGCTTCCTGCACGGGGGCAGCCTTAACGGGCTTGGCGGGGGAAGCGATGCGCTCCATCTCCTTCAGGAATGCTTTGGAAGAGAGTACGATGCACCCGGCTGCGACGACGATGACGAGTTCGATCGGTAAATAGGTCGCCTGATAGATCAAAGAGTGCAGCCATGCGGGCCTTCCTTCTGCGGCAAATGCGCCAAAGGCGAATACACCGGAGAGATAGGCGGAAAGGAATCTTCCCACAACAGCTACAATGGCGCCTAAAGTAAACTTTAACTGCGGATAACGCAGCGAATCGGTATGGGCAAACATGCCCGCGAGGCCGATGGCGGCAAACGCAAGCGGATAATCAAGCAAGAACTGCGCCGGGTGCAGGATGTAAGTATCCTGGAAGGCCTGCAAAATGCCGTAGATAAAGCCCGCGAACACGCCCTTTCTGGTGCCGAACATGTACGAGAAGATCATCAGCGGCAGCATGCTGGCGATGGTGATGGAACCGCCCTGCGGCATTTCCACTACCTTCAGGTACGAGAGGGCGAAGCTCATGGCGATGCACACGGCGGCAAACGCTAAAGAACGCGAATTCCATCCTGTTTTGTCTTTTCTTCCGAAAAGGAATGCTGCGCCGATGATGACCAGCGCCAATACCACCGCGCTCACATAGAGAGCTACCGTGTTCACCTGGTCTTCGGTCAGCCAGTTGTCTTCCAGGGCGCTGCCGTTTGCATAGTTGACGCCCATGCACACAAAGGTGGCGATGAGCGCCGCGCCCGCCGCGCAGCCGATGGCGATGAGCGCCGCTTTACTGCGGTTGAAGAACAAGACCACCCCGCCTGCCGCCACCACGGCGATGAGCACCAGGATGGGATAGAAGAGGATGGGCTTGATGCCGTCTTCAATAAAGGCGAGGATGAGGAATACCAGGCACAGCGCCGCCGTATAGATGACGGTGACGATGCCGCCCACGCGCAGGAATTTTTTGCGCCCTTCGCCGCGGATGGCGATAAGCAGGATGAGCCCGACGGCGATGTAGAGGACGGATACCCAAAACAGTACCGCGCGGATCGCGTCGAACGGGGTGCCGAACTCGAGGGGGAACCAGATCGCGCCCTCTTCGTCCAGCAAGTTTCCGAGAAACATAAAAATACCTCCTTTCCGCCGAACGACGTCATAAAAAAGACGGCTCGCCCCCTTGGGGCAAGCCGAAACGTATCTTTGAAACCTCCCGTTCAGGTATTATCCTGTCCGGTTCAAAGGGTATGATCTCAGCCTTTTACAGCACCCCCGGCGGATATGCGATTGTTGCGGCGGAGCCGGTTGCCTTTCCCGCCGTCATTTTCAAATTATAATATAAACGGGCGGGAAAGTCAATTGATATAAATCAGAAAATGTGTTACAATATCCAAAAAATCATCGCCGCCGCGGCAAAAGCCCGCGTGCGGCAGGGAGAAAGACTTTGGCTTACAACTTTTTTGCCTTTTTAGACAGGATGAAGTACATCCGCCGCTGGGCGCTGATGCGCTCCTCGCGCGACGAAAACATCATGGAACATTCGCAGCAGGTGGCGATGTTCGCCCACGCCCTCGCCGTCATCGATACGCGCATCTTCGGCAACGCGCCCGACGTCACGAAGACGGTGCTCTGCGCCCTCTACCACGAGAGCAGCGAGGTGATGACGGGCGACCTGCCCACGCCCATCAAGTATTTCAACGGCGAAATGCGCGGGGCGTACCGGCGGGTAGAAGATTTGGCCAACAGCAAGCTGCTTTCCATGCTCCCGCAAAAGCTTTCGCAAGATTTTGCTCCCGTCCTCTTGGCGGATGCAAATTCCTACGAGTATAAGCTGGTGAAGGCTGCAGACAAGCTCTCCGCCTACGTCAAGTGTTTGGAAGAGCTGAAGGGGGGCAACGCCGAATTCAAAAAGGCGAAGGAGAGCATCGAAGAAGACCTGCGCGCGCGCGATCTCCCTTGCCTGCAATATTTTATGGAAAACTTTATCCCCGCCTTTTTGCTGACGCTGGACGAGATGGATACGCTGTAAAATGTGTCGTCATCCTTCTCTCCTGTCATCCTGAGGAGCAACGCGACGAAGGATCTCTGAAAACAAATACTCAAAAAAGGAAAAATCACACTTTTTCCTTTTTTCCCTTATAGGCATCCGGATGGAGGTGAATGCGGCGCGCTGAAGGGAAGAGAGGCGCGCACCGAGCTCGTGCGCAAACGGTTGCCTTTTTGTCATACCCGTGCTATAATTGTAACAGGAGTTTAGTACATTTCAAAGAGAAACAAAAGCAGGAAGGGAGAGCGGCATGGCGAAGATCGACCTGGCTGCCCGCCAGCGCGAGCTGGAAGCGCGGGGCGCCTACGATGTGGATATGAACGAGCAGCACCGCACCTTCGACGCGCAGGCGATCGACGGCGGCTACGAATACCTCACGCGCACCCCCGTCGAAAGGGTGCGGCGGGCAGTGGTGCTGTCGGTGGTGCGCGTCGTGGGGCCGCTGCTCACCTGGTTCGGGCAGGGGGCGTACACGGTGGGGCGCAAAAACCTGCGCGCCCTGCGCGGGCAGGGGGCGATCTCGGTGTGCAACCACACGCACACGCTGGATACGCTGCTGGTCAAAAACGCGCTGGGGCCTTTCCGCGTCTATCACACGGGCTCGTATTACCTGTTGAAGCGGGGAGAGCTGGGGCGCATCTTCAAATCGGGCGGTTTTCTGCCCGTCGGCACCACCGTCAGCGACATCAAAAATTTACAGCTCGCCGTAGGTGTGCTGATGGAAAAGCATAAGATCGTCAACTTTTATCCGGAACACGCCCTGTGGCCGCGGTACGAAAAGCTGCGCCCCTTCAAGTCGGGCGCCTTCCGCTACGCCGTCAAGTTCGGCGTGCCCGTGCTGCCGCTGTTTATCGAATTCCGCCAGACCCGCCTGCGCAAGTTTTTGCATCTGAAAAAGAAGGTCGTGCTGCACATCCTGCCCGCCGTGTATCCTGCGGCAGAGGGCTCGGAACGCGCGCGCACGCAGGCGCTGTCGGACGAAGTATTTCGCTGCATGAAGGAGTACGGCGCGGCGCTGTACGGCCGCCCCGTGGCCTGGAATGAGCGATGACCGCAATTTACGAAAAACGGCAAAATCACACTTTTGCCGTTGTTCTCTATTGCAAACAATTTCTGCGCGTCCGAAAGCCGCGTCTTTCGGTAAGCGCACTCAATTTGCCGCAAACCTGCGGCTTTCGCGGAAAGAGTGAATTTGCGCGGCGTTTTTATTCCAAACAATACTTAAAACGAGGCAAAATCGCATTTTTGCCTCTTTTCCTTTCACAAACAATCTCTGCGCGTCCGAAAGCTGCGTCTTTCGGTAAGCGCCCTCAATTTGCCGCAAACCTGCGGCTTTCGCGGAAAGAGTGAATTTGCGCGGCGTTTTTATTCCAAACAATACTTAAAACGAGGCAAAATCGCATTTTTGCCTCGTTTCCCTTATGAGCATACGGATGGAGGTGAATGCGGCGCGCATAAAAAAAGGCGTGCCCCGAATACAAACAGGGCTCCCGAAAAATCGCAGCGAAGCGAGATTTTTGGGAAAGAGGAGCGGCAGGCGCAGCGGGCAAGACGGCGAACATGGCGCGCCGTCTGCCATGGCGCCTTGACGCGACGAGCCGCAGAGGGGAGAAACCGCCGCCAGCACGGCGAAGCCGCGCGCACGGCAGGTTTCCCCCTTCCTCACGGAAAATTCTTTTGTCAGCTCAAAAGAATTTTCGTGAATTTAAAAACAATTCTCGCGCAAGCAAAACCACGCTTTTGCGCCAGCGCCCTCAATTTGCGCGGAAGCGCTCATGCAGGAAAGGTGAAGGCGGTGCGCGTTTTATAATGGTGTGCCCCCAAATGCGCACCGCCGAGGAAAACTCCGAACAGAAAACGCGCTATCTGCCGATAGCGCGTTTTGGTTGGGGTTTTCCTAAAATCACGGCAATTCGCAGCCGCCGTCGCGGCGAGAATTGCGTGAACAGAGTTCCTAGTGTTCCATCGTCTTTTCGATATAGGGAGCGACGGCGTCGATGTCCAGGCGGATCTGCGCCATGGTGTCGCGGTCGCGCACGGTGACGGTGCCGTTTTCCAGCGTGTCGAAGTCGATGGTGATGCAGAAGGGGGTGCCGATCTCGTCCTGGCGGCGGTAGCGCTTGCCGATGGAGCCGGCCTCGTCGTAGGTGCACATAAAGCGCTTGGAAAGCTGCTTATACACCTCTTTCGCCTTTTCGGAGAGGTTCTTCTGCAGGGGCAGCACGGCTGCCTTGTAGGCGGCGAGGGCGGGGTGGAAGTGCATCACGGTGCGCACGTCGCCCCCTTCCAGCTCTTCCTCTTCATACGCCTCGCACAGCACGGCGAGCATCAGGCGGTCGGCGCCGATGGAGTATTCCACCACATAGGGGATGAACTTTTCGCCCGTCGTCGGGTCGAGGTAGTTCATGTTCTTGCCCGAATATTCCTGATGGCGGGAAAGGTCGTAGTCGGTGCGGTCGTGGATGCCGTTGAGCTCGGACCAGCCGATGGGGAACAGGTACTGGATGTCGCAGGCGGACTTGGCGTAGTGCGCCAGCTTATCGTGGTCCTTAAAGCGCAGGTGCTCGGGCTTGAAGCCGAGACCGAGCAAAAAGTTCATGGCGCGGCTCTTGTATTCTTCGTAATATTCGAGGTCCGTGCCGCCCTTGCAGAACCACTGGTGCTCCATCTGTTCGAACTCGATGGTGCGGAAGATGAAGTTGCCGGGCGTGATCTCGTTGCGGAATGCCTTGCCGATCTGGGCGATGCCGAAGGGGATCTTGGCGCGGGTGGTGCGCTGCACGTTCAAAAAGTTGACAAATTCCCCCTGCGCCGTTTCGGGGCGGAGATAAATTTTGTTCTGGCTCTCGTCCGTCACCCCGCGCGAGGTCTCGAACATGAGGTTGAAGGTGCGGATGGGCGTCCAGTTGTGCTTGCCGCAGTTGGGGCAAGCCACCTTGTGCTCGGCGATGTACGCCTCCATCTCTTCGTTGGTCATGGTATCGGGGTTGACTTTGCCCTTGGAATGCGCCTCGATGAGGTTATCGGCGCGGAAGCGCGCCTTGCACTCCTTGCAGTCCATCTTGGGGTCGGTGAAGGAGGCGGTGTGGCCGCTGGCTTCCCATACGCGCGAATTCATGAGGATGGCGGCGTCTACGCCGAACGAATTTTCGCTCTCCTGCACGAACTTTCTCCACCAGGCGCGCTTGATGTTGTTTTTGATCTCCACGCCGACGGGGCCGTAGTCCCAGGTGTTGCCCATGCCGCCGTAAATTTCGCTGCCGGGGAAGATGATGCCCCGCGTCTTGCACAGGTTGACGATCTTGTCCATCGTCACCGCATGTTTGTCTGCCATATTGTACCTCGGTATCCTTTCAAAATTTTCTTTATTATTGTACTTTTTTGCGGCTGCATTGTCAAATCATTGCGCCCGCAAACGGCCGATTTGTCAAATTTTCAGCGCCTTGAAGAGGAAGGGCGCCAAAGTCGTGGCGGTAAACAGGGTCAAAAAATATTGCAGGAAGGAGAACCATTCCCCCTCCGGCAGCCACAGTGCGCAGGGGATGTAGACGATCGCCGCCGCCGCCCCCGTGAGGGCGAGGCGGAACAGGCGGTGCAGCCACTTCTTCGCGTTTGCAAAGCGGATGAATCTGTCTTCGATCAAAAGCCCCGCGGCCGTCGCCAGGGTGATGGCGGAGATCTGGAACATCGAATGGGTCGCCGTGCGCTCGATGAATAAGAGGGGAAGGGTCAAAAGCCCCGCGGCGAGGTAGATATACAGCCGCGCGCCGTACCACTTGCTGTACACCAGCTGCCACAAGAAGGCGCACCCCGCCCCGATCAACAGGCCCGTGAGCACGTCGGTAGGGTAATGCACGCCGAAGTACAGGCGCGAGAGCATCACCAGCAGCGTGAACGCCGCGCACAGGGCGATGGAAAGCGGCCTGCGGAAGCGGATGGCGAGGGAGGTGAAGAACCCGCCCGTGGCGGTGGCGTGCCCGCTGGGGAAAGACATGTCCGCATCCAGGTCTGTGGTGGAAACGAGCGGCGCGTCAATATCCACCCGCGTCACCACCCCCGCCGCGTACGGCCGCAGGCGGCGCACGGCGCTCTTGACGCCCGCCGTCAGGCAGGAGGCGGTCATCACCGTCAAAAGCGCCTGTTCGCCCGTGCGCTTGTCGATGCAGACGTAGACGGCGGCGATGACCGCCGCGATGATCAGTTCTTCGCCCAGCGCCGTAAATATCCCGAAAAATACGTCTAAAAAGGGGCAGCGGATGTGTTCCAGCGCCCGCAGGATGGCTGCGTCCATCTCTTTTCTCCTCTTTTCTTTCGCGGCAAACTTTCCGCCGCGGTAAAAAAATTATACCATATTTGCCGCGGCAGTACAACTTTTTTTGCCTTTGCGCGCGATTTATGCTATAATGGGCGTATGTTGAGCGTTTTATTGCAAAAACGGGAAGGATACGCCTTTTGCTATGCGCTGCAAGACGGCGCCGCCGTCTTTTACGGCGGCATGACGCCCGCGGGCGAGCTGGTGTGCGACGAGGCCTGCACCCAAAAAGAGCTGATGCTGCGCACCCTCGTCTTTAAGTGCATGAACGACTTTGTGCCCCGCGTGACTACGCGCGGCGTGTGGGGCGTTCCGCCCGAGCGCTTCGGCTTCCGGCGGGAGGGCGAGGCGTACGCGGCGGAGCTTGCCGACCTGCGCCTGCCGCACGACTGTAAAGAATAAGGCGTCTGCCGTTCTGCGCCCGAGGCGGCTTCTGCCGCAGGGCGGTAAAGGATGAAGCGCTGCGGCGGCCGCGGGCTTCCCTAATAAAAAAATCGGCGGCCGTTGGATTCCAAAATAAAAACTGCGGCGCTCGCGGGCTTCCAAAATAAAAAAATCGGCGGCCATGGGCTTCCGAAACAAGAAAAATCGGAAACGGAGGAAAAGTGAGAATGTTATCGGATATCGAGATCGCGCACGGCTGTAAGATGCAGGATATCGGCGCGGTGGCGGCAAAGCTGGGCATCGGCGAAGAGCAGCTGGAGCGCTACGGCAAGTACAAGGCCAAGCTGCCAATCGGCACGGGGGCGCGGAAGGGCAAGCTCGTCCTGGTCACCGCCATCAACCCCACCGCCTCGGGCGAGGGGAAGACGACGGTATCCATCGGCCTGGCAGACGGCATGGCGCGCCTGGGCAAACAGGTGTGCCTGGCGCTGCGCGAACCCTCTCTCGGCCCCGTGTTCGGCATCAAGGGGGGCGCCGCGGGCGGCGGCTACGCGCAGGTGGTGCCCATGGAAGAGATCAACCTGCACTTCACGGGCGATCTGCACGCCATCACGGCGGCGAACAACCTGCTGTGCGCCATGCTCGATAACCACATCTTCCGCGGTAACGCGCTGGATATCGACCCCGCCAAGGTGTATTTCCGCCGCTGTCTCGACATGAACGACAGATCCCTCCGCAACGTCACCATCGGGCAGAAGGGGGAGGGAGTCGAGCGCGAAGAGCACTTCGAGATCACCGCCGCCTGCGAGGTGATGGCGATCTTGTGCCTTGCCACTTCTCTTCAAGACTTGCAGCGGCGCCTGGGCAATATCATCGTGGGCGAAAACCGCAAAGGCGAATATGTGTACGCGCGCGACCTGCACGCGGAGGGCGCCATGTGCGCGCTGTTGAAGGACGCCATCAAGCCCAACCTCGTGCAGACGCTGGAGGGCACCCCCGCCATCGTGCACGGCGGGCCGTTCGCCAACATCGCCCACGGCTGCAACAGCATCATCGCCACCTATACGGCGCTGTCGCTGGCAGATTGGGTGGTCACGGAGGCGGGCTTCGGCGCCGACCTGGGGGCGGAAAAATTCCTCGATACCAAGTGCCGCGTGGCGGGCATCCAGCCCGACTGCATCGTCATCGTCGCCACCGTCAAGGCGCTCAAACTGCACGGCGGGGCGGATAAGGCTTCCCTTGCGGAAGAAGACCTGCCCGCGCTGCAGGCGGGCATGCCCAACCTGTATAAACACATCGAAAATATGAAGAACGTCTACAAAAAGCCGGTCGTCGTGGCCATGAACCGCTTTGCCGGCGACACCCCCGCCGAGATCGAGGCGGTGATGCGCGGCGTGCGCGAAGCGGGCGCGGAAGTCGTGTTTACAGACGTGTTCCTGCAGGGCGGCAAGGGGGGCGAAGCGCTTGCCGAGGCGGTGTGCAAAGCCGCCATGCAAAAGAGCGAACTGCACTATTCTTACGACCTGAACGATCCTATCCGCAAAAAGATCGAAGACATCGTCAAAAACGTCTACGGCGGCAGCGGGGTCGAGTTTTCGCCGCTCGCTTCCCAAAAGATCGACGAGGCGGAGGCGCGCGGCTACGGAAAGCTGCCCGTCATCATCGCCAAAACGCAGTATTCCCTCTCGGACGACGCCAAACTTCTGTCCCGCCCGCAGGGCTTTACCGTGCACGTGCGCGACATCATCGTCAAGGGCGGCGCGGAATTCGTGGTGGCGGTGGCAGGGAACATCATGCTGATGCCCGGCCTTGGCAAAGTGCCCGCTGCCGAGCACATCGGCGTAGACGAGAGCGGAGAAATAGTCGGGCTTTCTTAAAATGTAAAATGTAAAATGTAAAGTGTAAAATTTTGGATAAGGGAATGAAAAGAAACGCAATCACAGAGAAGGCTGAAGACCTTGCCGTGCGCATCGTTCGCCTGTATCGTTACTTGGTAAGTAAGGGCGAAACAGTCATGTCAAAGCAACTGCTGAAGGCCGGCACCAGTATCGGAGCAAACAACAGTGAGGCGCAATACGCGCAGAGCAGGGCAGAGTTTAAAGCAAAGATGAATATCGCCTTAAAAGAGGCAAATGAAACGCTGTATTGGCTGCGGATACTCTTTCTTTCCGATTATTTGACGAAAGAAGAATTTTGCTCGATCGATGCCGAAGCATCGGAAGTGAAAGGATTGCTGATAGCGATCATTAAATCCACCAACGAGCATGAATGATTTTTCATTCCTCAATTCTACATTTTACATTCTACATTCTACATTCAGACTCAATTCTACATTTTATATTTTGAATGGTTTGAGCAAAACAATTATTTTGATATATTTCAGTGGAGCAATGTATGCCTGAAACTTCTTTTTCGTTGCCGGAGGCAACCAACTTTATCGAGCAGATCATCAATGAAGACATCGCCGCGGGCAAGCTGCGGCCCGAGCAGGTGCAGACCCGCTTCCCGCCCGAACCCAACGGCTATCTGCACATCGGCCACGCCAAGAGCATGTTCGTCAACTTCGGCACGGCGCTCAAATACGGCGGCAAGTGCAATCTGTTCTTCGACGACACCAACCCTTCCAAAGAGAAGACGGAATTTGTAGACGCCATCCGCGCCGACATCCATTGGCTGGGTTACGAGTGGGCGCGCGAGTGCTACGCTTCCGACTTCTTCGATACCATCTACGAGTATGCCGTGCGCCTCATTAAAGAGGGGAAGGCGTTCGTGTGCGACCTCTCCGCCGAAGAGATCAAGGCGACGCGCGGCACCCTCACGGAGCCCGGCACCGAAAGCCCGTACAGGGACCGCTCGGTGGAAGAAAATCTGCGCCTGTTTGAAGAGATGAAGGCGGGCAAGTACAAAGACGGCGAAAAGTGCCTGCGCGCCAAGATCGACATGGCCTCGCCCAACGTCAACATGCGCGACCCCGTCATCTACCGCATCCTGCACGCCACCCATCACCGCACGGGAGACAAGTGGTGCATCTATCCCATGTACGACTACGCCCACCCCATCTGCGATTATTTGCAGGGCGTCACCCATTCCCTGTGCACGCTGGAGTTCGAAGACCACCGCCCCCTGTACGACTGGGTGGGCATCTCTCTCGGCTTCGACCCCAAGCCGCGGCAGATCGAGTTCGCGCGGCTGAACATCACCAACACGGTGATGAGCAAGCGGTATCTGAAAAAGCTGGTGGAAGAGGGGCAGGTGCACGGCTGGGACGACCCGCGCATGCCCACCCTCTCCGGCCTTCGCAACCGCGGCATCCCTGCGGCGGCGGTGCGCGACTTCTGCTCCCGCATCGGCATCGCCAAGGCGCAGTCTGAGTGCGAATATTCTTATTTTGAAGCCTGCGTGCGCGAATACTGCAACGCCAATGCCGAGCGCGCCATGGCGGTGCTCTCTCCGCTGGCGCTGACCATCACAGATTATGAAGGGACGGAGCAGCTGGAATTCGATATCAACCAGGCGCAGGAAGGGGCGGGCAAGCGCGCCATCTCCTTCGGCAAGCACCTGTTCATCGAAAGTTCCGACTTCTCGCTCGACCCTCCCCCCAAATATTTCCGCCTCAAACCGGGCGGGTATGTGCGCCTGAAAAACGCCTATATCGTCCGCTGCGACGACGTCAGAAAGGACGAGGCGGGGAACGTCGTCGAGGTGCTGTGCTCGTATGTGCCCGAAAGCCACAGCGGCAGCGATACCAGCGGCATCAAGGTCAAGGGGGTCATCCATTGGGTGAACGCGGATACCTGCGTCGACGCCGAGGTGCGCCGGTACGAGAGCCTCTTGCGCGACGCCGAGTACGCCGGGCAAGATTTTTCCGAACGCATGAATGAAGAGAGCGAAAAGATCGTTCCCTGCGCCAAGGTGGAGCCATACCTGGCGGAAGCGGCGGAGGGCACGCCCTTCCAGCTCATGCGCACAGGGTACTACAAAAAGTGCACCGAGGGCGGCAAGCTGGTGCTTTCCGAGATCGTGTCGCTGAAAGATAACTTCAATAAGCCGCGCGGGTAAGGCGCGGCAAAGGGGAGGGCGGCCCAAAAAAGCGCTCTCTCCCCCGCGGCGGCATTGACATTTGCCGCCGCAAGCTGTATAATAGAGCAAAAATACGCGCAAAGGAGGTGAGGAAGACGGAAGACAAGGTCTGCAGGCAGTGCGGCAGCCCCGTGCGGGGCGGCGGCAGGTATTGCCCGCACTGCGGATGTTTACAGACGGAAGATTTGGACGGGCTGATCGTGCACATGCGCGAGAACGTGCGCGCCTGCCGGCGGCAGTACGAGCACATGGAGAACATGCGCGCCGAGGGCGGCAGGGCGCGGGCGGGCGTCGTCGATGCGGGCGTGTACGCCTCTCCCGCGGGCGGCTATCCGCGCTCGGAAGAGCATCCGCGCGTTCCCGCCGGGGCGCGGGGCAGCATGCGCGCCCCCAGCCGCAACCGCATCTTCATCTCCTGCCTGTGCGCGGCGCTGCTGCTGCTGTCGCTGGGGCTGTGCTTTGCCCCCTGGCTGAACGGCGAGGGCGCCTTTACGGGGCTGGAAGCGGCGCTGGGGCTGTTCGGCAGCGGCTACGGCGCTTCCTTTTCGCAGTATATGGAGGGCATCGCCGAAAAGGTGTTTTTCGGCAGCGAGCTCATCACCTCTGTCTGCCGCGCCTTCTGCCGCCAGGTGCTGCGCATCGGCGTGCCCGCGTACATACTCTCCCTCCTTCTGGGCCTGCCCGTGTTTTTGAGCGCCTTCGGCAAGGTGCGCCTGGCGGGCTGGCACCGCTGCTTCGCCTGGACGGCGTTCCTCGTTTCGGTACTGTTGATGCTGGTATTTTTGTGGGTGAGCGGCGCCGAAAGCGTGTCGGTGTGGTTCATCTTGGGCGGCACCGCCAACCTGGTGCGCGGTGTACTGCTCATCTTTTATGACAATCGCCCCCGCTTTTGGGGCGGACTGGAACGGTAAACTTGCCGCAAATACGGCGGCCGCCCCGCATCATGCGGGGCGGCTTTTGTATACGTCTGCTGCCGCCTCGTTCGGGGCGGCTTTTTTGTTTTTTTTGGGAAGGAAGGGCGCTTTGCGGCGTTCTCATTTCACCCACAATACCCGCCCTTCCAAGCGGGGTTTGGGTGCGGGCGGTTCGCCTTCGATATAGCCGAGCGCGACGTGCCCGATGCCGATATATTCGCCCGTAAGGCCGAGCGAGGCGAGCAGCTCTTTCCCGAAGGGGCGTTCGAGCTCTTCTTTGGCGCGGTGGATCCAGCACGAGCCGAGCCCCATCGCCCATGCGGCGTTGAGCAGGTTATCCATCACGCAGCTGCCGTCATACACGGCGTTGGGGCAGGCCTTCGCCGCCACCAACAGGATGACGGGCGCGCCGTAGAAGGGGTCGGTATCTCTCCCCATGATGGCGGCGTTCTCTTTGGCGATCCTGTCGCGCAGCTCCTTGTTCGTCACGGCGATGATGACGGGGTCCTGCAGCCCCATCCCCGTGGGCGCATACAGCCCCGCCTCCACGATCTTTTCGATGACCTCTTTCGGCACGGGGTCGCTCTTGTAAGAGCGGATGCTCCTGCGCGTCAAAAGCACTTGCATGGCTTCATTCATGACCTGCCTCCCGATGGCGCCCTCTTTTTTGTTGAGCGAGGGGCGCCCGTTTTTTCTTTATTATAACAAAAGAGCCGCGCGGTGTCAATCGGCGGGCGGAATTTCGCCAAAGCCTGCCGCGCTTTCGGCTTCCCCCTCTTTTTCGCGCCGATTTTTAGAAAAATGCGCCGCTTTTCAAAAAAATGCGCCGCGCGGGTATAAGCGGCGGGGCGTGTGGGAAAACTAATGGATGTAAGGAGGAGAATGCAATGCAGTTCCGGGATACGAAAACGTTCAAAAACCTCGCCCGCTCGTTTGCGGGGGAAAGCCAGGCGGGCATGCGCTATCAGCTGATCGCCAAGCTCGCCACGGCGGAAGACTATGCCGTGCTGGCAGACATCGTCCGCTCCATCGCAAAAAACGAGACGTTCCACGCCAAAACTTTTTACGATACCCTCATCCAAAAGGCGGGCAACCATGAAAATATCGCCCCGGGCGGCGGCTATCCTTTCCGTTTCGGCACCCTTGCCGAAAATCTCGGGTTCGCCGCCCAAGACGAGCGCGCGGAATTCGAAGAGGTGTACCCCGCCTTTGCGCGCGAGGCGAAAGAAGAGGGATTTGCCGACGTCGCGGCGCTGTTCGAGCGGGTCGCTTCCGTCGAAAAGTGCCACGAGGTCATGTTCCGCTTCTTAGCCGAGTCGCTCAAAAGCGGCGCGCTGTACAAGCGCGATAAGCCGACGCTTTGGATCTGCAGCGAGTGCGGCTACCGCGCCGTCACCAAAGAGGCGTGGCAGGTGTGCCCGCTGTGCAAGGCGAAGCAGGGGTTTGCCGAAATACCCTTACCGTTCGATCAATCGTAAAGGAGAAAAGTGATGAGAAACAGCAACGAGCAAAATCAGCAGGCCAAGCAGGCGCAGAGCAAAGCCGCGCAGAGTAAATCTGCGCAGGGCAAAACGAGCGCCAAGGCAGGGGCAAAGAGCTGCTCTTCCAAAGCGAAGTCCTGCAAGTAAAAAACGGAGCCCCGCCCATGCGGGGAAAGAGCGGCGCAGAGCATCTGCGCCGCTTGGCTTTTGCCAAAAAAGCGGGCAAGGGCGCAGCGAAAAGGGGAGGCGGCGGGCGGCAAGCAAAAATTATATACTTTTTTTCACAAAAAAATAAAAATCGTATTGACGGAAGGGCGCATCGATGGTACAATAAATAGGAGCACAATATATCGGGCATCACATCGGTAACGTCAGCGCCCTCGGGGCGGAAATATATCGTGAGAGGAGGCTTTCCCATGAAGATAGGGATCTTGACAAGCGGCGGCGACTGCGCCGGGCTGAATTCCGTCATGCGCGGCATCGGCCTGTATGTGTATCAGAACATCAAAAATGCCGAGATCGTCGGCATTCCCGACGGCTACAGCGGCCTCATCCGCGGCGAATGCCGCCCCATGCCGCGCGAAGAGTTCGAGCGCCTGCTCGACGTGGGCGGCACCGTGCTCGGCTCGGTGCGCACCCCCTTCAAGATGATGACCGTGCCCGAAGAAGACGGCTCTACCCGTTTGGAAAAGATGTGCGCCAACTACCGCAAGATGGGGCTGGACTGCCTGTTCACCCTCGGCGGGGCGGGCACTCACCGCACGGCGGCGCTGCTGTGCGCGGAGGGGTATAACGTCATCGGCCTTCCCAAGACCATCGACAACGACATCTACGGCACCGACTATACCTTCGGCTTCCATACCGCGCTCGACGTGGTCACCGACGCCATCGAGCGGGTGCGCACCACGGCAGACAGCCACGGCCGCACCATCCTCGTGGAGGTGATGGGCAATAAAGCGGGCTGGCTGACCCTGTTTTCGGGCATCGCCGGCGGGGCAGACGCCATCATTTTGCCCGAGATCCCCTTCAATATCGATAAGATCGTCGAATGCGTGCAAAACACCTACGCCTCCGGCAAGCGCAGCTGCGTCATCGCCATCGCCGAAGGCGCCGTGCTGGACAGCGAAGCGCCCTTCAAGCGGCGCGAGCGCGCCTTCATCCGCCTCGATAGGGGCGAGACGACCGCCACCCGCCACCTTGCCGAGATCGTCGGCGAGCGCACGGGCGCGGAGACGCGCGGCACCGTGCTCGGCTATATCCAGCGCGGCGGCAGGCCCTCCGCCTACGACAAGGTGTTCTCCACGCGCCTGGGCAGCTACGCCGGCAAGCTCGCCGCCGAAGGCCGTTTCGGCGTCACCGTCGCCCTCGTCGGCAACCGGATCACCTTCAACGCCCTTGCCGACATCGCCGGCAAGTACAAGCTCGTCGATCCCGAAAGCGAAGTGGTGAAGGCGGCGGAGGGGATAGGCATTTGTTTGGGAAGATAGCTCCCCGCACGGCATTCATCCGCAAATACTGTGTCAGGCTTGCGTTTTGCTTCGGGTCACGTATGTTTGGATACGCTCCCCTTGCAAAGCCGCGCCTTCCTTGTCTTTGCGGCGACTGCCGCACGGGGCGGGGCAGCGGAGCGGCAAGTCCCCGCACGGCATTTTTGCGCCGCATCCATAGAATATGTTCATATAATACGTTTATCATATAAGGAGTTCAGATGAAATACGCTGTCATCGACATCAGTTCCAGCAACACGTCTATGATCGTGGCGGAGGTCAACGACCGCATCACCGAGGTCATCTTCCGCGACCGCACCAGCCTCACGCTGCAGCACTACATGGAGGGGCGCAAACTCTCTTCCCGCGGCATCGACAAGGTGGTCGAGTCCGTGCAGGCGATGAAGGACAAGTGCGTCAGCCTGGGCGCGGACGTGCTGTACGTCATCTCCACCGCGGCGCTGCGCCTTGTGGAGAATTTTGAAGAGGTGGGCGCGGCGGTCTTGAACCGCACGGGCGTGCCCATCAACGCCGTAGACGGGCAGAAAGAGGCGCTGTGCGACTACATCGCCAACCGCTTTTACAGCGCTTACGAGCGCGCGGTGCTGGTCGATATCGGCGGCGCCAGCGTGGAGGTGTGCGACCTCTCCGCCGAGAGCGCCGACCGCTGCAGCCTCGACTTCGGCATCTACACCCTGCACCGCAAGTTCGTGGAAAAGATCCAGCCGGACGAAGAGGAGGCAAAGCGCATCAAAAAGTATATCGGCCGCAAGCTCGACAAGGCGGAGCTGCCCGGCAAAGACAGCTTTGTGACGGTGGTGCTGTGCGGCACGGTCACCCTGGCGCTGTACGACATCTATACCGCCTTCGCGGGCTCGAAGGGCGAGCCGAGCGAGCGCGCCATGGACGGCAAAAAGTTCAAAAAACTGGCAAAACACCTCGTCGGCGGGCACGACCGCTCCAAGCTCATCCTCGAAGTTGCGCCCGAGCGGCTGTATTCCGTGGGCATCGCCGCCCTCATCGTGCGCACCATCGCCCGCCGCTTCGGGGCGGAAAACATCCTCGTATCCGACCGCGGCGTCAAAGAGGGGTACTTGCAGCTGGTTTTGGACGGCAGGGAACAGGGCGCCTATTTCGACTTTGCCAAAGACGCTCCCGTCATCGAACGGGAGGCGGACGCGGAAGAAGCGGAAGAGAAGGGCGAACAGGAAGAATAAGGCGGCAATACAGGCGCCTCTATAGGGGCGCCGAAAGAGAAGAGAGGTATCAGCGCGGCAGGGCTGCGCAGATAGAAGCGCGGCATACTGCGCGGTCTTTCAGAGAAAAAAAGTAAGAAAAAGGATAAGAGTGCGGAAAACATGGCAAAAGGCAAGGAGGCAGGAAGAGTGAAAGGACAAATGACCGCCGAAAAGGCTAAAAAGAGATTTATGCGCGGGATCTACGTCAACAGGGAGTATTCGTGGCTGCTTTTCAACAAGCGCGTGCTCGACCAGGCGAACGATCTGACCAACCCGCTGTTGGAGCGCTGCAAATTTTTATCCATTTTCGGCTCCAACTTAGACGAATTTTTTATGGTGCGCGTGGGCAGCCTGTATAACGACAGCATCACAAGCCCCAACGTGACCGACAACAAGACGGGCTTGACGGCGGCAAAGCAGCTGGCGGGCATCCTCGCCGTGGTGCGCAAGCAATACCAAAGCCGCGCGTCCACCTACATAAAGCTGCGCGCCGACCTCGACAAGGCGGGCCTTCGCATCCTGCGCGCGGCGGAACTCACGCCCCGCCAGAGCGAGGAGTGCCGCGCCTACTTTGTGGCGCACGTGCTGCCGCTGCTTTCCATGATGGTGCTGGACGCCAAGCATCCGATGATGCAGTTTGAAAACAGAAAGCACTACATGATCTACGACCTGGAAAAGGACGGCCGCCGCATGATCGGCGTCATGTACCTGAACCCCGCCGCCGACAGGCTGTACCGCATCGGCTACGGCAAAAAGACCAAGCTGGTGCCGGTGGAAGAGCTGTTGAAGGCGTTCGGCCACCTCGCCTTTATGGGCTATACCGTCAAAAACAAGATGATGATGCGCGTCACGCGCAATGCCGATATCGACACCAGCGTCGACGATTCCGACGTCGAGCACGACTTTTCCGAATTCATGAAGCGCAAGATCGAATCGCGCGCCCACCTGGGGGTGGTGCGGCTGGAAGTGGACGACGAGAACAACCCCCTCAAAGACTTCGTGCTGCGCCTTCTCAATACCGACGAGAGCTGCTGCTTTGAAGACGCGCACTTCTTCGACTACAAGTTCCTCTTCTCGCTGGGCAACTACTTCCCCAAAGAAGAGGCGCAGGCGCTGCGCTACCCGCCCTTCAAGGGCGCCGTCGCCAAAGAGCTGGAAGAGGCGCCCTCCCTCATCGACTACATCTACGAGCACAACGTCTTCCTCTCCTACCCGTACGACAGCATGGAGCCCGTCGTCGATCTGCTGGACGAGTGCGCCAAAGACCCGCGCGTGCTCTCGGTCAAGATCACCATCTATCGCCTTGCCAACCATTCGCGCATCGTAGACGCGCTGTGCAAGGCGTGCGAGCGCGGCAAGCAGGTGACGGTGGTCATCGAGCTGATGGCGCGCTTTGACGAAGAGAACAACCTCCACTTTGCGAGCAAATTGCAGGAGGCGGGCTGCACCATTATCTACGGCATGGGCAACTACAAGGTGCACTCCAAGATCATCTCCATCGTCTTGAAGGAAGGGGAAGACATCCGCTATATCACCCATCTGGGCACGGGCAACTACAACGAGTCCACTTCCAAGCAATATACCGACCTCAACGTCATCACCGCCGATACCGCCATCGGCGAAGACGCCGTCGCCTTTTTCCGCAATATTTCCATCTGCAATACAGACTTTATCTATCAGCGGCTGCTGGTGGCGCCCAAAACGCTCAAGCCCGGCATCATCTCCCTCATCGATAGAGAGATCGAAAAGGCGAAGGCGGGCGGGGAGGGCAAGATCCTCGCCAAGATGAACAGCCTCACCGACAAAAAGATCATCGACAAGTTCGTAGAGGCGAGCTGCGCGGGGGTGCAGATCGAGCTCATCATCCGCGGCATCTGCTGCCTGCTGCCGGGCGTGCCCGGGCAGACGGAAAATATCCGCGTCATCTCCATCGTGGGCAGGTTTTTGGAGCATTCGCGCGTGTACTGCTTCGGCGGCGAAGAGGACCGCGTGATGTATATCTCCAGCGCAGACCTGATGACCCGCAATACCGATAAGCGCGTAGAGATCGCCGCGCCCATTTTGGATAAAGAGATTGAAAAGAAGATCTACGATATCCTGCAGACCATGCTCGCCGACAACGTAAAGGCGCGCAAGCTCTGCCCCGACGGCAAGTACCGCCCCGTGGAAACGCTGGGGCCGGCGCTGGACGCGCAGAACTCTTTCCTCAAATAAGCTTTCAGCGGTATGCGGCCGCCGCGGCGCTCTTTACAGAGGCGCCGCGGCGGTTTTGTCTTGCAAAATTCCCGTACGGGTGGTATAATGGAAGGCGGAGAAACAGGAAGCGCCGCAGCGCGCAAGGCAAATTGTTTTTCGCCGCGCCGAAAAGGTCTGTACGCCGCGGCGGCTTTTGCCGCAAGGAACAAGCATGAAAAAATTCTTTTCTTATTTGAAGCGCCCGCCCGCAGGTTTTGTCGTCTTCGCCGTATTGGCGGCGGCTGCCTGCATCGCGGGGGCGATCGCCTGCGCCGCCTGCGGGTATACGGGGTGGTATGTGTACGCGCTGTATGCTGCGGCGGCGCTTTCCCTTGCCTATATCGTATACCTGTCCGTGCGCGGCGGCTCCGCCCTGCGGGCAAAGGCGGAGGCGCGGGCAAAGGCGCACCCTTTGGCGGAGAGCTTCCTTTTTAATGGCAGTTTCCGCGCGGGCGTGCTGTTTTCGCTGTCGTTTATCGTCAACGTCGCCTATGCGCTGCTGTGCGGCGTGCTCGGCATCGCCTTGCGCGCTTCATGGTACGGCATGTTTTCCTTCTACTATTTACTGCTGAGCGCCCTGCGCTGCGGGCTGCTGGCGGGCGCCATGCGCAGCCGCAGGCGCGCCGCCGGCGACGCGCGCGGCTTGCTCGTTTCCCGCTGGAAGCTGTACCGCCTGTGCGGCATCGCCCTGTTCGTGCTGGAATTTGCCCTCGCCGCGGCGGTCACGGTGATGGTCGCCGTCGGCAGGCCCGCGCCCGTCAGCGAGGTGATGGCCATCGCCTCGGCGGCGTACACCTTTTATAAGGTCATCTCTGCCGCCGTCGCCTTTGTCAAGGTGCGCCGCCTGCACGACCCGCTGCTGCAGGCCTTCCGCAACATCAATTTGGCGGACGCGGCGGTGTCGCTGCTGTCGCTGCAGGTCACGCTGGTGGCCGTGTTTTCGCAAGGAGAGGGCGAGAGCATGAAGCCGCTGAACGCCGCCATGGGCTTTTTCGTCTGCCTCTTCACCATCGCCTTGGGGGCGTGGATGATCGCCGAGGCGGGCGCGCGCCTGCGCAAATTGCAAAAAGAAGAAGGAGTGACGGAAAAGGACAAGGCAGGGGATGCGCGGGACGAAAACGCATCCGCCGAAGATAAATCAAATTGAAATCAATCAGCCCCTCCGAAGGGGCAAAGCCGCCCCGAAAGTGCTTTCGGGGCGGCTTTGCCGTCGTTTATCGCTGCTTTGTCAGTTATTTTTGCCTATCTCCGCCGTCGTTGCCGCGGGAAGCAGAGCCGCTGCCGCCGCAGTTAGGGCCGCTGCCGCCGCAGTCAGTACCGCTGCAGCCGTCATAGCGGCAGCTGCCGCAAAAGCCGCCGCAGCCTTCGCACTTGCCGCGCTTTTTCTTCCTGCGGCGGACGATGCCCCAAACCGCCAATGCCAGCAGCGCCGCCAACAGGGCGCAGATGAGGATGCTCGCCCACATACGCCTTCCCTCCTATACGATCAACAGGCCGATCTGGTACACGAGCGTCGCCATCACCCACGCCACCAGCAGCTGGAACAGCGCCGTGACGCCCGTCCACGCCCAGCTCTTCGACTCTTTGTGGATGGTAGCCAGCGTCGCCGCGCAGGGGATATACAGCAGGCAGAACACCATCAGGCTGACGGCGTTGAGGGGGCCGAAGCCGATCTCGGCAAGCGCCGCCGCAAAGGCGCCCATGCCCGCGGCGGAGGCGGTATTCGCCACCCCGAACAGCACCGCGCAGCTGGTGACCACCACTTCTTTGGCGGAAATGCCGGCGATGAGCGCCACCACGATCTGCCAGTAGTTCAGGCCCGCGGGCGCGAACACGCCTTCCAAAGCCCTGCCCACATAGGCGGCAAAGCTGTATTCCATATCGATGCCGTCCACATACCCGGCGGGCCCGAAGTGCAGCAGCGCCCAGATGATGATGGTGGCCACAAAGATGGTGGTGCCCGCCTTCTGCAGATAGTCTTTCACCTTTTCCCATACATAGATGGCGACGGTGCGCGCGTCGGGCGCCTTATATTCGGGCAGCTCGATCAAGAGGTAGTTGGCGCTCTTTTTGCGGTCGACAAGGTGCAGCACGGCCGCCACGCCGATGGCGACGAGGATGCCGAGGATGTACATGGAAAACGCCGCCAGCATGGCGTATTCGGCAAAGAACATCTCCGCAAATAAAATATAGATGGTCAGGCGCGCCGAACAGCTCATAAAGGGGGTGACCAGCATCACCTTATAGCGGTCGCGCTTGCTCTCCAAGGCGCGCGAGGCCATGATGGCGGGCACCGTGCAGCCGAAGCCGAGCAGCATGGGGATGAAGGCGCGGCCGGAAAGGCCGATCTTGCTCATGATCCCTTCCATCACATAGGCAACGCGCGCCATGTAGCCGCTGTCTTCCAAAAAGGCGAGGGCGAGGAAGAGGATGAAGATGTTGGGCAGAAAGGTGATGATGGTGCCCACGCCGCCGATGACGCCGTCCACGACGAGGGAGATGACCGCCTCGTGCGTGCCCAGCGAGGAAAGCCCGCCCTGCGCCGCCTCCGAAAGCCAGCCGATGCCCAGCTCCATCCAGCCCTTGATGAGGTCGCCGATGAAAAAGGTCAAAAAGAACACCAGCGCCATGATGCCCAAAAAGATGGGGATGCCCCAGATGCGGTGGGTGAAGGCGGCGTCCAGCTTTTCGGTGAACTTGTCCTGCCGCTCTTTATGCACCATCACCTCGTCCACGATCTCGTCGATGAAGTCGTATTTTTGGTTGATGATGTCGCTCTCGCAGTTCAGGTCGATGCCCGGCAGCGAAACGGGGTACTTTTCGCCGATCTCCTTGTCGTTTTCCAGCAGCTTGATGGCGTGCCAGCGCTTGTTGGGAAGGTCGGGGTATTTTTCTGCGAGGGCGGGGATGATCTTGTCGATCTTGTCCTCGATGTCGTCCGAATACACCATGGCAAATTCCGCGTGGTGGTCGTGCCGGTGGTGCGAAACGGTGGTATGCTCGTGCACCAGCGTATCGGGGCGGGTGTGCCCCTTGTGGTGGATGGCGGCGTGCAGCAAAATATCCAGCCCTTCGCGCTTCCTTGCGGATACGGGGATGACGGGGATGCCAAGCATCTCCGGCAGGCGGTGCAGGTCGATCTCCATGCCCCGCTTTTTGACGATGTCCATCATGTTCAGCGCCATCACCACGGGCTTGTTCAGCTCCAAAAGCTGCAAGGTCAGATACAAGCTGCGCTCGATGGCGGAGGCGTCTACCACGTTGATGACCACGTCTACCTCGTCGCTGAGGATAAAGCTGCGCGAGACCGTCTCTTCCATCGTGTACGAGGTCAAAGAGTAGGTGCCGGGCAGGTCTACCAGACGGATCTTCTGCCCGTGGTCTTTGATGGCGCCCTCCACCTTTTCCACCGTCACCCCCGGCCAGTTCGCCACCTTCAAATTGGCGCCCGTATAGGCGTTGAACAGCGTCGTCTTGCCGCAGTTGGGGTTGCCGATAAAGCCGATGGTCATGGAATTTCCGCCCTCGGCGGGCCTTTCTTTTTTGTCACTCATGTGCCGTCACCTCGATGTTTTTGGTGATATTGTACCCGAGGGCGAACCGCGTGCCCCGCAGTTTGATGATGAGTATGCCCTTTCCCTTGCGGTTGAGCACCGAAACGGGCGCTTCGTCCGTCATGCCCAGCGCTTCCAACCGCCGCTGCATCTCAAAGGGCAGGTCGATGCGTTTCACCGTGTACGTCTGCCCGACGCGTGCTTCGTTCAGCTGCATATGTCTACTATTCTCCCGTAAAGCGCGGGCTGTCCCGCGCAAAAGTTCCGCCCCTATTATAGCGCATTTTCTGTCGTTTTGTATCGATTTTTCGGGAATATTCTGAATTTTTTGCGGAAACAGGAAGCAGCCCGCCGTCGCACCTTTCCGCGGGCAAGATCTTTGCCCGCGCAGACAGCCACCCCGCCGGCCGCTTGCAAAGAGACAGCCGCCCCGCCATGCCCGCCTGCAAAGAGACAGCCGCCCCCTTTCTCCCTGCGGAAGAAAGGGGGCGGCTTCAAAACGGCGATGGCTCTTGCACGAAAAAAACGTTCCGCCCACCATTTTACATTCTACATTTTACATTTGTTTCTTTTCGCAGCGGTCAGGCAAGGTATTCGGAAACCTCTTCCCCGCGCACGCGCTCGGCGTTGTTCTCTTCCAGCCGCTGCAAGAGGGGCTGGGGATGTTCCCGCCGCCGCAGCCGCTCGGTAAAGCGGGCGGAATAGGCGAGGAAGATGACGTAGATATACGGCATGCCCAAATTGGTCTCCAACAGCGAATTGGTGACGAGGGTCAACAGTTTATCGGCAAAGCTGGTAAAGCCGGCGCTGCGGATGCCGCCCAAAAGCAGCCCCGCCTCCCAGCCGAACTGCACCAAAATGCCGATGGCGAGCAGCCACAAGATGTTGACGCGCCGCCCCTTGTCTTTGTGCGCCAAATTCCAGGCGATGAGCGCCGCGTAGCCCACAAACAGGATGAGCGCCATATACCCGTGGTACGAGCCGGTGGTGCGCTGGATGACGATGGGCTCGGCATTCCCGCCGAAGGTGGCGGCGAGCATGGGCGCGCACAGCCACCAGCAGAGGATGAAAAGCGACCATTCGAACAGGTTTTTGTCCTTCGAGATCCACAGCCATATCCACACAAAGTTGGTAAAGCCGTAGCTCATCGACATCCACAGCAGCACCCAAAACAGGCTGTACCCCTCCGAAATGGTTCGCGCGTGGCACACGAGGTGGAAGATGCCGTAGTCCACGGCAAAATACACCAGCCCGAATACGATACCTACCAAAAAGGTCATGTACTTTTTCCGCCACAGCAGCAGCGCCGCAAATACCGCCAAAAAGGCGATGTCCAGCCAGATATACAACGGGTCGAACTGCCGCCGCGCGATGATCTCGCTCATAGTGCCTCCGTAAAAATCATAAAAAACTATGACAAAATAATTATACAGCCTTACAAAAAATTTGTCAACCGCGGAGGCAGCGGTTTTTGTTTTCAGAGATCCTTCGACTCGCTTCGCTCGCTCAGGATGACAAGGGGAGGGCGTCATTTTGTCATTTCGACCGAGCAACGCGAGTGGAGAAATCTTGCGCGCAAGCGTTGTGGTTACGAACGCCTTATGGTTTGACGTCCTAAAAACCTCATCCTTGTCACCCTGAGCGGAGCGGCGAATGGATATGAGCCGCGCAGTCGAACGGGTCTCGCACGGAAGCGCATCCGTAAGCTGGGCTTTTGCCGTGTTCTTCCCTGCTTTTGCGTTCAAGGCAAGATCCCTCGACTGGCGCTCGGGATGACAAGGTTGGTTTTTGTTTTCAGAGATCCTTCGACTCGCTTCGCTCACTCAGGATGACAGAGACGAGGCAAACATTTTTCAAAGCATCCAAAATTTTACACTTTACATTTTACATTTTACATTTTAATAAAGCCGCTGCGCTACTTTTCGCCCGTCCTGTACCGGTGCGGGGTGGCGCCGTAGTGGGCGCGGAACATGCGGTGGAAGTGGCTGAGGTTCTCGTAGCCCACCGTGCGGGCGATCTCGTCCACGGGCAGGCGGCTTTCGCGCAGCAGGCGCGCCGCCACTTCCAGCCGCCGCGCCATCAGCAGCGAGCGGAAGGGCGCCCCGCACACGGCGCGGATGCGGTGCGACAGGTATTCCGCCGTATATCCCAGGCGGGAAGACAGCTCCGCGAGGGTGGCGTTGGGGTAGTGCCGTTCGAGGTAGGCGCTCACCGCCTGCCGCAGGCGGGTATCGGGCGAGGAGATGCGCAGCCCGCTCTGCAGCGTTTCTTTATAATAGGAAAGGTAGGAAAACAGCAAAGACACCAGCTGCGATAGGATGCCGTACCCGCCCGCCGTCTGCTTTGCCAGGGCAAAGATGAGGTTGTCCATCAGGTTGCGGATGGGGAACACGTCTTTGGTCTGGAAGAACAGGTATTCCCCCTCGCCGTTCTCGTCGAAGTTGCGGGAGAGGAAGCCGCCCATCACGTCGTCGTTTTTCACGTTGTGGAACACATACTGCAAAAAGGCGTTGGAGAGGATGAAGTTGATGCCCACGTCTCCTTCCCCCGCCCGCAGGATGCTGTGGCGGATGTGCTTGTTCAACAGCAAAATGTCGCCGCTCTGCAGGGTGATGCGCCTCCCTTCGATGACGTGCGTGATGCTGCCCGCGTACACATACATGAACTCGGTATAGTCGTGCCCGTGTTCGGGGAAGTCGATAAAGCGGGTGTGCAGGCGCATGTCGATCTCGCGCGCGCCCAGCACCTTTTCGCTGTTGACGATGAACTCTTTGGAGAGGGTGTAGTCGTCCTTTTTCACCTTCTGCCCGCCGAGGATGAGTTTTTCCTCTGCCGAAAGGCGGCAGAGGTCTTTGATGATCTGTGCGTCCATGCCTCTATCCTATCACACTTTTCCAAAAAAAGCAAGTAAAGACAGTTTATTGCGCAAATAGTGTCATTGTTTGTTCAAAAGACCTGTGCTATAATAGAGGCACAAACATACAAGGAGGAAATGAGATGAAGCAATACCTGGCCATCGACATCGGCGCCAGCTCGGGCAGGCACATCGTCGGCAGGGCAGAGGGCGGTAAGATCGTCACGCAGGAAGTGTACCGCTTCCCCAACGGCGCAAGGCAGGAGAACGGCCATCTGGTGTGGGATACCGCCGCGCTGCTCTCTTCTGTCAAGGCGGGCATCGCCGCGGCCTTTGCCGCCTGCGGCAAGATCGACAGCATCGCCATCGACACCTGGGGCGTCGACTATGTGCTGATGCGCGGAGAAGAAGAGGTACTGCCCTGCTACGCCTACCGCGACGGCAGGACGGAGCAGGCGATCGCCGCCGTGCACGAGATCGTTCCCTTTGCAAAGTTATATGAGCGCACGGGCATCCAGTTCCAGCCCTTCAACACCGTCTACCAGCTGTACGCGGACAAGTGCGCGGGCAGGCTGGAGGGGGTGACCGACTTTTTGATGATCCCCGCCTGGCTGACGTATAAGCTGACGGGCGTCAAGGCGCACGAATACACCAACGCCACCACCACAGGCCTTGTCAACGCCGAAACGCGCGCCTTCGACAAAGAGATCTGCGCCGCGCTCGGCCTGCCTGAGCACCTGTTCGGCGAAACGGTACAGCCGGGCGCCGCTGCGGGCAGGCTGCTGCCGGAGGTCGCCGCCAAAGTGGGGGGTGAGGCGGAAGTCGTGTTCTGCGCCTCGCACGATACCGCCAGCGCCGTGCTGGCCGCTCCCGTGGAAGAGGGCGAGCCGTACATCTCCAGCGGCACCTGGTCGCTGCTCGGCATCGAACAGAGCGCCGCGCATACCGACGCGGAGAGCCGCGCCAACAACTTTTCCAATGAAGGCGCGCCCGGGGGCAGATTCCGCTACCAAAAGAATATTATGGGGCTGTGGATGCTGCAGTCGGCGCGCAAAGAGCTGGGCATGGGCTTTGCCGAGGCGGAAGAGGCGGCGCGCGCCTGCCCCTGCAAGGCGCTTGTAGACTGCAACGACGAGATCTTCCTCGCCCCCGCGAGCATGTGCGCCGCCGTGCGCGAAAAGGCGGGCGCAAAACTTTCCAAGGCGGAAGTGCTGGCCTGCATCTACCGCTCGCTGGCAGATTGCTACCGCAGGGCGCTTGCAGAAATGGGCGGAAAGGCGGGCGCACGGTTCAGCGCCTTGCATATCATCGGCGGCGGCAGTAAAGACGGATTTTTGAACGAGCTGACCGCGCGGGCGGCGGGCGTCAGCGTGATCGCGGGCCCCACCGAGGCGACTGCCATCGGCAACTTGCTGGCGCAGTTTTTGGCGGGCGGCGAGATCGGCGGCATCTACGAAGGCAGAGAGCTGGTGAAGCGTTCCTTCCCCCTCCAAACCTTCGAAGCATAATTTCATTCCCAAAATCAAATAAGGAGGACAAAACATGAGCAGATACGAACAGGCAAGAGAGATGTTCGCAAAAGCGGGCGTGGATACGGAGGCGGCGCTGCAGAAGCTGGCAGGCATCCCCATCTCCGTGCACTGCTGGCAGGGCGACGACGTGGTCGGCTTTGACGGCGCCGGCGCCGCGGGCGACGGCATCCAGACGACGGGCAACTACCCCGGCAGGGCGCGCACGCCCGAAGAGCTGATGGCGGATATCCGCCTCGCCTTCTCGCTGATGGCGGGCAAAAAGCGGCTCAACCTGCACGCCAGCTACGCCCTGTTGGGCGACGAGCTGGGCAAGGTGGACCGCAACGCCTACCGCCCCGAGCACTTCGCCCCCTGGGTGAAGTTCGCCAAAGAGGTGGGCGCCGTCGGCATCGACTTCAACCCCACCTGCTTCTCGCACCCCATGGTCAAAAATGGCCTCACCCTGTCCAGCCCGGACGATGCCGTGCGCAAATTCTGGGTGGAGCACTGCATCGCCTGTTTGAAGATCGCCGAATACTTCGCAGGCGAAATGGGCACTTACTGCGCGGTCAACATCTGGGTGCCCGACGGGCTGAAAGACGTGCCCGCCGACAGGCTGGGCCCCCGCCTGCGCCTGAAGGACTCGCTGGACAAGATCCTCGCCTGCGGCTACGATAAGAACAAGGTGCGCGTGGCGGTGGAGAGCAAGGTGTTCGGCATCGGGCTGGAAAGCTACACCGTGGGCAGCAACGAATTTTATCAGAACTACGCCGCCACCCGCGGCATCTGCTGCCTGCTGGATAACGGCCATTACCATCCGCTGGAATACGTCTCCGACAAGATCCCCGCCCTCCTCGCCTTTTACGACACGGTCGCCCTGCACGTCACCCGCGGCGTCCGCTGGGACAGCGATCACGTCGTATTGCTGGAAGACGAGCTCAAAGAGATCTGCAAAGAGATCGTCCGCAACGACGCCACCGAAAAGGTGATGATCGCCCTCGACTATTTCGACGCCTCCATCAACCGCATCTCTGCCTGGGTGGTGGGCGAGCGCAACGTGCAGAAGGCGCTGCTGTTCGCGCTGCTGCAGCCGTATGAACAGCTCAAAAAGATGCAGGACGAGGCGAACTTCAGCGAGCAGATGATGCTGCAGGAAGAGATGAAGACCCTCCCTTACGGCGACGTGTGGGAAGAGTACCTCAGCCGCAACCGGTTTGCGGGCAGCGACTGGTTTGAAGCCGTCCGCGACTACGAAAATAAAATTTTGAAGGAGAGAAGATGATGAAAAACATTTTTGAAGCGCCCTTTGTGCGCGAAATGTGCGAAACCACTGCCAACATGTACCGCCTGGGCTGGGACGAGCGCAACGGCGGCAACATCTCCTACCTCTTGGACGAAAAAGAGGTAGGGGAGTACCTCGACCTGACCAAGGTGCTTCGCACCATCCCCCTGATGGGCGTCAACGAAGAGGACTTCGATGCTTCCCCGCTGGAAGGCAAGATCTTCATCGTCACCGGCACGGGCAAATACTTCAAGAACGTGGAAAAAGACCCCGAGACCAACCTCGGCATCGTCCGCATCGGCAAGGGCGGCAAGAACATCGAGCTGCTGTGGGGCTACAAGGGCGGCGGCAGGCCCACGTCCGAATTCCCCGCCCACATGATGAGCCATATCGCTCGTTTGAAGGTGGACCCCGAAAACCGCGTGGTCATGCATTCGCATCCCACCAACACTTTGGCGATGAACTTCGTCCACGATTTAGACGAAAAGAAGTTCACCCACACCCTGTGGGAGATGTGCACCGAGTGCATCGTCGTCTTCCCCGAAGGCGTGGGCGTGCTGCCCTGGATGCTGTGCGGCACTTCCGAGATCGGCGTGGCAACCGCCAAAAAGATGGAGCAGTTCCGCCTCGTCGTTTGGGCGATGCACGGCATCTACGGCGCCGGCAAGACGATGGACGAGACCTTCGGCCTCATCGAAACGGTGGAAAAGGCGGCGCAGATCTATATGCTGACGGCGCACCTGCCCCGCAAGAACACCATCAAAGACGCCGACATGCTCAAGCTCATCGAGCTGTTCGGCATCAGCTGCCGCAAAGACTTTCTCGACCTGTAAAAGGGCGCGGGAGCAAAACAAATAAGTTCATACACTTTTCATACCATTCCTAAAAGCAGGGGAGAGGCGGAGCGTTTCCGCCCCTCTCCTTGCGCGTATATTTTATGATTTTCCCTTGACTTGCGCCTCTTTTTCATTTATACTCTTTATAAGGGAACGTTCATACGGGAAGTTCCGCAGAGGCGGCTTCGGCACATGCAGGAGGATATTTTTATGATCAAGATCGCCATCGTGGAAGATACGCCCGCCGAGGCGCAGACCCTCAGCGACAGCGTGGCGGCGTTTTTCAAAAAAGAGGGCGCCGCCTTCGAATGCACCGTCTACGGCGACGCCATGAGCTTTCTCACCGGCTATAAATCTGTATACGACATGGTGTTCATGGATATCGAACTGCCGCTGCTCGACGGCATGACCGCCGCCGAAAAGCTGCGCAAGTTCGATAAAAAGATATTGCTCATCTTCGTCACCAACATGGCGCAGTTCGCCGTCAAGGGGTACGCGGTAGACGCCTTCGACTATATCGTCAAGCCCGTCCGCTATCAGAATTTTGAAATGAAGATGAAAAAGGCGCTCGCCCGCATCCGCGCGGAGATGGACGCCATCGTCGTCGCCAAGCCGGGCGGCATGATCCGCGTGCGCACCGGCGATATCCGCTTCATCGAGGCGCGCGGCCACAGCATCATCTACCATACCGACGGGGAAGAGATCGTGGGCAGCAGCACCTCGCTCGCCTCGCTGGAAGAGCGGCTGGCCCCTTCCGGCTTTTTGCGCTGCAACAAATGTTACCTCGTCAACTACAAGCACATTCAGGCGGTGCAGGGCAACACCGTCACCGTGTACGGCGGCGACGAATTGCAGATCAGCCGCCTGCGTAAAAAACAGTTCATGACCGAACTTGCCGATTGGATGGGAAAATGACTGCGATCTATAACTTTTTTATCGATTTCGGGTTCATCTTCGAGCTGGTGCTTTCGTTTGCGCTGTTCACCTTCTTTTTCGGGCGCAGAAAGCTGTTCTGGCTGCGGCTTATCGCCTGCATCGCCTGCCTGTTCGCCTTTTCGTGGCTGCGAGACGCCACCCCCAGCGACAGCCCCTGGTGGCAGGCGCTCAAATACATGGTGCTGTACGCCACCTGTTTAGGCTCGCTGTTTTTCCTCTTCGGCGAGTCCGCGCGCAATATCCTCTTCGCCTTTATCGGCGCCAGCCTCACCCAGCACTGCGCCTTCAAATTGGGCGACCTGGTGCGCTACGTCATCGCCCCGCAGACGGATATCGTCAACGCGGTGGTGTACTGCGGCATCGTCATCGCCGTAAACTTATTCATCTATATCTTCCTCGCCCGCCGCAGGCAGGGCGGGTTCGAGGGCCTGCCTTTAACGCCCATTTTGGCGCTGGGCGGGGCGATGCTGGTGGTGTGCGTGCTCTTCCAGCAGCTGTTTGAAGTGTACGGCGAAGACGGCGGCCTGCCCATGTACGCGCTGTTTTCCAGCTTCGATTTCATCGCCACCCTCATCATCCTCTGCCTGCTGTACGCCGTGCTGCAGAGCAACCGCATGCGGCAGGAATCGCGCATGACCGAGCACCTTTTGTACCTGCAGCAGGCGCAGATGGAGGCTTCGAAGGAGACCATCAACCTCATCAACATCAAGTGCCACGACCTGAAAAAGATGATCGGCACCTTCGGCGAAAAGATGCACATCGAAAAAGACGAGGTGGAAGAGCTCCGCCGCGCCATCAACATCTACGACGGCGCCGTAAAGACGGGCAACGAGGCGCTGGATATCCTCATCGCCGAAAAGTCCTTTTTCTGTCAGGAAAAGGGCATCCAGTTCAACTGCATCGTCGACGGCGGCAGCTTGCAGTTCATGAAGACGTCGGATATCTATTCCCTCTTCGGCAACGCCATCGACAACGCCATCGAGGCCGTGTGCAAGATCGAAGACCCCGCCCGCCGCATCATCGGCATGACGGTCAAAGGTTCGCGCGGCATGATCACCGCGCATGTGGAAAATTACTTCACAGGCCCCCTGCGCTTTGCCCAGGACCTGCCCGTCACCACCAAGGCGGACGATCGCTATCACGGCTTCGGCACCCGCTCCATCCGTTACATCGTCAATAAATACGGCGGCTGGGTGTCGATGAAGGCGGAAGGGGATATTTTTAATCTGAATATCCTCCTGCCCGTGCCCAAAGCGCCGGGCGAAGAGGTCAAGAGCGCCTGAGGGCGCAGAAATGCTTTTCAGGAAAATTTTTCGACAGTTCAGGCGATACGGCTTGTAAAAAAATCAAAAAGAGTTAGAATGTTCCCGTACTCAGCGAGGCGGGAACATTTTTTGTTGCCGCGGCACAAAAATCGGTAATATCCGCGACGTTTGCTGCCGGGGAGATGGCGGCGGGCGGGCGGAGTTATAAAAAAATCCTATTGGAGGAAGGACATGTTGAAGAAATTGTTACCTCTTTGGCGCGGCCTGGCGGTCGTCTTCTTGTCGCTTCTGGTAGCGGGTGTCATGCTTCTCGACATCGCCACCCAGTGGAGATCGACGGTAGACGGTTTCTTTGGAACGCAGAGCTACGTCATCGACACAGAGAGCGGCAGCAGGTTCCAGAGCCATTACGATTCTGCGACCGAGATGATGGAAGCTGCAAAGAACTTTGCCATCAAACAGGGCCGCGAGGGCTTCGTCGTGATGAAGAACGACAACAACGCGCTGCCCCTCGATAAGTCGAAGAGCATTGCCCTGTTCGGCGCGGCGGCCTGGAAGCCGTACATGCAGTCTGCGGGCGACCTGAAGGCGGGCAACGCCGACAGGAAGAACCTTGACGAGGCGCTCGTCGACGCAGGCTTCACGCTCGACCAGCAGATGAAGGATATTTACGACAACATCCTCGCCGACTACACGGAGAGCAGCCGTTTCGGCAACACCACCATCACCTACGACAACGGTTACGTCACCAGCCCCGGCGACTTGGCAAACTATCAGGTGCGCGAGGTACCGCCCGACAGGTATACGGATACATCGCTCCGCTCTGCAGATGCAGGCCCCTGGATCGACATCCCTTCCGACTGGCGCGAGCAGATGGCGCAGACCAAGGAAGACCGCATCGGTATCGTCGTGTTTGCCCGCGGCGCAGGCGAATCCAACACCTATAAGCCGGGCGCAGGCACCACGAACTTCGCAGGCGAAACGACGGATAAAGACCCGCTGGCCCTCTCCGACGACGAGCTCGCCGTGGTCGATGCCGCCAAGGACACCTGCGATACGGTCATCGTCCTCCTCAACACCGGCAACGCCATGGAGATCGGCGACATCGCCGAAGGCGGCGCGCACGAAGTGGACGCCATCGGCTATATGGGCGTCATCAACGACTATCAGTGCATCGGCATCGTGCAGGTGCTCTCCGGCGAATACAACGCCACCGGCGCTCTGCCCGATACATACGCTTACAAGAACATGTCCGCCCCCGCAATGATGAACTTCGGCGGCGATGAATATGTGAACATCAGCGAAGTAGACGCAGAAGTGGGCGAAGATCCCCGTTGGCCGAACGAAGCGATCTATTCCGGCGCTTCCGGCACCTCCGGCTTCGGCGGCTCTTCGTACAGCGGCAGCAATTACATCGTCGAAGCGGAAGGTATCTACACCGGTTACAACTATTACGAGACCCGTTATTACGACAGCATCGCTAATTCTTCGTTCAATGCGGACTCCGCGAAGGGCTCTACGCAGGGCGGCGGCTGGGACTATGACAAAGAAGTGTCGTATACTTTCGGCCACGGGCTCTCTTACATCCCGTACACGCAGCGCATCACCGCCATCAGCGTGGAAGATAAAGTGGGTGGCTATATCACCGCTACGGTCGAAGTGACCAACGAAGGCGAACAGGACGGCTTGTTCCTGGCGCAGCTGTACGTGCAGCAGCCGTACACCGAATATGACCAGGACAACCTCGTTGAAAAGTCCGCCATCATGTTCCTCAACTCTGCGAAAGTAGAAGTTGCTGCGGGCGCGAGCGAAGAGGTCACCATCTCTATCCCCACCAAGTATTTGGCAAGCTACGATTATAAGAGCGCTAAGACGTACATCCTCGACGGCGGCGACTACTACTTCACGGCGGCAGCCGGCGCGCACGAGGCGGTCAACAACGTTTTGGCGGAACAGGGCTATGAAGTCGACGCAGACGGCGCGGTCGTCACCTGGAACAACGGCGACGAATCCGATCCCGACCTGACGACGTTCAGCGTTTCCGATACCAACACCAAGATCACCAACGTTGCCGATAACGCAGACCTCAACTATTATCTGCCCGGCACGGTCACCTACCTCTCCCGTCAGGATTGGGACGGTACCTATCCCATCAACTACAACACCGATGTGGAGATCTCCATCTCCGACAGCAGCAAGAAGGATGAATGGCTGGCAGAGCTGCGCAACCAGCAGCACACCGTCGCCACCAACGACCCCGTTGACAATGTTGACGGCATCGCCGGCCCGACATTCCAGGATATCGGTTATGAGCAGCAGATCAACCTCGAAGACCCGTTCTGGGACGAACTCGTGGCGGCGATCACTGTAGACAACGCAGTCGGCGCGGTCGCGCACGGCGGTTCGCGTTCGGATACGCTGGATAACATCAACAACCCTGCCGTCATTCAGAACGACGGCCCCAACGGCTTCAACCGCACACCTTTGTCCAGTAACAACGGCGAAGAGGGCGAAGACCCGTACTATGTAGACCCCGAATCGGAAGCGGGCCAGTTCAAAGTGGCGATCAACTCGCAGACACTGCTCGGCTCCAGCTTCAACCCCGACCTCGCGCTCGCTTGGGGCCGTATCCTCGGCAACAGCGGCCTGTGGACGGGCAAGTATCAGATTTGGGGCGGCGGTTTGAACTATCACCGTTCCCCGTACAACGGACGTAACACCGAGTACCTCTCCGAAGACCCGATGCTGACCAACGTGCTCGGCGCGGCGCTCATCCAGGGTTCCAATGAGTTCGGTATCATCAACGGGCCGAAGCACATCGGCTTCAACGATCAGGAATATGACCGTTCCGGTATCTGCGTATACATGGACGAGCAGAAACTGCGTCAGACCGACCTGCGCGGCTTCCAGGGCGCGGTCGAAGAGGGTGAAGCTCTCGGCCTGATGGTCGCCTTCAACCGTATCGGCGCTATCAACGCTTCGCATCATGTGGGCGTGTTCATCAATATCGTTCGTGAAGAATGGGGCTTCCAAGGCCTGATCTCCACCGACATGATGAACAACAAGTATTACTTCAATCCCGAAAGCTGCATCATGGCGGGTATCACGCAGATGGCAGACTTCGCCGGCGACAACAGCACGCTGGGCGGTGCAGGCGGGCAGGATGCTACTTGGACGTATCTCTCCGTTGAGTCCGTCAGCCAGGATGCAGAATTGGTCGAAATGGCCCGCCAGTGCATGAAGTGGCAGCTGTACGCGTTCGCCAACAGCGCCGTGCTCAATATCAGCACCACGTTCGTCATGCCCGGTTGGGAAAAGGCCATCATCGCAGGCATTTCTGTGGCGTCTGTGCTCTCCGCTGCGGCGATCGTTTTGTGGGTGATCGCTGAGTTCAAGGGCAAAAAGGAGGACTAAATCATGGCTGAAACGAAAAAGAAACTTTCCGGCATCGTCGCAACGGCGGTCGTAACGGTACTTGCAATTGTTTCGTGCATCTTATATTGCGTCAACGGGACGGCAGAAGGGTACTTCAAGGGCACAAACGAGGGAGTTGTGGTGGCAATGAGCGTCATCGCCATCGTCTGCCTGCTCGGTTCCATTGCCCTGACCTATACCAAAACGGATAGTAAATTTGTCGTCCTTCTGATCGATGCTCTCCGCATCGCCGCAACGGCGCTCCTCATCGCCTGCCTGCTGATGTTCATCAGCACCCGCGTGCAGGGCTTGGGCTATATCTTCTTCTCGGATGAAAACGTCTTGGACGAAGTGCAGACCCCTGCGAACATGAGCTCCGCGTACACCGCGATTACCGGGTTCGTCTTCTACGGCTTGGCTTGGATCGCAGGCATTGTGGCTTGCTTCATGGGCATGGTCAAAAAAGAAGACTGATAAAACTTAGCTTACACGGTCATTGTGCTTAAAGGAGGGGAGCGGGCCTTTCGTCCGCTTCCCTTCACCTTTATCGCCATATAATTTACAATGCAGTACTTGCTTTTTTGTAAATGTGTGGTATAATACGTTTGTAACTATCGAGGGAGAAAGACATGCTGCGTATCACCGATTTTACTTGCGAACATTTGCAGGAAGGCTGCGTGACCGACAGGCCGCATCCCCGTTTTTCGTTCGCCGCCGAAAGCGGCAGGCAGGGGGCAGAGCTTCGCTCCGCCGCCATCCGCGTGGCGGGCTGCGAATTTGCTGCCGGCGGGCAGATCGACGTGCCCTATGCGGGCGAACCCCTTCGCCCCTTTACGCGGTACACGGCGGAACTTTCCGCCCAAGACGACGCGGGCGAGACGGCTTCGGCGCGGCTGACTTTTGAAACGGGCCGCATGGGCACCCCCTGGGCGGCGCAGTGGATCACCGACGGCAGCTACCGCTTCACCGAAAAAAAGACCTCGCCCGTGCCGCTCACATTCCGCCGCGTTTTTGCCTGCAAAGGGCAGGTGGAGAGCGCGCGCATCTACGCAACGGCGCTGGGTATCTACGAATTGCAGCTGAACGGCGAAAAGGTCGGCGATGAATTTTTTGCTCCCGGGTTTACTTCTTACAAACACAACTTGCAGTATCAGGTGTACGACGTCACCGCGCAGCTCAAAGAGAGCAACGCGCTGACGGCGGTCGTCGCCGGCGGCTGGGCGGTGGGGGCGTTCGTCATGAACCGCAAAAACCGCATCACCGCGCCGCGGCAGGCGTTTTTGGCGGAGATACGCATCCGCTATGCAGACGGCTCGGAAGAGGTCGTCGGCACCGACACTTCCTGGCAGGTGACGCGGGAAGGGAACGTCCGCTTTGCCGAGTTTTACGACGGCGAAACGTACGACGCCACCGTCGATTTGGATAAGGCGCACTGGCACGCGGCGGCCGTGGAGCGCGTCAAGATCCATCCCTCTATCGAAGCCGCCTGCGGCGCGCCCGTGCGCGCGCACGAGGTGTTTGCGCCCGTCGCCGTCACCCGCACCGCCGCGGGCGAAGTCATTTACGACATGGGCCAGAACTTTGCCGGCGTGGTGCGCCTGCATATCGAAGACGCGGAGGCGGGGCAGCAGATCGTCGTCCGCCATGCGGAAATTTTGACGGAATCGGGCGAGCTGAACACGGCATTCCTGCGCACGGCAAAGTGCACCGCCACCTATATCTGCCGCGCGGGCGCCCAGGTGTACATGCCCCGCATGACGTATATGGGCTTCCGCTACGTCGGCATCCGCGGCATCGCCGCCGACAGGGTGCGCGTCGAAGGCGTGGCGCTGTATTCGAATATGGAAAAGCGCGGCAGCTTTACCTGTTCGGACGAGCGCATCAACCAATTGCAGAGCAACCTCGTGTGGAGCGGAAAGTCGAACTTCGTCGATATCCCCACCGACTGCCCGCAGCGCGACGAGCGCATGGGCTGGACGGGCGACATCGCCCTGTTCGCGCCCACCGCCTGCTATAATTTTGACGCCCGCAGATTTTTGGAGAAATGGCTCAAAGACGTCAAGGCGGAACAGACGCGGCACGGCGGCATCCCCAACACGGTGCCCGTGCAGGGGTACGGCTTCCCCCTCACCATGCCCAAAAAGGCCATCGCCTTCTGGGGCGACGCCTGCATCTTCGTGCCCTGGGCCATGTATCTGGCCTACGGCGATACGGATATCCTTGCCGCCATGTACCCGACCATGCAGCGGTACATCAAGGCGTGCAAGTTCTGGGCAGGATTTCTTTCCTGCGGTAAAAACAAGTATATCTGGAACGACATCCCCGCCATGCAGTTCGGCGACTGGGTCGCGCCCGACGTGCCCAACATGGGCCAGTGGCAGGCGCGCTGCAAGTGGACGGGGACGGCGGCACTGTGCCGCTCGAGCGCCCTTTTGGCGAACATCGCCTGCCTGCTCGGCAAGGCGGAAGACGCCGCCTATTACAAAGACCTCAGCGAAAAGGTGGCAGACGCCTATTGCAGCGTCCTCACGGACGGACACGGAAAATTATTGGAGGAGTTTCAAACAGCTTACGTACTGCCGCTGCACTTTGGCATGTTCCCCGAAAGCGTGCGGGCGCAGGCGGCGCAGAACTTGGCCGCGCTCATCAAAAAGAACGACTACTGCATCGGCACGGGCTTCCCGGGCACGCCGTATATTTTGTTCGCCCTGGCGGACAACGGCCATGCCGATACCGCCTTCAAAATGCTGACCAACACCAAGTGCCCTTCCTGGCTGTACGAGGTGAAGGTGGGCGCCACCACCATCTGGGAGCGGTGGGACGCGTTGGACGAGCAGGGCCGCTGCACCATCGGCGAAGACGGCACGGGCGGCATGATCTCGTTCAACCATTACGCTTTCGGCGCCGTGGGCGACTTTTTGTACCGCCGCGTGGCGGGCATCGAGCCGCTGGAAGGGGGGTATAAGCGCTTCGCCGTCAAGCCACTCGTGGGCGGCGGCATCACCTCCGCAAAGGCGGCGGTCATATCTCCGTATGGAAAGATCGAAAGCTCCTGGCAGGCGGAAGGGGGCAAGTTCACCCTGCACGCCAAGGTGCCGATGGGCACGGTGTGCGAGCTGACGCTGCCGAACGGCGAAACCAAGAGCCTTGCAAGCGGCAGTTACGAGTTCACCTGCGCGCTGTAAAGGCCTGCCCCGCTTGCATAGGGCTGCGGCCCCGCTTGCAGATGGCTGCGGCCGGCGCGGCGGGAAGGAGCGGCACGCTTATCTGCGCGCAGTAAAGGCCGGCCGAACAAACATCTAAGGGATAAAAGTGAAGAAAGGCGGGCAGATGTCCGCCTTTTGTTCATCCAATTTTCGCCGTTTGCCGCCGTGCAGCTCTTTGACAGGCGGCGCGCGGCGTGGTATACTGGATACCGATATCAAATTTTGACGGGAGAAGGCGCATGAGGGCGGGCTTTTGCGACAACTGCATAGAGGGCCGCGGCCGAAGGGGCTGCGGCCTGCAGGGGAGCCGCGGCGCGCACGGGCACGCCCCGGCGGCGCCGCCCGCGGGCGGCGCCGCACAAAGCCCCGCCGCACAAAAGCCCGCCCGCAAAAGGTGGCTGCGCGCCCTGTGCATCGTTTTGGCCGTGCTTCTGTTTTTGGGGCTGGCGCTGTTTGGCATGCAGGTCGGCGTATGGGCGGGCAACGCGGCGGCGGACAGGGCGGCGGCTGCCGCCATGGAGCGCGCGGCGGCGTACGCGGATACGGACCTTTCTTCCGTCCTTTCCAAAGAACACCTGACGGACGCCGACTACGAGCTTATTTACCGCTGCACGGGGCTGACGCGCGCGGGGGTGGATCGCTGCCTGGCGCAGGGGGAAGAGGGGAAAGACCGAATCTTGCAGGTACAGCGGAGTTTTTGCGCCTCGTACGGCGTGCGGCACACGCAGTTCGGCTTTTTCTGCGTCAACGACTATTTAGACCGCGGCATCGCCGTCGCCACCGCCTTTTTGGAAAACGGCGACATCCTCGTCACCCCTTCGGTGCGCCTTTCGGGCCTGACCATGGGGCACGCGGGGCTGGTGACGGACGCGGAACAGGGGCGCGTCTTGCAGGCCATCGCCTACGGCTGGCCGAGCGGCATCGTCTCCGTGCGCGAATTCACCCGCCGCCCCGCCTTTATGATCTTGTCGCCCCGCACAGACGCTGAAACCAAAAAAGCCGTGGCCGCGTATGCGGCGGAAGAGCTCGTCGGCATCCCGTACGACATCACCGCGGGCGTTTTGAGCGATAAAAATTCCTGTAACAGCACCCAGTGCGCGCATATCATCTGGTACGCCTATGCGCAGTTCGGGCTGGATATCGACGGCGACGGCGGCCTCGTCGTCACCCCGCACGACCTTGCCATCTCTCCGCAGCTGGAAGTGGTGCAGGTGTACGGCTTCGATTTAGACGAATTGTGGCAGTAAAATTTTTGGTAAAAAAGCGGCGGCGGCTCTTTCAACGGAAAGAGCCGCCGCCGTTATAAGCGTTTGGCGCTGTCAAAAAAACTTATGGCCGCCGCGTCTGTACGATCTGCCCGCGGGCCTCGGGGTCGTCGAGCACGATCTCCTGTACATAGGGCAGGGTGATGATGCCGCTTTTGGGGTTCTTGATGCTCGCAAGGGGCGAGCGCAGCTGCGCCTGCACGTCCGATTTTTCAAAACAGAGGTCGCCTTCCAGCTCGCAGCCGATGAGGGTCAGGTTTTTGCAGTAGCAAAAGGGCTGGGTGCCGCGGATCTTGCAGTTTATCAGCGTCAGCCCGTCCGAATACCATGCCATGTACTCGCCGTCTATCTCGCTGTCGCGCACGGTCACGTTGCGGCAATGCCAAAAGGCGTCTTTGGTCTTTAACGTGCAGTTTGCAAAGGCGGCGTTTTCGATGTATTGGAAGGAATATTTGCCGTCAAAGCGCAGGTCCTGAAAGTCGAGGTCTTTGCCGCGCAGAAAAAAGTATTCGCCTGCGGCGGTGCAGCCGCGCAGCTTTACGCCCTGCGAAAACCAGCCGAACTCGGCAGAGTCGATGTCGCAGTCTTCTATGCGCGCCCCGCGGCACTCGCGCAGCGCCTTTACGCCGTGCAGCGCCGTCTCGCGCAGATATATATCTTCCGAATACCACAGCGGCGCGCGGCAAGAGGGCGCCAGTTCGCAGTGTTCCAGGCGTACGCCCGCGCCGTGCCACAGCGGATAGCGCAGTTCGAACACGCAGTTTTCCGCCTGCACGCCGGCGCATTCTTTGAGGGCGCTCTCGCCGTCGGCGGGGCCGGCAAAGCGGCAGTTTTTTAACAGCACGCCCCGCTTGCCGTACAGGGCGCGCTCTTGGTCGAATGTCTTGTTTTCAATGATCTCCATATATCCTTCCGCCGTGCCGCCCGGCAGTGCATTGCCCAAAGCGCGCGGCACATTCTTTCATTTCACATACCATTATACCCGATTTTTCCTGCAAAGGCAAATATTTATTTCTCATCGCCGAACATGCGCGCGGTGCATGGCGGGGGATAGTTTTTTAGTATGAAAAAGTATTTGACAGGGCGGCGGGGGAGCGTCTATAATACTATTGTATCATAGGAAGGGAGGTTATTATGATCTACAGAGAGTTCCAAGGGCTGCGGCTTTCGGCGCTCGGCTTCGGCATGATGCGCCTGCCGGTGCGCGGCGCCTATAACGACATCGACGAAGCGCAGGCCGCCGCCATGTTAGACTATGCCATGCGCAGCGGCGTCAACTATTACGACACCGCCTGGGGGTATCACGACGGCGAATCGGAGCGCATCGCGGGCAAGCTCCTTTCTCAGTACCCGCGCGGCAGCTACTATCTTGCCAGCAAGTTCCCCGGCTACGACCTTTCCAATATGGACAAGGTGGAAGAGATCTTTGAGGCGCAGCTGCAAAAGTGCCAGACGGACTACTTCGACTTCTATCTCTTCCACAACGTGTGCGAGATGAACATCGACGACTATGTAGACGAGCGCCACGGCATCTTCGCCTACCTTTCCGAGCAGAAGCGGCGCGGGCGCATCCGCCACCTCGGCTTTTCGGCGCACGGCGACCTCGGCGTCATCCACCGCTTTTTGGAAAAGTATGGGAAGGATATGGAATTTTGCCAGCTGCAGATCAACTATCTCGACTGGACCTTCCAAAACGCCAAAGAAAAAGTGGAGCTTTTGTCGGCGTGGAACATCCCCGTGTGGGTGATGGAGCCGCTGCGCGGCGGAAAGCTCGCTTCCCTCGCCCCCGCAGACGAGGAAAAGCTCAAGGCGCTCCGCCCCGAAGAGAGCATCCCCGCCTGGGCGTTCCGCTTTTTGCAGGGCATCCCGCAGGTGAAGGTGATCCTTTCGGGCATGTCGAATATGCGCCAGGTGGAGGAGAACGTCGCCACCTTCGCGGAAGACAAGCCGCTTTCGGATCAGGAGCGCGGGGCGCTTTTGTCCATCGCCGATGGCATGGTCAAAGGGCGGGTGCTGCCCTGCACGGCCTGCCGCTACTGCACGAGCCATTGCCCGCGCGGGCTGGATATCCCCGGCCTTATCAAGCTGTACAACGAGCACAGCTTTACGGGCGGCGGCTTCATCGCCCCCATGGCGCTTTCGGCGCTGCCCAAAGACAAGTGGCCGAGCGCCTGCGTCGGCTGCCGCAGCTGCGAAAAGGTGTGCCCGCAGCAGATCAAGATCTCGGAAATGATGAAGGACTTCACGGCCCGTCTGCAGGAGTCCGAAGAATAATAGAAGGAAGGGCCCGCGCCCGCGAAGGCGCGGAAGGATCAAAAAAGGCCCGCCTGCGAAGGAGTGAAAAACGCTCGCAGAAGGCCCGGCCGCGCCCGCGAAGGCGCGCGAGAACAAAACCAAAAGGAGAAAACAGATATGATCGAATCTATCCTCACCCGTAAAAACGTAGGCATCCGCGGCAGGGTCACCGTCAAGGCGGTGCTGTCTGCGGGCATCATCGCCCTCGCCGTGCTGCTGCCGCAGCTGGTGCACATGGCGGCGGGGCCGCAGGGCGGCATGCAGTGGCTGCCCATGTACCTGCCCGTGCTGCTGGGCGGCTGCCTGCTCGGCTCTGTATGGGGCCTTGGCATCGGCGTGCTGGCGCCGCTTGCAAGCTTTGCCGTCACCTCCGCCATGGGCAATGCCATGCCCGCGGCGGCGCGCCTTCCCTTTATGATGGCGGAACTGGCGGTGTTCGCCGCCGTCTCCGGCGCTTTCTCCCAAAAGATCGCCGCAAACAGCTGGATGGCCTTCCCCGCCGTGCTGCTCGCCTCGGTGTGCGGCAGGCTGGCATTTTTGGCGCTGGCGGCCGTCTTCCAGGGCGCTTCCGGGCTGACTGCCGCCGCCGTCTGGTCGCAGATCCAAACGGGGCTTTTGGGCCTCGTGGCGCAGGCGGTGCTCGTGCCCGTTATCGTCATGGCGGTCGCCGCCCTGGCGAACAGGGAAAAGGAAGAATGACCTCTCCTTTGCCGCCCGCCGCGCGGCGCGCATAGGCGCATGTTCTGCCCCGCCCCGCCGTGCGGCGCGCATAGGCGCATATTCTGCCCCGCCCGCGGGGCGGAGCGTTCGCAAGCAAAAAGCCTTCCCCTGCGGGAAGGCTTTTTGCGCGCTTATCGTGCGGCGGCAAGGTTTTTGCACATTACCCATGCGGCGCCAATGCTTTTACACATTTACCGTGCGGCGGCCGTGACGGTCGTCATCGTCGTCATCGTCGTCATCGTCGTCATCG
>DXEW01000001.1 GCA_019114755.1 Candidatus Borkfalkia faecavium
AGCTACAACCTGGAACTTCCCAGCGAGACGAGCCTGAAACTTCTTGCGCCGCAGAAGAGCAAGGAGAGCCTGCTCTCGCCCATGAAGCAGCTGCAGCGCGAGCGCGCCGTTTTCCGCGCGGAAAAGCGGCGGGGCGCCTTTCTGCCCGCGGGGCAGACCACACAGATGATCATCGGCGCCTCGCCCGAGCGGGACGGGCAGATCCTGCGCCTGACGCAGAGCCTGTACCGCGCGACGGGCCTCAAGCGGGTGTATTATTCCTCTTATACGCCCGTCGTACACGATTCGCTGCTGCCCGCCGTGCAGAGCCCCGCCATCCGCGAACACCGCCTGTACCAGGCGGACTGGCTGCTGCGCTTTTACGGCTTTTCCGCCGAGGAGCTGGCGGGGGCGGGCGAAAACCTGCCGGCGGAATACGACCCCAAGTGCGCCTGGGCGCTGAAAAACATGCAGCTGTTCCCCGTGGAAGTGAACACCGCGCCCGTGGAGATGCTGCTGCGCGTGCCCGGCATCGGCACGCTGGGCGCCTATAAGATCGTACAGGCGCGGCGGCACGCCAAATTGCAGTTCGACGACCTGGTGCGCATGCGCGTGGTGCTCAAGCGCGCCAAGCACTTCATCACCTGCGGAGGGAAGTTTTACGGGGCGGAGAACATCGCCGCCGTGCGGGGGCTGCTCACCTTGGAAGCGCGCGAAGAGCGCTGCGAACAGCTTTCCCTCTTTTCCACCCTCGAAAACACGCAGATCGCCCTGACGGGGCAGCTGTGAAGGCGGCTGTAAACGCTTTGCGGGACGACGCGAAAGACAGGGAGGCGCTTATGAACGTATATATCACCGACGGCAGCGAGGAATGCTTTTACGCCGCCGCCTTCCGCGCCTGCACCGACAAGGGATGTTTGGTGACTTCGGCGAAGACATTTCAGCCCCCGCTGGGCGCGCGCATGTTGGAAGTTGCGGCGGAGGCGGACAAGGCGGAGCGGGTGCGGGCAAAGCTGCGCGCCTTAGACAGGCGGGCGCTGCGCGACATTTCGCTCATCCTGCGGCGGGGCTGCGACACGCGCGAGATGACCGCGCTCAACTACCTGCGCCTCATCGTGGCGGAGGGCGGGCCGGTGCGCGGGCAGATGGCGCACCCCGCCGTCATCGAGGCGCTTGCAGAGCGCAAAAAGGTGACGCTGGAAGCGCACCGCTTTACGGGATTTCTGCGCTTTATGGAGGGGGAAAACGGCGTCTATTACGCCCCCTTCGCCCCCGACAACGACATTTTGGAGCTCATCCTCCCCCACTTTCTGCGGCGGTTCGCAAGCCAGCCCTTCGTCATCCACGATACCGCCCGCCGCAAGGCGGCGCTGTACAATACCAAGGACTGCATCGTCACGCAGACGGAGGAGAAGGTGAGCGTCGCCCTCTCTTCGTACGAGGCGGCGTTCCAGGCGCTGTGGAAAGATTACTACGCCTCCGTGACCGTGGCCCAGCGGCCGAACGAGCGGCAGATGAAGGGATATATGCCCGTCCGCTATTGGAAGTTCATGCCCGAAAAACAGGAACCGTAACCGCAAAAGCGCGAGGCAAACAGGTGCGGCGATATAAAGGCGCGGCGATATAGAGGCGGCGCGGCGAAAAAAGGCACGGCCGACGCTTCCTTCCAAAACCGAAAAACAAATGAAGCACATAGAAAATGCCGGCGGAAAGCTCCGCCGGCGTTTTGTCGTATTTTGTATTACTCCAGTTCGAAGGCGCCCGTGTACAGCTGGTAATAGGTGCCGCGCTGGGCGATGAGCTGGTCGTGCGAGCCGCGCTCGATGATGCGGCCGTGGTCGAGCACCATGATGGCGTCGGAGTTCTGGATGGTGGAGAGCCTGTGGGCGATGACGAACACCGTCCTGCCCTTCATCAGGGCGTCCATGCCCTTCTGCACCAGCGCCTCGGTGCGGGTATCGATGGAGGAAGTCGCCTCGTCCAGGATCATGACGGGAGGGTCTGCCACCGCCGCGCGGGCGATGGAGATGAGCTGGCGCTGCCCCTGCGAGAGGTTGGAAGCCTCGTGCCGCAGCACGGTGTTGTAGCCGTCGGGAAGGCGGGTGATGAAGTCGTGCGCGTTGGCGAGCTTTGCCGCGGCGATGCACTCTTCGTCCGTGGCGTCCAGCTTGCCGTAGCGGATGTTCTCCATGATGGTGCCCGTGAACAGGTTGGTATCCTGCAGCACGATGCCGAGGGAGCGGCGCAGGTCCGCCTTTTTGATCTTGTTGATGTTGATGCCGTCGTAGCGGATCTTGCCGTCGGCGATGTCGTAGAAGCGGTTCAAGAGGTTGGTGATGGTCGTCTTGCCCGCGCCCGTGGCGCCGACGAAGGCGATCTTCTGCCCCGGCTTGGCGTAGATGCTGATGTTGTGCAGCACGATCTTTTCGGGAACGTAGCCGAAGTCGACGTCGAAGAGGCGGATATCCCCTTTCAGCTCGGTATAGGTGACGGAGCCGTCGGCGTGGTGCGGGTGGCGCCATGCCCACTTGCCCGTGCGCTCTGCGCTTTCGGTGACGGTGCCGTCTTCGGCGATGTCGGCGTTGACGAGGGTGACGTAGCCGTCGTCCGTCTCCGGCTGTTCGTCCAGCAGTTCAAAGATACGCCCCGCGCCCGCAAGACCCATGACCACCGAGTTGATCTGCATGGAGACCTGGCCGATGTTGAGCGAGAACTGGCGCGACATGTTGAGGAAGGAGGCGATGATGGCGCCCGAGAAGGGAGCCCAGCCGGTGACGGAGAGGTTCTGCGCGTCGAAGAGGACGAGCAGCCCCGCCACGATGGCGACGAGCACGAAGGCGAAGTGGCCGATGTTCATGACCGCGGGCATCAGAATGTTGCCGTAGGCGTTGGCCTTGTCGGAAGCGTCGCAGAGGGCGTCGTTGATCTTGTCGAAGTCGCGCTTGGACTGCTCTTCGTGACAGAACACCTTGATGACCTTCTGGCCGCCCATCATCTCTTCGATGTAGCCCTCCGTCTTGCCGATGACTTCCTGCTGGCGCACGAAGTAGCGGGCGCTGCGGCTGCCGACGAACTTTGCCACGAGCGCCATGATGGCGACGCCGGCGAAGACGACGATCATCAGCCACAAGCTGTACAGGAGCATGATGACGAACAGGGTGACGGCGGCGATGATGGAATAGAATACCTGCGGGATGCTCATGGAGATGAGCTGGCGCAGCGCGTCGGTATCGTTGGTGTAGACGGACATGATGTCGCCGTGAGTATGGGTATCGAAATAGCGGATGGGCAGCGCCTGCATCTCCGAGAACATGTCGTCGCGGACGTGGCGCAAGAAGCCCTGGGTGACGACGGCCATGGTCTGGTTATAGAACACGGAAGCCGCCAGCGCCACGATATACATGGCGCCCATGCCGCCGATAATTTTGAACAGCGTGCCGCGCAGGCCCGCCAGCGTACCTTGAATGACGGCGAAATCCTCCCCTGCCAGCTCCGCCAGCGGGGTGATGACCTCGTCGATGACCAGCGTCAGGAACACGGAAGAGCTGATGCCCGCTGCCGCCGTGACGGCGATGCAGATAAATACGGCGATCAGCCTTCCCTTATAATAGTGGAACAGATACGAGAGCAACCTGCCGAGCAGGCGGAAGGTGTGCATTTTCGGCCGCTGCTGCGCGGCTGCATTTGCTTTACGCATTTTCGGCACCTCCTTCTGCATTCGCATTCCCTATTTTATTCTGCGAGTAGTACACTTCCTGATAGATGGCGTTGTTTGCCAGCAGCTCTTCGTGCGTGCCGACGGCGTCGATCCTGCCGCCGTCCATGACGATGATCTGGTCGGCGTCCTGCACCGAAGACACGCGCTGGGCGATGATGATCTTGGTGACGTTGGGGATCTCTTCGCGGAAGGAGCGGCGGATCATGGCGTCCGTCTTGGTATCGACGGCGGAGGTGGAGTCGTCGAGGATGAGCACCTTCGGGTCTTTGAGCAGGGCGCGGGCGATGCACAGGCGCTGCTTCTGCCCGCCCGAGACGTTGGTGCCCCCCTGCTCGATATAGGTGTCGTACCCCTTGGGGAAGGTGCGGATGAAGTCGTCCGCGCAGGCGAGGCGGCAGACGCGCACCATCTCGTCATCGGTGGCGTCCTCTTTGCCCCAGCGCAGGTTGTCTTTGATGGTGCCGGAGAAGAGCACGTTCTTCTGCAGCACCATGGCGACCTTGTTGCGCAGGGTGTCGAGGTCATAGTCTTTGACGTTGACCCCGCCCACATACACGGCGCCTTCCGTCGTATCGTACAGGCGCGGGATGAGGTTGACGAGGGTGGACTTGGAAGAACCCGTGCCGCCCAAGATGCCGATGGTCTGGCCCGACTTGATGTGCAGGTTGACCCCTTCCAGGGCGAAGCGCTCGGCGTCTTTGGAGTATTTGAAGCTGACGTTGTCGAAGAGGATGTCGCCGTCTTTGACTTCCTTGACCGCGTTTTCGGGGGAGACGATGTTGCTCTTTTCGTTGAGGACGGCGACGATACGCTCAGCCGACGTGCGGGCGATAATGATCATGACCAGCACCATCGACAGCTGCATGACGGCGGAGAGGATCTGCGAGGCGTACATGATGAGCACGGTCAGCTGTTCTTCACCGATGACCGCATCGCCCACGGGGATGCCCGCCTTTAAGTTGCTGCTGGTGATCAGCGCCGCCAGCAGGAAGATGAGCAGGAAGGAAAGCCAGATGCAGAACTGCATGACGGGCGTGTTGACCGCCATAATGCGCTCGGCAAAGGTGAAGTCTTTGCACACGTCCGCAGAGGCGGCTTCAAACTTCTTCTTTTCAAAGTCTTCGCGCACGAAAGATTTGACCACGCGGATGCCCTTGATGTTTTCGCGCACGGAGCGGTTCATGTTGTCGTACTTATGGAACACGCGCTCGAAGATGGGGTGCGTCTTGAAGATGACGAACACCAACACCGCCGCCAAAACGGGCACCAGCGCCAAAAACACCCACGAAATGGTCACGTTGACCGTGAACGACATGACGAGGGAGAAGATGAGCATGAGCGGGCAGCGGATGGCCACGCGGATGATCATCATGTACGCCATCTGCACGTTGGTGACGTCCGTCGTCTGCCTCGTCACCAAAGACGAGGTGGAGAAACGGTCGATATTGGCGAAGGAATAGTCCTGGATGGCGTAGTACATATCCTTCCTGAGGTTTTTGGCAAAACCGGCGCTGGCGCGTGCGGCAAAGCGGCCGGAAAGCATGCCCGCGATCAGTGACAATACCGCCATGGCGATGAGGATGCCGCCGTAATACAAAATGGTAGACATCTGCACGTCTTCCGTCGAAGTGCTGCCCGTGGGGCTGATGGCGGCGATGAACTGCATGATCACCAGCGGCATCAGGCACTCGAGGATGACTTCGATGGAGACAAAGATGGGTGAAAATATAGACGAGGTCTTGTACTCGCGGATACATTTCGCCAGTGTCTTAATCATCTGCTTTTAACTCCTTATAAAAATTTTTACCTGACCGATACGCCCGCACGCCCCTGCGACGCGGGCACCCGACCGAGATCACTCGATCTTTGCGAGATTTTCCTGAAAGCGGCAGACGTAGCTGAAAAAGGCGTCCAACTCTTCTTCCGAAAAGCCCTCCGTCAGCTGCCGTTCGGTGCGCTGCACCTGCCGCTCCAGCTGCTGTTTGACAACTTCGGCGTAGTCCGTCAGCTCGATCTTTTTCAGGCGCGCGTCGTACTCGACGGGGACGCGGCGGATGAGCCCGCCCTTTTCCATCTGCTTGAGGATCTCCGTCGCCGTAGAGCGGCGGATGGTGAATTCCGACTCCACGTCTCGCTGGAAGGTAGGCTCCTGCCCGCGGCGGAACAAAAAATTGAGTATCCAAACCTGAATACCCGTCATGTTTTTATTGTCCCGCACCGCCGGGATGTTGTTGAGTACCTGCCCGATGCGGTGGCTGAGCGTCCTGACCGCAGGGCCGACGTGGCGACGATCCATTCCCTGACCTCGCAATTGTTAGGTTATCTAACATTATATCCATTTCATAAAAATTGTCAACGGTTTGAAAAGCGGTTTTTGCAAATTTTTTCGAGCGAAAATACGGCACGTTTGCTGTTGACTTTTGCGAAATTTTGCTATACAATGGTCGGGTCGCACGGAAAAGTTACAGGAGAAGAACCATGCACGCGCCTAAACAGACATTTGCGGCGGAAAACGCCCTCTACCCCTTTTTGACCTTTGCCGCCGTGGGCGGATTTTTGGAAGTATACACCTATATGCTGCACGGCGGCGTGTTCTGCAACGCGCAGACGGGCAATTTGGTGCTTTTGTTTTTGAACCTGACTTCGGCGAGCTGGGCGGACGCCTCGCACTATTTATACTCGCTGTTGGCGTATGTGGCGGGCATCCTCGTTTCCGCCGCCCTCCCCCTGTGGCTGCGGCAGCGCCATGCCGCCATCGCCGTCACCTGTTTGGAAGCCGCCGCCCTGGCGGGGTTGGCGTTCATCCCCGCGGGCGCGCCAAACTGGTACACCTATGTGTCCGTCTCCTTTTTGTGCGCCCTGCAGTACAACACCTTTACCAGCTGCCGCGACGCGAAGCTCGCCACCACCTTCTGCACCAACAATTTGCGGCAGCTGACCCTGAACCTGTTCGGCGCCGCGCGCGAAAAAAGCCGCCAAAAACTGCGGCTGGCGGGAACGTACGCCGCCGTCATCCTCTTTTTTGCCGCGGGCGCGGTGGCGGGCGGGTTTGCCGCCGACGTGATGGGCAACTACTGCATCCTGCTGTGCACGGCGGCGCTGCTGCCGGCGGCGGCGTGGCTGCTGCTTTCTTCCCGCCCCGAACAGAGCACCGAACGGTAAAGTTCCCCTATGATGCGGGCGCCGTGCGGAATGCGGGCGCGCAGGGATCTTCCACAAAAAAAGACAAAGCGCCGCGCGGAACGTTAGCACGCAAGAAGCCGCAAGCGGGCGCGCCCACACCTTCCAAACAGAAAAGATATGCGCCGCAAGAAAACTGCGGCGCATTTTTGCTGCGATATTTTTATTGCTGCGAGGTCTTTATCGGGTGGAGCCGCCCTTGACGAGCACGGTGCGGTGGTTGGAGCGGAAGGGAGCGGTCTGCTCGCCCGCCAACAGCTTGAGCATCTGTTCGGCGCCGCAGACGGCGAAGTCGTTGATGCCGACGTCGATGGTGGTGATGATGCGGGGCATGCGCATCATCTGCTGGATGTTGTCGTAGCCGACGAGGCCGAAGTCGGCGCCCGCTTCCAGCCCGCGCGAGCCCAGCGCTTCCAGCGCCATGAAGGCGATGATGTCGTTGAAGCAGAAGATGCCGTCCACCCCGCCCGCGGCGATGGCGCCGATGATGTCGGAAAATTCCGCTTCCCGCGCGTAGAACACGTTTTCGGGCAGAAGTTCCGCGCCCCCCTGCCGCAGCGCCGCGGCGAAGCCGTGCTGGCGGTCGAGGCAGACTTTGACGTCGTGCCAGCTGCCGATATAGGCGAATTTTTTGTAGCCGCAGGCGAGGAGATGTTCGCCCGCCAGCCTGCCGCCGTATTCCTCGTCGGCATCGACGCCGCTCATGCCATAGGGCGCGCCGTCTCTGCCGAAGATGACGAAGGGAATGCCCGTGTTTTTGATAAATTCGATCATGTCTGCCGCCGGCTCTAAAAAGGAGAGGATGCCGTCCGGCTTGCGCGCCATGACGCTGCGCATCAGCTCGTAGTCGACGTACGCCGTCCTGCCGTTGTTGGAGAACATGATGGAGTTATACCCCTTCTCTTCAAAGCGGCGGGAGATGATGTCTGTGGTGAAGGCGTAAAAGGGATTGACCAGATCGTCAAAGATGATGGCGATGGTGTGGGTGGAACCGCTGCGAAGGCCGGAGGCGTTCATGTCCACGATGTAGCCCAGCTCTTTGCAGGCGGCGTTGACTTTTTCTTCCACCTCTTTGGTGTAATACGGCTTTTTGTTGAGCACGCGCGAGACGGTGTTGACGGACAGCCCCGTGCGCGCGGCGATGTCTTTTAAGGTGACCTTTTTCTTGCTTTCGTGTTCCATAAAAGTTTCCCCGATCGTATATAATGATTATTATATATAGATTAACATATTTTCCTGCGGCTGTCAACTTTTCGGTGAAACATTCGGCGCACAAAAGCGGGCGGCGGGCGACGAGCTCAGGATGACAGAGAGTGAGCTGCGCGCTCCGCCTTCTTCTCTGTCACCCTGAGCGGAGCGGCGAGCGAAAACACGAGCCGCGAAGTCGAACGGGTCTCTGAAAAAGACCCCTTTCTTGTCATTTCGACCGAGAAGGGCGCAAGCCCGCCGAGTGGAGAAATCTTGCGCGTTAGCGTTACGGTAAACAAACGCCTTCCCTTATATGCCTTCACCCTTTTTAAGGGGGAAGGTGGCACGAGCCGCTTTTGCGGCGCGTGACGAATGAGGGTTGATTTAACCTTATTGCTCTCTTTGCCTATCACAAGGACGGTATCCCCTCATCAGGCGCTCCGCGCCAGCTTCCCCCTCAGGGGGAAGCCATGTAGAGAACAGTGTTCGGAACGGCTTTTGCGTCCTGCACAAGATCCCTCCACTTGGTCGCTGCCTCCTCTCGCTCCCTCGGTCGGGATGACAAGGATAGTTTTTGTTTTCAGAGATCCTTCGACTCGGTCGCTACGCTCCCTCGCTCAGGATGACAAGAAGGAATTCCCAAGCGCACTTGCTCGACGGACCAAGAGGTCGCAGATACAAACCCTGCCGCACAAACAAAAACACGGCATAGCGGATGCTATGCCGTGTTTTTGGTCGAGGTGACGGGACTTGAACCCACGACCTCTTGGTCCCTAACCTCGTCGGAGCACGCCGCTATTTTGCCATGATTTTTCTCTTCCGAAAAATCATCGGCATCCGCGCGGCGGCTCCTCCTCTTCCCAAAAATCTCGCTGCGCTGCGATTTTCGGGAGCCCTGTATTCTTAAGCGCGCTTGTTTGACGGACCAAGAGGTCGCAGATGCAAACCCTGCCGCACGGCACACAAAAAACCGCAGAAGATAAACCTTCTGCGGTTTTTTGTGGTCGAGGTGACGGGACTTGAACCCACGACCTCTTGGTCCCTAACCAAGCGCGCTACCAAACTGCGCTACACCTCGGTACTGCCCTTGAAAACAGCATAATCTATTATACATGATTTTCAGAAAAAGTAAAACGATTTTGCCCCCTTTTCGCAAAATATTTTTTCATTGCCGCAAAACGTGCGCGCATCCGCAAGGCAGGCGCGCCCCGAGGCGAGAAAAGCGCCCCGCATGTGCGGGGCGCCCGTTGTTACTTTTCCAGTTTTTCGATCATATCGACGATGTCTTGCACCGTTTTGACGTTGACGATGTCGTCTTCGGGAATGGAGATTCCGTAATCGTCTTCCAGAGAGATCAACAGCTCGACGACGTCGAGCGAATCGGCCCCCAGATCTTTGACGACGTCGCTCTCCGGCTTGATCTTATCGGGAGACAAGTTCAGCTGCTTTGCAAGCATATCGCGCACTTTTTCAAACATAATGTACTGTGATCCTCCTGTATAGTATCATTATTGTACTAAATGAACGCGGTTTTGTCAATACTTTACAGCGCTTTTGCCTTCGATTTTTTCTTGGCGGCGGGATTTTTCATCGTCAGGCCGATGCGGTTCTTTTTGACGTCGACGTCTTTGACCCAGACTTTGACCGTCTGCCCCACTTCCAGCACGTCGGAAGGATGGCGGATATAGCGGTCTGTGATCTCGGAGAGGTGCACGAGGCCGTCCTGATGGACGCCGATATCGACGAAGGCGCCGAAGTCGACGACGTTGCGCACCGTGCCCACCAGTTCCATGCCGGGGGCGAGGTCGCCGATGTCCATGATGTCTTGCCGCAAGACGGGCTTGGGGAGAGAGTCGCGGATGTCGCGGCCGGGCTTGACGATCTCGGCGACGACGTCGTTCAGGGTATAGACGTCCAGCCCCGCCTCTTCGGCCGCCTTTTCGGCGCCGTAGCCCTTGACTTTGGCAGGAAGGTCGGCGATCTTCCCTTCCTTGACGTCCTTTTCCGTATAGCCGAACAGCGACAGCAGCTTCTGCGCCGCCCCGTACGATTCGGGGTGCACGGCGGTGTTGTCGAGGATGTTGGCCCCGTCGGTGATGCGCAGAAAACCCGCGCACTGGGTGAACGCCTTTTCGCCCAGTTTGGGGACTTTGAGGATCTCGCGGCGGGTGGAGAATTTGCCGTGCTCTTCGCGGTAGGCGACGATGTTTTTGGCGATGCCCGCGTTCAGCCCGGCGACGTATTTCAAAAGCGACACGCTGGCCGTGTTCAGATCGACGCCGACGCTGTTGACGCAGTCTTCCAGCACGCCCGAAAGGACGCTGTCAAGCCGCTTTTTGTCCATGTCGTGCTGATACTGCCCCACGCCGATGGATTTAGGGTCGATCTTGATGAGTTCCGCCAGCGGGTCCTGCAGCCTGCGGGCGATGGACACGGCGCTGCGCTCTGCCACGTCGTAATCGGGGAATTCTTCCGCGCCCAAAGGGCTTGCCGAATAGACGGAAGCGCCCGCCTCGGAGACGACGATGTACGCGACCTCTCTGCCCGTCTCTTCTTTGACCTCTTTGATCAGTTCCGAAACGAAGATCTCGCTCTCTTTGGAGGCGGTGCCGTTGCCGATGGAGATGATCTCCACCCCGTATTTTGCGATCAGTTCTTTGAGCTTGACCTTGGCCGCGCCCACGTTCTGCTTGGGGCCGGGGGTCGGATAGACGACCGTTTTATCCAGCACCTTGCCCGTGCCGTCTACCACGGCGATCTTGCAGCCGGTGCGGTAGGCGGGGTCGAGGCCGAGGGTCACCTTGTCTTTGACGGGCGGCTGCATGAGCAGCGGCTTCAAGTTGACCTCGAACATCTTGATCGCCTGTTCGCCGGCACGCTCGGTGAGCAAGGCGCGGATCTCGCGCTCGATGGAAGGATAGATGAGGCGGTCATAGCCGTCTTCCGCCGCTTCCTGCACCAATTTAGTCGATTCGCCGCCGTCTTTGAGATACCCCGCGGCGGCGATGCGCTTGGCGATGACGTCGTTGAACACCACCTTGACTTTGAGGAAGCCTTCCTTTTCTCCGCGGTTGACGGCGAGGATGCGGTGGCTCTTCATCTCGGCGACGCTTTCGGAATAGTCGGCGTACATTTCGTACGTCTTCGCCCCTTCTTTTTCGGCGTTGACGAGTTTTGTGACCACCTCGCCGTTTTTCATGAACAGGTTGCGCAGCTTTTTGCGCACGTTGGCGTCGTCGGAGACGATCTCGGCGATGATGTCTTTGGCGCCTGCGATGGCATCTTCGGCGGTAGAAACGCCCTTTTCTTCATCGATATATTTGACGGCTTCGGCGCGCACGTCGAGCGCCTTATCCTGCGCGAGGATGGCCTCCGCCAAGGGCTGCAGGCCGCGCTCGATGGCGACGCCCGCGCGCGTCTTCTTTTTCTGTTTATACGGGCGGTAGATGTCTTCCGCCTCGGTCAGCGTCGCCGCGGCGGCGAGCGCGGCGGCGATCTCGTCCGTCATTTTGCCCTGCTCGGTGATGGCCTTGGCGATCTCTTCTTTGCGCTTTTCCAAACCGCGCAGATAGGCGAGGCGGTCGTTGAACTCGCGCAGCACCTGGTCGTCGCAGCTGCCCGTCATCTCTTTGCGGTAGCGCGCGATGAAGGGAATGGTGTTGCCCTCGTCGATGAGGTCGATGATGTTTTTTGCCCTGTCCGGACGGATGGAAGGAAATTCCTCCGTCAGTTTTTGTAAAATGTCCATGGATGCTCCGTATCGATAAAATACCGGATGCCGCGCTGTCCTTGTATTTGCGGCGTCCGCATTATTCTATCATTATACCATATCTTTGGGAATATTTCAGCAAATTTTCAAATCTTTCAGATAATTTTTTTGCTCTTCGGAGACGCGGAAGCTCTCGCGCGCCTTCTGCACCGCCTTCTTTTTGCTCTTTTGCGCCAGCGCGCCTTTTTGCAGGTAGCGCACGCCCTCGGCAAAAAAGCGGGTGAGCACCTCCGCCAGCAGCCACGCCGCGCCCATGTGCGCGTAATAGTACTCGCTCTTCGCCCCGTCCAAAAGGCGGAAGATGACGGGGAGATACTCCGCTTGCATATAGCAGCCGAGCAGCATGATATAGCCGAAGCGCTGCGAAAATTCGCTGCCTTCCGCCACATATGTTTCGATATACGGCAAAAACGCGGCGCGGTGTTTTTTGACCTCCTTCAATGTGGAACAAAACAGATCGCACACCGCCCAGCCGTCGACGACGGGCAGGCAGCGCTCTATGTACGAAATTTTTTCCTCGAAGGGCATCCTGACCATGCCCACGGCGAAGCATTTGAGGAGGCGTATTTCAAACAGATCGTTCGGGAAGGCGAGGAGCGCATCGAGCCCGAAGCCCTCTTCTTTGATCAGCTGTTTGCCGTAGGCGCGAAGCATCGGCGTGCGCACGCCGAGGCTGCTGCCGGCGGGAATGTTGACGATGCGCTCGTTAAACACGCGGTAAGTTTCGTCTTTCATGGCGGAAAGCTCCGCCGTTATCTCGTCATATGTCTTCATGTTGATCCCTGTTCTATTGGTTTATGTCTGTCATAGTACTATGCGGATCGCCGAAAACGCCGCCTAAAGCCGCAAACCACGGCTCTTTGCGATAGCGCGGGTTGGCGGGGCTGGTGGACGGCATGCGCAGGTACCGCACGCCGCAATCTGCAAAACGGCTGCAAAAAATGCTGTACGCCGCCGTGCCGTTGCAGAGGATGAGTTCGACGGGCGCTTCCCTTAAAAGGCGCGGGACGTCGGCAATTTCCGCGTCGCGGATGGAGGCGTCGGCAGAGCCGCGGATCCGGCAGGCGGTGACGATATCCCACAAGGCGATATGACGGCGGGCGAGGAAGGCGCGCTTGGCGGCGGTATCTTCCTGCAAGGCTTCCCCGAAAAAGGAAAACAGCATCCCCCAGAACCTGTTCTGCCTGTTGCCGTAATAAAAATCGACGCGGCGGCTCTGCACCGACGGAAAGCTGCCCAGTATGAGCACGCGGCTGTGCGCGTCGTATACGGGCGCAAACCCTTCAATTCTGTCTGACATAGTACTTCGTATCTTTTGAAAATATGCGTTATATTGCCGTTAAACGGTGAGCGGAGCTTCGATTTTGCCCACAGCGGCGGCGGCGCACTTTTCGCCGAAATGGAGAGAAAGGGCCTCGGCGCAGTCGTCCATGGTCAAAGAGGCGATGTGCTCCACCCGCCCTTCGAGGTCGAGCTCGCGGCCGTTATAGAGCATGTACTTGCCGTAGGCGACCATCTGGGTGGCAGAATTTTCCTGCGAGAGGATGAGGGAAGACTTGATCTGCTCTTTGCCGCGCAGGAACTCGTCTTTGGCGAATTTTTCTTCGCACAGGGTGCGCACCGTCTGCATGATCGCCTCCTGCGCCTTGCCGACGTTGGCGGGGTTGACGCCCGCGTATACGGTGAGCAGCCCCCCTTCCGTAAACGAAGAGAGATAGGAATACACGGTGTAGGCAAGGCCGAGCTGCTCGCGCACCCGCTGGAACAGGCGCGAGCTCATGCCGCCGCCCAGGATGATGTTGACGACGGATGCCGCGTCCAGCCGCTCGTCTTCGCGGGCGAGCGAAGGCCAGGCAAAGGCGATGTGCACCTGTTCGATGTCTTTTTTGCGGAACAGGCTGTCCGCCTTCCGTTCGATGTGCTTTTGGCGGGGAGAAAACGCCCTGCGGACGAGCGCCTCTTCCATATAGCGCGCCACCAGGTCTTCGGCGCAGGCGATGCTGATATTCCCCGCAAAGGAGACGACCATGTTTGCGGGGCAGTAGCGCTCGGCGATGTAGTCAAACAGGTCCTGCCGCGTAAAGCCGCGCACGTTGGCGGCGGGGCCTAAGATGCTCCTGCCGTAGCCCTCTTTGCCGAAATACGCCTCGGCGAGCACGTCGAGGCACAAATCGTCGGGCGTGTCTTCGGTCATGGCGATCTCTTCCAGCACCACCCCCTTTTCGCGCGCCATTTCCTCTTCGGGGAAAACGGAGTGCAGCACAAAGTCGGAGAGCACTTCAAAGGCGTCTTCGGCGTGGTCGAAGGTCGATTTGGCGTAGTAGCAGGTGATGTCTTTGGAGGTGAAGGCGTTGACCTGGGCGCCGATGCGGTCCATCGCGTCTGAAATTTCAAAGGCGGTGCGCTTTTGGGTGCCCTTGAACATCATGTGCTCGATAAAGTGAGAGATGCCGTTCTCCTTTTCGCTTTCAAAACAGGAACCCGTGCCCACCAGCACGCCCATGCTGACGGAGAGCAGCCCGTCCATCTGCTTGACCACGAGCCGCAGCCCGCTGGGAAACCGTTTGCTGTAAACCATAAAACTATTTTACTCCATGTGTGTATTTTTCATTCGCTCGGCGATGGAAGAGGGTGCCGCCCTCTGCCCGCCGTGATTTTTTCGGTGAAGGCGGAGCGCCTTGGCGACCGCCCGCCGTAATTTTTCTATATAAAAATATTTTTTACGCATGCCCGCCGATACAGGCAGGAAATTTTACGCATGCCCGCCGATACAGGCGGAGAGGGTGACCGCCGAAAGGCCGCGCTCCTCGAACCCGCGCAGCACGGACGGCAGCGCCGACAGCGTCTCCGCCGAGGGCAGCAGGCGCACGAAGTCTCCCGCCTCCCCTTCCGCCGCCCGCTCGCACACGAGCGCCGCGTCTGCACACGCCGCGTCTTTCGACCACAGCACGGGGGTATAGCCGAGCGCCTCGGCGGCATCCAAAAGCCCGTCGCCGTAGGCGCCGCAAGGCGGCAAAAACAGCGACGGCCGCGCGCCCGTCAGCGCTTCGACCAGCGCCCCGCACAGGCGGAGCTCCTGCTCGCACTTTTCTTGGGGAAGGGCGGACATATCCCGCTCGAAGTAGCCGAAATTCCCCACTTCGTGCCCGCGGGAGGCGATCTCGCGCAGCGCGCCCGCGTGCCCGTCCGCCCAGCTGCCGCCGACAAAGAAGGTCGCCTTGGCGCCGTATTCGTCCAAGACGTCCAAGATGGGCGGGATATATTCTTCCCCTTCATATACACTAAGCAGCAGAGAGATCTGCGCGCCGCCGCGGTCTCCTCCTGTGAGGATGCGGCCGGACCCGCCCGAGGTGGACACGCCGACGGGATACAGGCAGACGCAGGCGACGGCGAATACGACCGCCGCCAGGCAGATGTTGCTGACGATCGCAAGCTTTCTATTGCGCTTCAATACACGCCTCCGCACAGCAAAGAATTCCCTTCAATATATGCGCAGAGGGAAAAGACTATGCGCGGCGGAAAAAGCCGAGCAGGGCGCAAAGTTCCTTCCTATATATATATAATATAGAAAGACGCTCGCCGCGAACGCGGCGGGAAAAGCAAAGCGGGGCACAAAGTTCCTTCCTATATATAATATAGAAAGGCGCTTGCTGCGAACTCAACAGGAAAAGCAGAGCGGGGCGCAAAGTTCCTTCCTATATATAATATAGAAATGCGTTTATTTGAGCTTGACCACGGTGACGCCCGCCGCCCCTTCGCCGTAGACGCCCGAACGGAACTCCGCCACGTTCTTCATGGTGCGCAGGTGATTGCGGATGCCCTCTTTGAGCTTGCCCGTGCCCATGCCGTGGATGATCTTGACCTCTTCCAGCCCTGCGAGCACCGCCCTGTCGATGAAGGCGTCTACCTCCTGCACCGCCTCGGCGACCGTTTTGCCGAGCAGGTTGATCTCCGTCTGCACGGCGGCGACGGGCTCGACCTTGCGCACGACCTGCACGCGCTCCTGCGGCTTTCGGGGCGCGGACACGGCGAACAGCTCTTTCGCCTTGACGGTGAGGCGCATACTGCCGACCAAAACTTCCGCCTCTTTCTTCTTCAAATTGACAGAGAGCACCTCGCCGCGCGCGTTCATGGCGCGAACGAACACCGCATCCCCCGCGTGCAGGGCGGAGATATCGACAGGCCGCGAAGAGGGCTGCGGCTGTTCTTCCTTTTCCGATTCAAAGGCGGTGTCGGCGAGGCGGTTTTTGAGGGTGCGGGCGCGGATGAGGTCGGCTTCGGTGAGCTCGCTCTTTTTGGCGATCTCTTCGATGCCCGCCAGCAGCTCTTCGGCGCGGCCGGTGCGCTCGTTGACGATGCGGCGGCTCTCCACCTTGGCGGTGAGGAACAGCTTTTCGCGCTCTTTCTGCAATGTGTCGCGCAGGGAATTGACTTCGGCGAGCTTTGCGCTCCATTCCGCCTGCAAGGCGTCGGCGCGCTTTTTTTCTTCTTCCGCCTCGATGCGGCTCTGTTCGGCGGAGCGGAGGATGTTTTCAAACTGCCGCCCGCCCTCGGAGAGGTTGGCAACGGCGTCTTGCAAAATCTCTTCCGAAAGCCCCAGCCGGCGGCAGATGGCGATGGCGTTGCTGCTGCCGGGGACCCCGATGCTGATGCGGTACAGCGGCTGCAGGGTGGTGCGGTCGAACTCCATGCTGGCGTTTTCGATGCCGCCCTGCGCGTAGGCGAATTCTTTGAGCGCCGTATAGTGGGTGGTGACGATACCGCGGCAGCCGCGGGAGAGCAAAAAGGAGATGATCGCCCGCGCGATGGCCTGGCCTTCGTCGGGGTCGGTGCCGCCGCCCAGCTCGTCGATGAGCACGAGGCTGTCCGCGCCCGCCCGCTGCGTGATGCCGATGATGTTTTTGATGTGGGAAGAGAAGGTGGAGAGGTTCTCTTCGATGGACTGCGCGTCGCCGATATCGCAGAACACGTCCTGGAACACGGCGACCTCGGTGCCTTCCGCCGCGGGCAGGAAGATGCCGCACGCCGCCATCAGGCAAAAGAGGCCGCACATCTTCAGCGTGACCGTCTTGCCGCCCGTGTTAGGGCCGGAGACGAGCAGCATGCGGTAATTTCCGCCCAGCGACAGCGACACGGGCACCGCCGTCTTTGCATCCAGCAGCGGATGCCTGCCCTTGCGGATATCGACGACGCCCTTGGCGTTGAGGCGGGGGCGGATGCACTTGTTTTTATAGGAATATTCCGCCTTGGCGTAGGCGCAGTCGAGATCGGTTAGGCGGGCGATGTCGCCGCGCAGCTGCCCCGCCATATTGCCGACGCGGCGCGAGAGCTGCAATAAGATGCGCTCGATCTCTTCCTTTTCGGCGGCGGCGAGCTCGCGCAGTTCGTTGTTCATCTCCAGCACCTGTTCCGGCTCGATGAAGAAGGTGGCGCCGCTGGCGGAACGGTCGTGCACGAAGCCGCGGATGCGCGATTTGTGCTCGGCGCGCACGGGCAGGACGTAGCGGTTGTCTCGCATGGTGACGATGCCGTCCTGCAGATATTTGGCGCTTTCACCCCCCACCAGCTCCGCAAGTTTGGCGCGGATGCGCTCGTTGAGGGAGCGGATGGAGCGGCGGATGTTGTAGAGCTCGTCGCTGGCGTAGTCGCTGACCTCGTCGGGCGAGAGGATCTTTTCGGAGATGTCGTTTTCCAGCGTCTCGTCGAAATAGATGCCGGACACGATCTCGCGCAGCAGCGGCGACTCTTCGGGCGGCAGCGCCAGCACCGAGCGGTACGCCACCCGCGCCGAGCGCAGCAGGCCGCAGACGGCGAGCAGCTCCCCGCAGGAGAGCGCCGCCCCCTTTTGGGCGCGCTCCGGCTCGTCGGCAAGGGGCGGAAACGCCTCCACCCTGCCCGCGCCGTGTAAAAACAGCGCCGCGTCCGCCTCCGCCGTCAGCGACAGCATGCGCTCCGCCTCGGCAAGCTCGGCAGTCGGGCGCGTTTCCGCCAACATTCGTTTGCTCTCTTCCAGCACGGCGAAGGAGGCGGCTTCCGCCAGTATTTTATTCAGTTCTAATTTTTCGATGGTCTTTTCGTCTGTCATAAATCATTCCGTATCCGCCGCAGCTGCACATATGCGAATGACGGCGGAAATTATCTGTTTTGATCCTTGCGCAATTTATAAGATACCGCGCTTGTAGGCGCCGCCCGTGGCCGCGGGCAGAGCCTTCCCCGCCAACAGCGCCGCTTTTTCTTCTGCGGAAAGGGCGCGGCAGTCGAGCAGGCGATCGCCCCGGCAGCCCGTCTGCAGCGGCACATGATTGAAGAGGGTGAATCGGCAGCGAGAGGCCTCGCCGCGCAGCAACGGGAACTTCCTGCCCGCTTCGTCTGTGAGTGTGTAGGAAAACCTGCGCTCGCAGCCATTGCAGCTTTTGCCGAAGGGGCAATGCCCCAACTCCATCACCTGCAGACTGCCGCCCGCGAGCAAAAACGCGCCCGACCCCGCCCGCGCCGCTTCTTGCGCGGACAGTTCTTTGGAGAGAGCGACTTCCGCCGCCCCCATGCCGCGCAGCACCTGCACGGAAAGGCCGTTGAAGAGGTTCATGCCCGTGCCCGCGAACAGCGGCTTTTGCAGGGCGCGGCACAGCTCGATCGCGTACAGCCCTTCGCCGTACGCCCCGCCGAAGCGGGGCAGCCATTTTGCCGACATCTCAACGTCCTCGCCCGTCGCATAAGCGGGCAGATACAGCAATGTATGCCAGCCATAGTACTGTGCAAACTGCAAAAATTCGCGGTACTCTGCCCCATCGGCGGCGTTTTTCGGTTGAAATACGGCAAAATCGATGTGGGCATCGCGGTAGCAGGGATCGCTGAAATCGCGGTCGATGACGGCAAGGCGGCCCTCGCCGCAGCCCTGTGCGGGCCGTGCGGGCGGCGCAACCCCCTCCGTCCGCGCGGCAAAAACAGAAGCCTCCGACGGCTCGCCCTGTCCGCCTTGCTGCCCCGCGAGGGCAATGGGCGCCTCCTGCAAGGGGGCGCGTTGCCCCGCCATACGGCGGTACACCTCTTCGTACACGCCGCGACGGAAGGCGTTGAGCGCCGAGCGGACGATGAACCCTTCCCCCTGCACTTCGACGTCTTCCCATTGTATCGCAAAGGGAAAGGCGTCCGTCTTTTCAAAACAGGTGCGCAGCTCTTCCGCCGTGAACGGCCTGCTCTTTGCCGGCTCCACGAGGAAGGGAGAGGCGAACGAGGCCTCGCCGAAGCGGGCAATCACCCGCAGGCGGACGGGCTCGCCCACGCGCACCGAGGCGGACAGCCGCAGCGGCGCGCTCCTGTGCAGGGCGGCTATGCGGGCCGCCAGCTGCGTATCGGACGTGAGGTACACCTCGTCGCCCGCCCTGCCGCCGCAGGAACGGGGCAGGGTGAACCCCTGTTCATAGGCGGGCTGCCGCGCGCTCCACACGCCGCCGCCCACCTCCGTTCCCTCCCGCAACAGTTTGAAGCCGTCGCCCTCGTGCGGGCGGAAGGAGGAACGGACGGCAAGGCTTCCCTTGCGCTCGCCCGTGACCACGCCCACCTTTTCGCCCATGTGCCCCTGCACGGCGGCGGAGACGAGGTTTTTATCCTGCCCGAAGGCGTAGCCGCGGGTGTAGTTGCCGCGGTTATAGGCTCTGCGCAGGTCCGAAAGGCTGCGCCCGTCCGCGTTTCCGTTCAAAATGCCGCGGTAATAGCGCACCGCCGCCCCCACATAGGCGGCCGAGCGCATGCGGCCTTCTATCTTCAGAGAATACACGCCCGCGCGCAGCAGCTTTTCGACGTCTTCCCCCATACAGAGGTCCGCAAGGGAGAGGCGGTAAGCGGGAGAGTCGAAGCCGCTGCGGTCGATGGAATACCGCTTACGGCAGGGCTGCTTGCACAGCCCGCGGTTGCCGCTGTTGCCGCCGATGACGGAGGAAAAATAACACTGCCCCGAAAAGCAGGTGCACAATGCCCCCTGCACGAAGCATTCCGCTTCCATCTCCGCGGCGACGGCGGCGATGTCGGCAAGGGTCGCCTCGCGGGCGAGGATGACGCGCGAAAAGCCGCAGCGCTTTGCCAGCCGCGCCCCGTACACGTTGCACACCCCCGCCTGGGTGGAGAGGTGCAGCTCCATGGACGGGTACGCCTGTTTGAGGAGCTTGCCCAAAAAGACGTCTTGCAGGATGAGCGCGTCGGCGCCCGCGTTCCATGCCCGCAGGGCACAGGAAAAGAACGCCTCCAGCTCGCCGTCTTTGACCAGCGTGTTGAGAGCGACGTACACTTTGGCGCCCAAAACGTGGGCGCGCGCGGTATAATCCGCCAAGTTTTCGAGCGTGAAATTCGCGGCGGCCTTGCGGGCGGAAAAATCTTGCAGGCCCAGATAGATCGCGTCTGCACCCGCGCCCAGCGCCGCTTCGAATGCGGCGGCGTCGCCCGCCGGCGCCAAAATTTCTGCCATCGTCACCCTCCGAATTTGAACACTAAAGCGCGCCAAGTCGCCCGGATAGACGCATTTTGACCGCTTTTGCACAGTACTATGCCACACATATATCGCCGAAAACGCCCCGCACGCCGCCCCTGCGGCTATGCGGGCGCGGCAACCGCAGATGCGGGGATACCTCTTTTTCCCTCGCCCCACGGCGGAGAATGGGCGCGGCAACCGCGCCGCGCCCGCTGCTTTTATTGGATCTTGGAGATGTATTCGAGCGCCGTTTCCACGCAGCCGTCTATGCCGACGATGCCGCTGTCTAAGCAGAGGTGGTGGTTTTCCGCCATGCCCCACTTTTGGTCGGTGTAGTACTCGTAATACTTTTTGCGCTTTTTATCGGTAGCGCGGATGTGGTCCGCCATCTTTTCGGCGGGAACGCCGATATCCATCGCCAGCTTGCGCTCGATGCGCTTTTCCAGCGGCGCGTGCACATAGATCTTGATGCTGTCTTCCACGATGACGTCGGAACAGCGGCCGATGATCACGCACGGTCCCGCCTCTGCCAGCTTTTTGATGAGGTTGGACTGGGCGATGTAGATCTGGTCGGTCATGGGGATCTGGTAATAGGAATACAGGGTGCGGGTGAGGATACCCGGCGCACTCTCCTCGTAATGGCGCATGAAGTCCGCCGAGAGGTTGCTCTCTTCCGCCGCCTTGGTGATGAGGTCTTTATCGTAAAACGGGATGCCCAGCGCCTTGGCGAGCTTGATGCCGAATTCCCTGCCGCCGCTGCCGAACTGGCGGCTGATCGTGATGACTTTTTCCATTGAAGTGCCCTCCTTTTGCTTCCGCGGATATATTTCTATTAAAGCGCAAAAAAGGGATTTTGTCAATACTTCTGCGAAAGAATTTTTCAAAAAACGATATGTATTTTCGAAAACAGCCCCTAAACGGGCGAAAACGCCGCCGAGCGGGGCATATCTTTACTCGCTTTCTGCGCCTGAAAGCGTCCGCGGCTTACTTTCCGCGTCCGCCGAAGGAGTATGCGGCTTACTTTCTGCGGCTGCCGAAGATGTCCGTTCCCGCGCCCGCCGCCATCACCCGCTTGTAGGCGGGGTCTGCGGAAAAATCGCGCGGCTTGTCGTACTCGCCGCCCAGCGATTCGATGGCGAATTTGAGTTCCTGAAAGGCGACGTAGCCGACGTCTTCTTCGATCTTGGAAAGAAGGTGCGGCAGCGCCCTGTCGTCGCCGTAGGCGGCGAGATACCCCGCGTATAAGGGCAGTTCGTCCCCTTCCGCGCCGCGGAAGGCGGAGAGAAGGGCGTCAAAGGCGCGGTCGTCCTTTTGCCTGAGGCGGGACAGCACTTCCAGCGCGTACGGGCGGGCTTCCCCCTCGGTGAGGGAAAGCATCTGCTCCAACACCTCTTCCGGCATCTGCTTCAGAAGGTCGGCGAGCTGGTCTTTGACGTGCTCGTCGTACGCCTCTTCGGAGAGCATGGCGGCATAGCGCGCCGCCGCACGCCTGTCAGCGCCGATGATGTTGAGGGCGTACAGCACCAGCTCTTCGTCCGTCTCTTCCAAAAGGCGCAGAACGGGCGGCGTGACGCCGCGGCCTTCCAGTTCGGCGCACAAGAAGTCGGGCACGGGCACCTCTTGCAGGAGGTACTCTTTGAGCAGTTCGACGAGCTGCGCGTCTTCCATCCCCGCGAAGTACTGCCGGGGCGTCATGCCCAGCTCACCCATAAAGGTGTCGCCGAAGCGCTCGTACGCCGCGGCGATGGCGTCTTCCCACTCCTCTTCGGTGCGTTCGCCCGCGTGGCGCTCCAGCTCTTTGGCCATCTTTTTGTTGAATTTTGCGTCAAAATCAATGAGCTTCATCATCGTTCGCTTCCTCCCCTTTTCTTTTTTTGCGTTTGGGCTTCTGTTCCGCCTCTGCCGCGGCCGCCTCTTCCATCGCGGGCATGCAGGCATGGATGGCGGAGAGAAGTTCGGAGACCTCTTCTTCCGTCGTGCCCAGCACGCGCACGATGCGGCGCAGCTTGCGCTTATCCGCCGACGACGAGACGGTCAGATAGATGGCGCCGGCGAGCGACTCTTTGTCTTTGACGGCGGAGAACTTGTCCGCCCCCGCGAGCAGCATGTAGATGCTCTGCGCGGCGAAGCGCAGGTCTTCCGCCCTGACGTCGCCGATGACGGCGAAGCGCGCGAACAGCATCGCGTAGGCGGAGATGAATTTTTGGCGGCATTTGCGCCCGAGTTCCAGCCGCTCGAAATCGGCATGGCAATAGATGTCGGAGATGACCACGCCGCAGGAAAAATCTTTGTTGCGCTCGCACTTGCGGCGCAGGGCGTCGATCTTGATGACGTCGCCGACGGAAGGGTCGAGCAGCATCTGCCAAAGCTGCGGCTGCAGATCGCCCGCCGCCAGCACTTCCGCCGCCAAGGCCTGCAGCTGCGGCTCCTGCCCGTCCGATTCGTCGAACGCCCATTCCAGCACCTCGTTCACATACGGCTGGCGGATGAGCATTTGCAGATTTTCCGCCGTCATATTGGTGAGAAAGACGAGGGTGCCGGCGTTTTCTTCGCGGATGCCGCGCGGCACGCGGTAGAAAAAGCTGGTGAACGGGGCGTCGCCCTTGCCGCCGCCCTCCGCATATTCGCGGACGGCGCGGAAGTAATAGCGCGCCACCGCCGCGCGCGGGTATAAGTCTAAAATTTTGCCGAAAGAGGCGAGGCTCTCTTTGACCCTGCCGCTGCGGAACGCCGCCACCGCCTTGAAAAACAGCAGCGTTTTATCGTAGAAGACGTCCCGTTCCAGCAGGCAGAATTTTTGGTACGCCTCGTCGTATAGCTCGTTTTCGCAGCAGACGGTGGCGACCTTATACAGCTCGTCGGGATCGTCCGTCTCCATCACGGCGAGCTTTTCCGCCACGGCGCGGCTCTCCTGCCGCCGCTCCTGCTCGATGAGCACGGCGGCATAGGTGGACAGCAGCTGCACGTTCTCCGGATCGCGCGCCAGCGCTTCGGTGCACACCTTTTCCGCCTTGGCTGAGTCGCCCGCCAACAGATGGCTGACGGCAAGGTAGTTCATCGCCGAGGGATAGTATTCCGAATCCGGATGCACGCGCAGAAAGCACTGCTGCGCCTCGGCGTATTTGCCGCTCTTGATCGCCTTCAAGCCGGCGTCGATGTCGCCGGAGTAATCGGCGCTTTCGGGCGGCCAGCTGACCTTGAAGCGGGGCAGCGCGGGGGTTCGCAGCACCTCCGCCATCTCCGCACCCATATCGTCGGTGACGTATTTGTCGCACATCATGCAGCCGTAATAGTGCATCGCCATCGGCGCGTTGCCGAGGTTGTAATAGCAGGTGATCAGCCCCTCGTAGGCGTCTACCCGCTCCTCTTCGGCGCAGATATCCAAAAAGCAGAACCAGGCGTGCGCCGCCCGTTCGTACAGTTCCATCCCCTCGTACGCTTCGGCGATGTCGGCATATTCGTCCGCGCCGGGGCCGTACAGATCCAGCGATTTATGCAGCAGGCGCAGTGCGCCGAGAAACTCTCCGTCGTCTAATTTCCCCTCCGCCATGTCCAGCAGCTTATCTGCGCTCAGGTCGAAGGTTATCGTCTTTTCTTCCATCGTGACCTCAAATCATTTTTCGCCGCGCGCGATGAGCTCTTCCGTCTCTTCCGGCGTGAATGTGTGATCGATATTGCAGTAATGGCAATGAACGGCGATCTTGCCCTGTTCGGCGATGATGGAGCGCAGCTCCGCCGCGCCCATCCCCTGCAGGATGCCCTCTATATAATTTCTGCTGCAATTGCACTTATATACGGGATGCAGGGTGTAAAATTGTACCGCGCCGAAGTGCTCGTGCAGCACCTCTTCCGCCGTGTGCGCTTCCAGCATGGAGCTGACGGCGGCAAATTTGCCGATCGTCTCCTCTACATAGCGGATGCTCTCTTCCGAGGCGCCGGGCAGCGGCTGCAAAAATACCCCGCCCGCACCGAGGCAGCGGCCGTCGGTGCCGATCTTGACCCCCACCGCCAGCGCCGTGGGCAGCTGTTCGCTGTACGCGAAGTAGGCGGCGAAGTCTTCGCCGATCTCGCCGCTGACGAGGGGCGTGGTGCCCACGAAAGGCTGCCCTTCGCCGTCGTCGCGCACGACGGAGATGTACCCCTCCTTCCCCACGCAGCCGCCCACGTCTAACTTGCCGCGGGCATTGGGGGGAAGCTCGGCATGCGGGTTTTCGATATACCCGCGCATGTGCAGCGCCTTGTCGCCGCTGACGTAGATGCTGCCGCCGACGCCGTTCCCCTTGATGGAGACGGAGAGGGCGCCGCGCTCTTCTTTGAGGGAAGAGCACATATATGCCGCCGCGGTGAGCGTGCGGCCGAGCGCCGCCGCCGACAGCGGCGACAGCCCGTGGATGCGGATGGCTTCATTCACCAGGCAGGTGGTTTCGGCGACGGCGAGCGACACCTCGCCCCCGCAGATGAGCCCGCGCAGGATCGCGTCCTGCCTTTGTTTTGCTGTTTGCATACTGCTTTCGTCTCCTCCCGCAGGCCCCCGCCCGCGGCCGATGCGGCGCTTATTCCCGGTAAATGCGCCCGCTTCTTTCTAATAAATAAACTGTTCGGCGCTTATTCTCGGTAAACGCGCCCGCTTCTTTTTGAAAATAAACGCGTTCGGCGCTTTATCCGGCGCCTTATGATAAGTAAATGCGTTCGGTTCTTTCTAAAAATAAATGCGTTCGGCGCTTTTCAGAGATAAACGCGCTCAATTCTTTCTAAAAACAAACGCATTCAGCGCTTTGTGCAGATAAAATTGACGCGCATCTTGTCTTCGGCGCTGCCGAGCGCGCCCTCAACGGCGTGCAGGCAAAAACCCGCCCCTTCCGCCGCGGCGGAAAGCGCTTCCGCCTCGTGGATATATTGGGTGTGGTGCTCGTCGGAACGGGAAAACCTGCCGTCCTCCCCGCGCACGAACAGGGTAATGTCCATCTCCACGCGATCCTTCTCCAATTTGTTGAACCACATCCAGGCGACCTCGTCGCGGTCTTCACAGAAGACGTTGCCGCCGATCACCCGGCGCAGTTTATAGGCGGAAGAGACGTCGAACAAAAAGGCGCCGCCCTTTTTCAGCATGCCGCCGACATGGCGGAACAGCGCGGGGATCTCTGCGGGCGGGATGTAGTTGAGGCAGTCGTTCACGCACAGCACGAAGTCCGCCTTTCCGCCCGGCAGGCGCGCCGTGCGCGCGTCCGCCAGCCCGTAGCGCAGGTGCGGGATGCCGCGGGAGAGCTGTTCGGCGCGGGCGAGCATGGCGGGGCTGACGTCGAAGCCGGTCATGTCATAGCCCAGCCGCGCAAAGGCGCGGGTGAAGGCGCCGCTTCCGCAGCCGAGCTCTGCACCCCTGCCGCCCTCGATGCCGAGGCCGCGCAGCCGCCCATATAAGTACTGCGACCATTGTTCATAGTCGCAGTCTGCATTGAGATATTCAAACCAATCGGCGAGGGAAGAATAGGCCTTGTTCACTTGGCTTCTTCTCCGCCGCGATCTTTGCCGCGCTTTTTTTTCTTTTTATCGGCGGCCTCTTTTTCCTTTTCGCGCGCCTTGCGCTCTTCTTCCATCCGCTCGAACTGCGCGTTGTAGACGACGTACTTTTCGTCGTTCTTGTGCTCTTCGGCGTACTGCTCGCTGTCTTCGACGATGGCCTGCTTGGAACTGCGCAGCTTTTTCAGATCGTCGCGCGAGAAGGCGTCGGGCAGTTCGTACACCTGCAGATCGTCGGTGATCGGCTTGATGGGGCGGGAGGCGAGGTCAGATTTGATGCTCATCGCCTCTTCCAGCGTCTGCTGATATTCCTGCACAGCCTTGCTCTCGCCCGAGCCCTTGCCCTCTTTGGGGTAGATGCCGCGGTTGACCTTGGCGCCTTCTTTTTTCGATTCAAAGAATTTATCGAACGCCCACTGCGAGTAGTTGAGCCACACGAGCAGCATATACGAGAGGCCGAAGAGGATGAAGATGATGATGCCGACCATCTGGAACATCGAACCCAAAAACATCAGCAGCACGGGGATGAGCACCAGCACGGCGAAGAAGATGTTTTGGAAGATGAGGGCGAAGGTCATCAAAAAGGCGTTGCGCAGCAGCTGGAAGAACTTGAGCTTGTAGTTGCCGCCCATGGACAGCATCCACAAAAACATCATGGTGACGATGGCGATAGCGACGCAGGAGACGACGATGGAAGTCGTCAGCCAGCCGACGCTGCCGCCCAGCTTCATCTGCCACTGCGCCATGTCGATGCACAGCATCAGCACATACAGCGCCACGCCGTAGAACACCGCCGATTGCAGTACCGAAAGGATATTGATCTTGATGCCGCGCCAGAAGTCGTTGGCGACGAACACGCCCTCCGTCCAGACCATGTTGCGGATGACGTACATGCCGCCGGCGATGCCGACGGCCGCCACCAGCGCCGCCGCGACCATCAGCGCCCCGTAGAGGACGTCGGTCGAGAAGGCGATGTATTCGGGCGCGCCCTGCAGGTTGGGGACGGCGATGGCGCCGATGCCCACCCAGTTGGAAAAGGGATACGTCAGCCCTAAGGCGTTGACGTTCAAAAACCGCAGCACGATGACCAAGATCAGCGGGATGCAGAAGATGAGCATCAGTAAGTTGACGATGACCAGCTTGGAAAAGCGGCCCTTGAATATATCCCAAAAGAGCTGCCAGCGGTTGGTGGGCAGGGTGCTGCGGGCGTATTCTTCGTCGCGCTCCTTCCCCTCCATCATCCTGGCGATGAAACCTTTCTTTTCGCCTTGTTGCGCCATGGTACCTCCGAACGGCGGCATGCCGTTTGCTTCGAGTTGGCCGCGCCGGAACGGCTCCGGCTCAGTCACGATATATTCTACTACAAATCAGGAAATTTTTCAATTAAATCACCGCGATCGGATAAAAAAATATCAGAACTTCAAACAATTCTTTGACATTTGGGCGATAGTATGCTAAAATTCATAATACATAGGGCGTATCGGGGCGAAGGCGGCATGCCGCAGGCGCTTCGGCCGACAATATTCAAATAGAGGAGCGGGCGAGCAAGAGTACCCCTGCGCGGCAAAAGATCGGTTTCTTTGCAGGGAGAAAGGGCGTCACCGCCGAGGCGCGGAGGGGCAGACCGATGCCGCCGCAGCCGGGCGTACGGGAGAATACCCGTGCGACTGTCACCGCAGCGTGGAGAACTATTTTGAACGGTAACTGCATGCCTTGCGCCAAAGCGCGCGGGCCCGGGCAAAGGAACTTTCAAGCGGTGCGGTGCACCGCTCTTTTTTTATCCCGCCGCGCATGAGCGCCTGCTTTTGGGCGCCGCGCTTTTACGTGCCGCGCATGAGCGCCCCCTTTTGCGAGCCGCTTCTGCATACGCCCCTGCGGCAAGCGCAATACTGACAGAGATAAAAATTTTCAGGAGATACAGACAACAATGAAACGTTACAATGTCGCCGTCATCGGCGCAACGGGCATGGTCGGGCAGAGGTTCTGCCTGCTGCTGGAAAACCACCCCTGGTTCCGCGTGGTGGCGCTGGCCGCCTCCCCTTCTTCGGCGGGCAAGACCTACCGCGACGCCGTGGCCGGCCGCTGGGCGATGAACGTGCCCATGCCCGAAAAATATGCGGATATGGTCGTTTTGGACGCGGAAGCGGACATGGAGAAGATCGCCTCGATGGTGGACTTCGTGTTCTGCGCCGTCAATATGAAAAAGGAAGAGATCAAGGCCCTGGAAGAGAGGTATGCGCGCGCGGAGGTGCCCGTCATCTCCAACAACTCGGCGCACCGCTTCACACCCGACGTGCCCATGATCATCCCCGAGATCAACCCGCAGCATGCGGAGATCATCGCCGCCCAGAGAAAGCGCCTGGGCACCGAGCGCGGCTTTATCGCCGTCAAGAGCAACTGCTCGCTGCAGTCGTACGTTCCCGCCCTGCACCCGCTGCTCTCCTTCGGCGTTTCCAAGGTGGCGGTGGCGACTTACCAGGCCATCAGCGGCGCGGGCAAGACCTTTGACCGCATGCCCGAGATCCTCGACAACGTGATCCCCTACATCGGCGGCGAAGAGGAAAAGTCCGAACGCGAACCCCTGAAGATCTGGGGGCATATCGAGGGGGACGAGATCAAGCTGACGGACACCCCCAAGATCACGGCGCAGTGCCTGCGCGTGCCCGTATCCGACGGGCATACGGCGGCGGTGTTCGTATCCTTCGACAAAAAGCCGACCAAGGAACAGATCTTAGAGGCGTGGAAAAACTTCGCCGGCATCCCCCAGCAGCTGCAGCTGCCCTCGGCGCCCAAGCAGTTCCTCCACTACTTTGAAGAGAACGACCGCCCGCAGGCAAAGCTGGACCGCAATACCGAAAACGGCATGGCGGTGTGCGTGGGCAGGCTGCGCGAAGACATCGTGTTCGACTATAAGTTCGTGTGCCTTTCGCACAACACCCTGCGCGGGGCGGCGGGCGGCGCCGTGCTGATGGCGGAGATGCTGTGCGCGCAGAACTATATCTGACATAGTACTTCCGCGGTATAGAAAAACGCGGCGGGATATGGCGAAAGCCGGCGCCCCTTGCGGGGGCGGCGCACGAAAAATACGCGCACGGCATACAGTACTATGCGCGGCATAATACCCAAAAAATCGGGGAAAAAAGACAGGAGGAAAGACCATGATAGATTTCTTTCACGGAACAGCCACGGCGATGATCACGCCGTTCACGAAAGAGGGAGCCGTCAACTTTGACGCCTTCGGCCGCATGATCGAATACCAGATCGCGGGCGGGACGGACGTGCTGCTCATCCTCGGCACGACGGGCGAACCCGCCACCATGACCGAGGAAGAAAAGGAAGCGGTGATGCGCTTTTCGGTAGAAAAGGTCAAGGGGCGCGCCAAGATCGTGTTCGGCAGCGGCTCGAACAGCACCGCGCACGCCATCGAAGCGAGCAAAAAGGCGGAAGCGCTGGGCGCGGACGGCCTGCTCGCCGTCACCCCCTACTACAACAAGTGCACGCAAAACGGCATCTATGAATATTACCGCGCCATCTGCGACGCCGTGCATATCCCTGTCATCTGCTACAACGTGCCGCCGCGCACGGGCGTGAACATCCTGCCCGCGACGATGGAGAAGATCGCATCCATTGACAACATCGCCGGCATCAAGGAAGCGTGCGGCAACATGGAACAGATCTGCGAAACGGCGCGGCGCATCCGCGGCAAGTGCGACCTGTATTCGGGCGACGACAACCTCAACCTGCCCATCCTCGCCATCGGCGGGGCGGGGCTCATCTCCGTCGCTTCCAATATCATCCCCAAAGAGACAAAACAGATGTACAATTATGTACAGGAAGGGAACCTGCGCGCCGCCAACGAATTGCAGGACAGGATGCTGCCCCTCATCGACGCCATGTTCCTGGAAGTCAACCCCATCCCCGCCAAGGCGGCGGCGGACATGATCGGGCTGTGCGGCGGCGACCCCCGCCCGCCCCTGACGCCGCTGGAACCCGCGCACCGCGCGCAGGTGGCAAAGGTACTCAAAGAGTTCGGGCTGCCCGTCAAGGAGTAAAGCGATATGGTGAAGATACTCATCAGCGGCATCTGCGGGCATATGGGCAGGAACGTGCTGGAACTGGCGCGGGAAGATAAAGACATCGAATGCGTCGGCGGGGTAGACCTGCAGGCGGGCGAGCTGTGCGGCGTGCCCGTGTACGATTCTTTGGAAAAGGTGCAGGATACGGCGGACGCCGTCATCGACTTTTCCAGCGCTTCCAACCTGGAAAACCTGCTCGCCTACGCCAAAAAGACGGGCACGGCGCTCATTTTGGCGGCGACGGGGTATACGGGCGAGCAGCTCGCCGCCATCGAAGAGGCGGCGAAGGAAGTTCCCCTCTTCAAGACGGCGAACCTCTCCGTGGGCATCAACCTGCTGCAAAAGCTGGTGCGCGAAGCGGCGGCGACGCTGGGCGAACAGTTCGACATCGAGATCGTGGAACGCCACCACAACCTGAAAAAGGACGCCCCCTCCGGCACGGCGCTGATGCTGGCGGAGAGCGCGAACGAGGCCTTTGCCGAGGCAAAGCGATATGTTTGCGGGCGCGAGGGCATGGTGGGCGCGCGCACGAAGGGCGAGATCGGCATCCACGCCGTGCGCGGGGGCAACATCGTCGGCGAGCACGAGGTGATGTTCGCGGGCGAAGACGAGATCGTCACCCTGTCGCACAGCGCGCGCAGCAAGCGCGTATTTGCCGCGGGCGCCTTGCGGGCAGCCAAATTCATGGCGGGGAAGCCCGCCGGCCGCTATGACATGCAGGACGTGCTGGGCAGCTGAAAACGGCATAAAACATCGGCGGGGCGCCTTCGGCGCCCCGCTTTTTTGCATTTTGCGAAGTACTATGCGCGGCATAGATCGCTCTTTTTTGCCGTTGCAGCGCATATGGCATTTCTTCTTTCCCTTTTACGATACATAGCAGTTTCTCCCCGCCGCCGTCAGAGGAAATAGTAGATGAGCCCCACTGCCGCCCCCGCGACGACGCCGTAGACGATGATGGGCCCCGCCACGGTGAACATTTTGGCGGCAAGGCCGGTGACCAGCCCTTCCGACTTGAATTCGAGGGCGGGCGAGGCGACGCTGTTGGCAAAGCCCGTGATGGGCACGATGGAGCCCGCCCCCGCCGCCTTGCCGATGCGGTCGTACACGCCCAGCCCCGTGAGCAGGCAGCCCAAAAAGATGAGCGCCATCGAAACGGCGGCCGCGAGCTCGTCGCCGGAAAGGCCGAACAGCGCCTCGAACTCGATGCGCAGGAACTGCCCGATGCAGCAGATCAGCCCGCCGACGATATAGGCGCGCAGGCAGTTGTGGAAATGCTTTGTGGGCGGCGCCAGCGAACGCACGCGGCGCAGGTAATTTTGGTTGGCGGGCTGCGCCTGCGGACCCGCGCCCGACTGCGCCTG
>DXEW01000016.1 GCA_019114755.1 Candidatus Borkfalkia faecavium
CAATTCAAAAAAACGAAGCGTGCAGCACGAGCCAAGAGCACACAAGCGAGAGCTTCAACACCGCTTGCCGCTTTTGATCGGGTCCGTATCTCTCCCTTACAGTATAGTGATCTACCCGCTTGCGATTGCTACGCACCCTGAAAGAGCGCATTTTGCGATGGATCGGGGCGACAGACGAAGCAGCAATACCCACAGAGGTATTGCAATGAGTCCGCAAGGCGCGCAAAAGACGCCTTTCAGGGCGGGTCCCTTTTGCTTTGATTTGGTTTAGCGAGCGACGACGAGCTCAGGGTGACAAAGATGGGATTTTTTCCTGTCACCCTTAGCAGGCAGGCGGCAAAAGGCCTTTCCCTTCCAAAAATCAAAAATTGCAGGAGAAAACAACGGCCACAGGTGATCTTATGAATTTCCCATCCGACCCATGTTTTGACGCACTCAATACCGATTTTAAGGCCCCCGCGGCGCGCTGGGGGGTGTTCGGCGCGCACGACCCCTCTTTGTTAGAGGCGGAGGGCAGGTTTTTTGCCTATTCCACCGGTACCTTCGGCGAAAACGCCTATCAGATCCGCACCTCGCGCGATCTCATTCATTGGCAGTTCGTCAAGCAGGCGTTCCCGCAGGGGCTGCAGTCGATCCGCCCCGCCGTATCGCAGGTGCTGGAGCTGCTCGGCCGCCGCAGCAAAAACGAAACGCTGTGGGCGCCCGACGTCATCCGCGGCAAAGACGGCAAATATTGGATGTACGGCTGCTATTCCGCTGTCTTCGGCGACAATTATTCCGTCATCTTCCTCGCCTGCGCAGAATCGCCAGATGCCGACTTCGTCTATGTCGATACCCTGGTGCTGACGGGCGGCAGCTGGGGCAGGACGCCCAACGCCATCGACCCGCAGATCTATTTCACGCCCGGCGGCGAAATGTACATGAGCTACGGCTCCTTTTTCGGCGGCATCCGCGTCTTGCAGCTCGACCCCGCCACCGGCCGCCGCAAAGACGGCTTTACCTACGAGATGCTGCGGCAGGGCAAGATCACCGAGGCGCAGTATTACGGCGAAAAGCTGGTCAATTCCGCCAACGTCGAGGGCTCGGTGATGGACGTGCGCAAAGGGGTGACCGTGTGCGAGGGCGACGTGTTCGGCGGCAGCTACACCGCCGTCAAGCGCGACTATTATTACCTGATGGCCTCTGCCGACTCCCTCTCGCGCGACTACAACATGCGCCTGTGGCGCAGCGCCGAGCCCTGCCGCGGCTTCACCGCCCCGCCCTACGGCCCGCAGGGGCAAAAGGTGTGCGGCTCGTTCAGCTGGCGGCGCTTCCCCGGAGACACCCGCATCGGCTTCGACTTCTTCGCGCCCGGCCATAACGACCTGTTCACCACCAAAAGCGGCGTCGACCTCGTCGTCTACCACAACCGCTCCCCCTTCCCCGTGGGCAAACGGCCGCTGCCGCACTACCTGTTTTTGAGCATGTTCGCGCTCAATTCGCAGGGCGACATCGTCATGAGCCCCAACCGCTACGCGGGCGAGCGCTTGCGCAAGGTCGAGAGGGAAGAGCTCGCAGGCAAGAGCTTCGACTATATCCCCATCCCGCAGGACAACCGCCTGTGCGTGTACGCCAACGAAGGTCTTCGCTTGGAAGAAGACGGTTACCTCACCGTGCGCGGCGAGCGGCGCGGCCGCTGGAAGCTGTATGAAGACTACTTCGTCTGCTTCACTTACGGCAACGTGCGCTACTTCGGCGCGGCGATGCCCGCCTGGATCGAGGCGGAGGGCCGCCCCGGCATCACCGTTTCCGCCCGCGGCGAAAACGGCCTGCCCTTCTTCATGAACCAATCGTTTGCATAAAATTTTTCAAATATCTAAAATTTTTTTGAAAAGCGCTCGTGTCGGGGCGCTTTTCTCGTGGCGCGGTATTTTTCAGCCCCAAAAAGGGCGGCAATTTTCCAAAAACCGGCCGCGCAACCGGCAGTTGACAGATGAAACCGCAAGTTGTTGCCTTTTTATCGGCCGCGTGCTATACTGTAAGCCGTTCAAATTTATTAATAGGAAGGACAGAAGATGACGACCGGTCAAAAGATCGCGGCCTTGCGCCGCGAGCGTGGCATGACGCAAGGCGCCCTCGCCGAGGCGCTGTCCGTCACCCGTCAGGCGGTATCAAAATGGGAAGCGGACGCCGCCCTGCCCGAAACGGGAAAGCTGCTGCCGCTGGCGCGGCTGCTCGGATGCACGGCAGACTATCTGCTCGGCAGTTCGGAGGCGGAAGCGGGCGCCCCGCAAGGGGCGCCGAATACCGCCGCGCAAAGCAGCGAGCCGAAGGGCGCGCAAGGGCGTGAGCCGCATGTCGCCCCGCAAGGCAGTGAACCGCAAGGCACGCAAGGGCATGAGTCGTATGCTGTCGCGCAAAGCAGTGAACCGAATGCCGCCGCGCAAGGCGAGCCGCAAGAGCCCACGCGGGAGAAACCCGCACACGACGAACCCGCGCAGGAGAAAACCGCGCACGAAGATCCCGCGCAGGGGCGCGCCCCGTTCATCCCCTATTGGGGGTTGCCGCGGCGGTATGTGTGGGCGTCCGATTTCGAATATAAAAGCAAGCGCACGCTGTTCGGGCTGCCGCTGGTGCATATCAACGGCAGGTGGGGCGGCACGGCAAAGGGCGTCGTCGCCGTCGGTTTTAAGGCTCGCGGGGTGGTGTCGGTCGGCTTTTTGTCGATGGGCGTCTTCTCGGCGGGGTGCCTTTCGTTGGGGGCGGTCTCGTTAGGTGCGCTGGCGCTGGGGGTGCTGACTTTGGGCGCGGTCTCCGTCGGCCTGCTGCTGGCGTTGGGCGCCGTGGCGGCGGGCTTTGTCGCCTACGGGGCGGCGGCGTTCGGCGGCTTTGCCGCGGGGGCGTTCGCCTGTGCGCGTTACGTCGCCGTCGGAGATCACGCCTGCGCCCTCATCCCCATCGCCAAGTCGTTCGCCTGGGGCGGTGCGGTGCACGATTTTTATTTTCTGTTTACGGCGGGCATGCCCGGGCTGCAAGTCGGCTACTTTGAAGGCGGCGCGTTCGTCGAGGGCGGCGCGGCCCTGCAAGAGGCCTGCGCGCAGTATGTCCCCGCATGGCTGCAATGGCTGGCAGAGGCCTTTTGCCGCCTGCGCCTGTATTAGCAGCCCGCTCCTGTGTCGGCTGCCCGCGCCTGTATTAGCCGCCCGCTCCTGTATCGGCCGCCCACGCATATATTACGGCTGCGCCTGTATTGAAAAATAGAAAAACGGCAAAGCGCCGCGCAAATTTTGCGCGGCGCTTTGCTTTGCGGTCGGTCCTGCCTGAAGCAAGGTATCTTGCCCGCAGGCGGACAAGGGCGTCAGGATTCCAGCCCTGCCAAATAATCGATGCTGACGCCGAAAAATTTAGCTATTTTGATCAGGTTGCTCAGCGTCGGTTCGCAGGCGCCTGTTTCCCAAAGGCTGATGATCGATTTCCCCACGCCCAACTTTTGTGCAAGGGCAATCTGCCCCAAGCCTCTTTCTTTCCGCAGCTCTTTCAGCCGCTCGCCGAATTCGTTCATAGTACCAGTATTTTCCCATAAAATTGGGAAAAAGACTTGACTTCCCAGTATATTGAGAATATAATATAAATATAAACATAGGAGGAGTGAGAAAAATGAAAAAGCGTAAAATTTTTGCCGTCATTTTGGCTTTTGTGTTGATGATGGCAGCATTTTCCGGCTGCGGCGTGATAGAGTCGCTGTTTGGAGGCGAGCCGCCCGCGCAGGAGCAGCCGAGTGACCCCGAAGATCCGCAGGACCCGCAAGATCCGCCGGAAGAGGAGCCGGGTGACCCCGCAGAGCCGCAGCAGCCGCCGGTCACGGTCATGGATGCGGCGGACCGCTATGCGGCAGAGCCGGTGCGGAATGTGATGGACGATATGACCTCGTATCGGGACGCAAATTATTACTATTATATCTTCTACCTGGGCGAACTGAACGGCGTGCCCCTGCAGGAGGATGCGGAGGCCTTTCAGTTCAACGGCAACGCCTATACATATTCTTTCCAAAAAGAGAAGAGTTCATCGGGCTCTATCGCAAGTTCCGTCAAACGGGCGGTGGAGTACTGCACCAGCTGGACGCGGAACTTTCAGATCGGCGGCTCCCTTTCCATTAAAAATATAGCTTCGATCGATTTGGGATATTCCAAGCAGTGGGGCGAATCTACGCGCAGTTCTGCCGAATACTCGTATGAAGAGGCGTACAGCTATGCCGAAAAGCAGGTTTCTTCGTTCTCGATCAGTTTTGACGACAGATATCCGGCGGGATATTACCGCTGGATCATGTTCGGCGACCTCGACGTATACGCCGCCATCGAGTACGATATCCGCACCGGGGAATACGCGGTCGAAAACTATTCCGTCATTGCCGCCCGGTATTTCACCCTCGATTACAGCCCTTCTTCGGGGCGGTTTGACGACGGCGAATACGAGCAGCTGCCCTTTGATATGGACGCTTCCGACGTAAACCGCCTGCCCGAACCCACCGTGTGGATCACGGAAGAAGGCGTCACGGGCGAAGGGACGCAAAGCAGCCCGTATATCTTGAAGTCGGCGGACGATTTTTCCTTTGTCCGCCAAAACCCCGATGCTTGTTACCGCCTGAGCGCCAATATCAGTTTTGCGGGCGCCGAGTTTCAGCCCGTTCCGCACTTTACTGGCGTATTTGACGGCAACGGATATACGATCTCGGATATTTCCTTTACCGAAGACGAATTTTCGGCGCAAACGGCCGTGGGGCTGTTTACCATAAACGAGGGGAGCATCTTCGATCTGACGGTAGAAGACAGCACCCTGGCGGCGTCGCCTGCCTTTTCCAATAAAGATGTCACCGTCTATGCGGGCGCGATCGCCGGGATCAACCGCGGGCGGATCGACGGCTGCAAAGTGCGCGACGTCAGCGTCATCGCCAATTCTTCCGATATCGCCGACCGTTTCAGAGAAACGTATTTTGAAGACCCGCGCACCATCGTGCAGGGTTCTGCCCATTGGGAAACGTGGATCAGGCAGCGCTTTTATGTGCAGACAAATAGTTGGAACGGGGAATTGACCTTCAGCGCCGCGGCAGGCGGCGTCGCCGGTAAAAACGAAGGAACGATCATGGACTGCAGCGTGACGCGCGGATCGGTCGAGGCAAACGTATACAACATGCAGGTGCCCGATCCGGAACGCTTCTGTCAAAGCTGTTATGCGGGCGGCATTGTGGGCTATAATGCGGGAGGAACGGTGCTGGATTGCAGTGCGTCTGCGCAGCAGGTCGAAGCCTGGCTGGAAATGAGCGACGACGCCGCCGGCATGGGCTGGGTGGCGAATATCAGCCCGCGCGGCGTTTGCTATGCGGCAGGGCTTGCGGGTATGAATGAAGGCGGATCCGTGAGCGGCGATGCGGCAGGGTGTACCGTAAAGGCCGATGCCCGCGTCTATGCTGCCGTGTACTGGTTTTTGCAGGGGGCCGGGTACGATAAGGGCAACAGGGCGAACGAAAACCGCCTGACCATGGGCGAATT
>DXEW01000017.1 GCA_019114755.1 Candidatus Borkfalkia faecavium
AGAATTGTGTGAGCTAAAATACTCGCGCAAGCAAAATCACACTTTTGCGCCAGCGCACCCAATTTGCGCGACAGCGCTCCCGCAGGAAAGGTGAAGGCTGCGCGCGTTTTATAATAAGTGTGCCCTGAAAAACAAACAGGGCTCCCGAAAATCGCAGCAAAGCGAGATTTTTGGGAAAGAGGAGCGGCAGGCGCAGCGGGCAAGGCGGCGAGCATAGCACGCCGTCTGCCATGGCGCCTTGACGCGACGAGCAGCCGAGGAAAACTCCGAACAGAAAACGCGCACCGTTCGGCGCGCGTTTTGGTTGGGGTTTTCTTCAAAATCTCGACGATTTGTTTTGTCAGCTCAAAACAAATCGTGAGAATGGTATTACACCCATTGCAGCACATCCACCAGCACGGCGAAGGCGAGCAGCAAGATCAGCCCCGCGAAGTGGATGGCGGCTTCCGCCTTGCGGTTGACGGGCTTGCCGCGCACCCATTCGATGCAGGTGAAGATCACCTTCGACCCGTCGAGCGAGGGGATGGGCAGCAGGTTGAACACCGCCAGGTTGACGCCGATATAGGCGGCGATCTCTAAAAATTGCTGCAGCGAGCGGGAGGCGATCTCGGCCGTCAGCACCACGGTGGTGACGGGGCCGCCGAGGGCGGAAATGCCGAGGCTGCCCGTTAAAAGCTGGCCTAAGAGGCGGAAGATGGCGCCGCCGATGCGCGCGGAATAGACGAAGGCGCGGCCGAGCGTCTGAAAAAAGCCGAAGCCGCGGTAGGATACGGAGGCGACGGCAAACCCGCCCCCTTCCGCCTCGCCGATGCCGAGCGAGCGCCACAGGGCGGCGGTATCGGCAAGGTTGGCAAAATCGGCGTCGGCGCGCAGGGCGACGGCCTCTTCCACCACCCCTCTCCCGTCGCCGCTGCGGCGGGAGAGGGTGAGGGCGACAAGTTCCCCCGCCCCCTTCCCTTCCAATGCCTGCATCAGGTCGGAGACGAGGTAGATATCGCGCCCCTCGCAGGCGAGGATGACGTCGCCTTCTTGCAGCGAATGCGCGGCCTCGAACGAGGTGGCGGCGGGCTGCACCCGCACCGCCATGAATTGCAGCTGCCCGCAGGCGAAAAAGGAGAGGATGATGAGCAGCAGCGCGAACAGGTAGTTCATCGCCGCGCCCGCCAGCAGCACGAGGATGCGCCGCCACGGCTTTTGGCGGTAGAAGGCGCCGGGGAGCGCCTCTTTGCCCTCTTCTTCCTCTTCGCCCGCAAAGGCGCAGTAGCCGCCGAGGGGGATGAGGCGGAGCGCAAACACTTCGCCGTTCTTTTTTGTGCGCTTGAACAGGGCGGGGCCGAAGCCCACGGAAAATTCTTGGATGCGGAAGCGGAGCAGCCTGCCCGCCAGGTAATGCCCGCACTCGTGCACGGTGATCATGGCGAGCAGTATGAGGATGGCGAGCAGCACCGAACCGACCGTCCGCAATACGTCGGCCGCGGCAAGCAGATTCAAAGGCATGGCATCTCCGTTTTGGAAGGGAAGCGCGTTTTACGCGAGCAGCGCCGCGGCGGCGTCGAGGGCGGGCTCTTTACTGCGGCGGAACTATTGCAGCAGCGCCGCGGCGGCGTCGAGGGCGGGCTTTTTGCCGCGGCAGAACTATTGCAGCAGCGCCGCGGCGCGGCGGCGCACGGCGGCGTCAAGGGCGGCAAGTTCGGCATACGAACGGGCGGGGGAAACTTCTCCCTGCAGCGCCTCTTCCATAATATCTGCGATGCGGGTATATTTTATTTGCCCGCGCAGAAACGCCTGCACCGCCACTTCGCCCGCGGCGTTGAGGGCGTAGGGGTACCCGCCCCCCTTGGCGGCGCAGGAGAGCGCCAGCGAAAAGCAGGGATAGCGGCGCGCATCGACGGCGGCAAAGTGCAGGGCGCCGAGCTTGACAAAATCGACGGGCGGCAGGCCGCAGGGCAGGCGCTCGGGGTAGGTGAGCGCCATCTGGATGGGCAGCTCCATGGAAGGAACGCTCATCTGAGCGAGCACGGCGCCGTCGGCAAACTCGACCATGGAATGGACGATGCTCTCGCGGTGGACGAGCACCTCGACCTGCGAAAGCGCCGCCCCGTACAGGTGCATCGCCTCGATGACTTCAAACCCCTTATTGAGCATGGTGGCGCAGTCTACGGTGATCTTGGCGCCCATGTTCCAGTTGGGGTGCGCCAGCGCCCGCGCGGGGGTGACGGCTTCCAGCTCCTCCAGGGGCACATCCCGCAGGGCGCCGCCGCTGGCGGTGAGGAGGATCTTGCAAAAGGGTGCGGCGCGGTCAAAGTGCAGGCACTGCCAGATGGCGGAGTGCTCGCTGTCTACGGGCAGGATGCGCGCGCCCGTGCGCGCGGCCTCGGCCAAGACCAAATCGCCGCCCGCCACCAGGCTCTCTTTATTGGCGAGGGCTACGTCTTTGCCCGCAGCCAAAGCGAGGAGGGTCGCCTTCAGCCCCGCAAAGCCGGACACCGCCACCAGCACCACGTCTGCCCCGTCATAGGCGCACGCCTCTTCGAAGGCGGCCTCGCCGCGCCCGCAGCGGACGCCGCCCGCCGAAAACGCCTCCCCTTCTGCGCGCAGGGCGGCAAAGTCCGGCCGCACGGCGCGCATCTGCTCTGAAAACAGCGCTTCGGAGGCGTTTGCCGCCATGGCGACGATGCGAAAATTTTCGGGATAGCGCGCCGCCACGGCGATCGCCTGCCTGCCGATGGAGCCCGTACTGCCGATGAGGGCGATGTTCTTCATGCGATGTTCCTCCTCCTATTGATATGCCCGCAGGGGCGCTTTCATGCCCGCAGCTTCCCGGCGCGCCGCCGCGCGTGATGCCCGAACAAAAATGCCCGCGCCAAAAACTTCTTCTAAAAAATTATTCGGATAGAAAAAATTGCAAAGCGGGCGCTTTGCAACGGTTTTTCCGAATCAAGATCAGAGCCCGACGCGCACCACGAACAGCGCGAAGGCGATATACACGAACAGGCTGGCAAACAGCGTGCCGTCGATGCGGTCTAAAATGCCGCCGTGGCCGGGGAGCAGCTTGCCCATGTCTTTGATGCCCAGCCGCCGCTTGACCACGCTTTCGACCAGGTCGCCGAACTCGGTGAGGAGCGAGGTGACAAGGCCGATGAGCGCCATCACCACCCATACGCTGCCCTCCCACGAGCTGCCGATGCCCGTGTACACATAGTCTGAGGTGAGCGTATACAGCCAGTACAGCAGCAGGCTGGCGCCCGTGCCGAACACCACCCCGCCCACGGCGCCGGAGATCGTCTTGTTGGGGCTGATGTTCGGGCACAGCTTTTTGCCGCGCAGCACGCTGCCCACGGCGAAGGCGAAGGTATCCGCCACCGGCGAGATGACGAAGATGAGAAGGAGCGCCAATGTAGAGGCGTTTTCAAACTCGTTGGTCAAGAGCATGGTGGAGAGGATGGCGGTGGGGTACAGACCGCACAGCATGGCAGAGCCGGTGCCCGCCAGCGTCGTGTTCCTATGATCGACCACCAAAAGGCATAACAGCGCCACCGCAAAGGAGAAGGACCACACCAGCATGGCGCGGTAGCCCTGCCCGGGCGCAAACTCTTCCACCAGATAAAAGGCGGGGGTAAAGATCAGCGCATACACGTACACGGCCGCCTTTTGCGAAGTGCACAGGCGCAGCGCGTGCGCCAGCGGCTCCGCCTTTTCTTCGACGGGCGCGCAGAAGGCGTGCACCATCTCGTAGGTGCCGATCAGAGAAAAGGCATAGATGAGGATGCCGAACAGCCTGTGATCGACGTTCCGCAAAAAGAAAAACCCCACGAGCACGCCGATGTAGACGAGCCCCGTCGCGATGCGCTTAAACATACTCAGCCCTCCCGCACTTTGCCGAACCGGCGATCGCGCAAGGAATAATTTTCAAACGCCTTCTCTAAGTCGCGCTTGGAAAAGGCAGGCCACATCTTATACGAAAAGTACAGCTCGGCATACGCCGACTGGTACAATAAAAAGTTGGAAAGGCGCAGTTCGCCCCCCGTGCGGATGATGAGGTCCGGATCGGGTATGCCGCCCGTCTGCAAAAGCTGCGAGAAGCTGGCATCGTCTACATACCGCCCCTGCGACACCGCCAGGTTGACCGCCCGCACGATCTCTTGCCGGGCGCCGTAGTTGAGGCATATGTTGAACAGGCCCTCCGTGCGGTCTTTGGTCTCTTCCATCATCTGCAAAATGGCGGCGCGGATGTCTTCGGGGAAGACGGTGATGTCGCCGATGACGTTGATCTTGACGTTCATCTCCAGCATCCGCTCTTTGCGCTCGGAAAAATAGAGGCGGAACAGGCGGAACAGTTCCTCCACTTCCGCCTTGGGGCGGTACAAATTTTCGGTAGAGAGCGCGAACACCGTGACGATGCGCACCCCCAGCCGAAAGGCGTGGGTGCACACCTTGAACATATTCTGTACGCCCATCTTATGCCCGTAGGCGCGCGGGCGGAAGCGGCGCCTGGCCCATCTGCCGTTTCCGTCCATGATGATAGCCAAATGCGCCGGCAGTTTGATTCGTTTCATTCCAGATTAAACCGACATGATCTCCTTTTCTTTTTCGGCGGTGGCCTTATCGATCTGCTCGATGGCCTTGGAGACGGACTTTTCGACGTCCTTTTCGCAGCCCGCGCACTCGTCTTCGGAGATCTCTTTGCCGTTTTTCAGCTTTTTGAGCACGTCCATCGACTCGCGGCGGACGTTGCGCACGGCGACCTTCGCCTCTTCGGACAGCGCCTTGATCTGCTTGGCGATGTCGCGGCGGCGCTCTTCGGTGAGGTCGGGGAAGATGAGGCGGATGACTTTGCCGTCGTTGGTGGGGTTGAGCCCGATGTTCGACTGCAAGATCGCCTTTTCGATGCCCTTCAGAAGGCTGGTATCCCAGGGGCTGATGACCAGGCACTTGGCGTCTGCCACGGCGATGTTGCCCACCTGGTTGATGGGCGTCATGGCGCCGTAATAATCGACCTGGATCTTATCCAGCACGTGCGGGTTGGCCCTGCCGGCGCGGATGTTGGAAAACTCTTCGCGCAGCACGCTGACCGTCTTTTCCAGCTTGTCTTCCAGGGTGAGAAACATCTCTTCTACTTTTTCGTTTTCGACCATGGTGATCCTCCTCAAAATACTTTTTCTTGTGCGGGCGCAACGGGGCGTCCTTTCCCCCGCTCAGTCGCTTGCGATCAGCGAGCCCGTCTCTTCGCCGCAGACGGCGCGCACGATGGCGTCTTCTTCGGACAGGGCGAAGGCGAGCACGGGGATGTTGTTGTCCATGCACATGGTGATCGCCGTCGTGTCCATCGCCTTGAGGCCGCGGTTGATGACCTCCATGTGCGAGATGCGGTCGATCTTTTTGGCGTTCGGGTTGGTCTTGGGGTCGCTGTCGTAGATGCCGTCTACGTTTTTGGCCAACAGCAGGATGTCTGCATTGGTCTCGCAAGCGCGCAGCGCCGCGCCCGTATCGGTGGAGCAGTACGGGTTGCCCGTGCCGCAGGCGAAGATGACGATGCGCCCCAGTTCAAAATGCCGCAGCGCCTTGCGCAGGATGAACGGCTCTGCCACGCTGATCATGTTCAGCGCCGTCTGCACGCGCACGGGCACGCCGCGCTGTTCGATGGCGTCCTGCATGGCCAGCGAATTGATGACGGTGGCGAGCATGCCCATGTGATCCGCCGTGGTGCGGTCCATGTTGGTGCCCTGCCTGCCCCGCCAGAAGTTGCCGCCGCCGATGACGATACCCACTTCCACGCCCATCGCATGCACGCGGATGAGCTGGTCTACGACGCCGGCGATGATCTTTTCGTCCAGGCCGAAGCCCGCCTCGCCGGCGAGCGCCTCGCCCGAAAGTTTTAAGATGATCCTCTTGTACTTGGGTGTACTGCTCTGCATGTTCTTTTCCCTCTCCGTGATCTGCCTGCCGCAGTATTTTTTGAAAAAGGGCACACAATGCTCGATTGTGTGCCCGCTTTTTGTTAACCTTTCATCTTGGAAACTTGTTTTTCGACTTCTTCCGCGAGGTCGTCTTTCTTCTTTTCGATGCCTTCGCCCATCTCGAAGCGGGCAAAGCGGCGGACGGTGATCTTTTCGCCGATGGATGCGATCGCCTCGGTGATCAGCTGGCCGATCGTCTTGGAAGAATCTTTCACGAACGGCTGCTCGAGCAGGCAGAAGTCTTCATAATACTTTTTGATGCGGCCCTGCACCATCTTTTCGGCGATGGCTTCGGGCTTGCCCTCGTTCATGGCCTGGATCTTGAGGATCTTCTTCTCCTCTTCCAGAACTTCTGCGGGGACCTCTTCTTTGGTCACATACAGGGGCTTTGCCGCCGCGATCTGCAGGGCAATGTCGTGCACCAGCGCCTTGAACTGGTCGCCGCGCGCCACAAAGTCGGTCTCGCAGTTGACTTCTACGAGCACGCCCACTTTGCCGCCCATGTGGATATAGCTGTCGACGATGCCTTCGGCGGCGATGCGGCCCGCCTTTTTGGCAGCGGTCGCCATGCCCTTTTCGCGCAGGATCTCGACCGCCTTGTCCATGTCGCCGTTCGCTTCGGTCAGCGCCTTTTTGCAGTCCATCATGCCTACGCCCGTCTTCTGGCGCAGCGCGTTAACGTCACTTGCTGTGATTGCCATTTTCGTGTACTCTCCTATGATGAATTTCCGCCGCAATTACTCGGCGTCTGCCGCGGGCTCGGCCGCAGCTTCCTCTTCGGCGGCAGCGACCTCTTCGATCGACTGCTCGCCCGCCTCTTCGGCGGCCTGCTGCATCTCGGCGTTGACCGCCTCGCCCTGGTTCGCCTCGATGACGGCGCTGGCGATGACGGAAGAAAGCAGCTTGACGGCGCGGATGGCGTCGTCGTTGCCGGGGATGACGTAGTCGATGAGATCGGGATCGCAGTTGGTATCCGTGATCGCGATGATGGGGATGTGCAGCTTGCGCGCTTCCTGCACCGCGATGTCTTCGTTATGCGGGTCTACGATGAACATGGCGCCGGGGAGCGTCTTCATGTCTTTGATGCCGCCCAGGTTTGCCTCCAGCTTGTTCATCTCTTTTTTCAGGCCCAGAACTTCTTTTTTGGGAAGCAGGTCGAAGTCGCCGTTCTCCTCCATCTTTTCCAGCTTATTGAGCCTGTCGATGCGGGAACGGATGGTCTTGAAGTTGGTCAGCGTGCCGCCCAGCCAGCGCGAATTGATATAGAACTGGCCGCAGCGGGTAGCCTCGTCGCGGATGGCTTCCTGCGCCTGCTTTTTGGTGCCGACGAACAGGATGCTCTTGCCCGATTTGACGGTGTCGACGACAAAGTTGTACGCCTTTTCCACCAGGCCTACGGTGAGCTGCAGGTCGATGATGTGGATGTCGTTACGGGCGGCGAAGATGTACTTTTTCATCTTCGGGTTCCATTTCCTGGTCTGATGACCGAAGTGCACGCCCGCTTCGAGCAGCTGCTTCATGGTGATGACTGCCATTTTTGAATTCCTCCGTTTCATCCTCCCCCGCGCGCGAAAAAGCACCGCCTCAGCCCGCCCTGTTGAGATTTTGGCGGGAACGGAACGCGGAACGCTCGGGGTGTGAATTTGTTTAGCCTACCTATTTTAGCATAAACGCCATGGTTTGGCAAGCAAAAATAAAAGGCAAACGCTTTTTTTCGCGCAGAATGCGCCCGCGCCTGCGCCCGAAAGAGGGCGGCGCGGCGCTTTGCAAAAGCCGCGGGCACTGCACCGGCAAAAACCGCGGGGCGGGCACACGCCGCAGAGCGCGCCCGAAAGAGCGCGCGGCGGCGCTTTGCCAAAGCCGCGGGCACTGCCGCCGCAAACGGCGCTTTGCAAAAGCCGCGGGCGCACAGCGCCCGCGGCGTTCACACGTTTTACCGCCTGGGGCGATCGAAAATCAGCCCTTGTGGTCGTGACCCTTGCAGCCGCAGCCGCAGCCTTCCTCGTAATCGGTATCCAACGAGGCCGCCTCGTCGGCATCGTCGTCCTCTTCCATCACGCGGCAGAATTCTTCAAACACCTCGTCTAACAGCTTGTCGTCTTCCACGGGCACCAGTTCTTCCGCGCCCTCTTCGCCCACGATCTGCAGGATGGTCACCTCGTCTTCTTCCCCCTCCTCTTCGTCGGCGGGCTGGAAGAAGGCATACCACCCTTCCTTATATTCGATGGTGCCGATATGATAGCATTTATGCACTTTGCCGGCATCGTCTACCAGCTCGACCACGTTGACCTCTTCGTCGGCGCAGTCTTCGCAGTCACATCCGTCTTCGTGCAGTTTGGTTTCGTCGCTCATTGCTTGTTCTCCTTTTTTGCGTTTATTCAGGTACCCTTCCAGAATATAGGAAGCGGCAATACTGTCGATAGAGCGCTTGCGGTCTTCTCTGCGCACGCCGCCTTCGATGAGCACGCGCTCCGCCTCCATGGTGGTGAAGCGCTCGTCCTCTTCGATGACGGGGATATCCGTCTTGGCGCGCAGCAGCTCGATGAAGCGGCGGGTCTTGTGCGTCTGCACCGATTCGCTGCCGTCGAAGTTATAGGGCACGCCGCAGACGATGAGCCCCGCCCCCTTTTCGAGGGCGATGGCGGCGAGGGCGGCGGCGTCCGCCTCGGCGTCTTTGCTGCGGCGGTAGGTGGTGCCGGGCAGGGCGAAGGTATTGAACGGGTCGCTGGCGGCAACGCCGATCCTTTTATCGCCTATATCGAAGGCAACGATACGCTTTTCCATACAAAACTCACAAACCTTTTCCGCAGCGGCCCGGCCGCTCTGTTTTAGTATACCATACTTTTCCGCAGCGGCTCGGCCGCTCTGTTTTAGTATATCATATCCCGCCGCCGGCCAGGAATACATCCTGTCCGCGGCCGCTCTGTTTAGTATATCATATCCCGCCGCCGGCCATGGATACATCCTGTCTTCGGCCGCTCTGTTTTAGTATATCATATCCCGCCGCCGCCGTCCACAGTTTTTTGAAAAAACAGAGAAAATTATCGATAATTTCACCCGCCGTTCTGCTTTTGACCTTCTTTGATACAAAAAACGGCAGTTTCCTAAGCGCGCCCTCCTCTTTCCATATAACGCCCCCGGGCGCGCTCTCCGCCTTCCCAAAACGCCGCCTTGCCGCCGTCTTCCCGAAAATGCCGCCCTCCCCCGTTCCATAGCAAAACGCCTTCCCCAAAAACGCCGATACCCGCCGCGGCCGAAGCCGCGGCGGATACCGTAAGAAAAAGTTGTTAGAGTGTGGGCAAGGGGAAGCCGCCCGCCGTGCGGGCGGCGGGGATGCGGGCGCATCGTACGCGCGCATCCCCCTCTATGGGAGGCGCGGAGCTGCATGCCGCTCCGCGGCGTGTGAGCCTTGTCTGCCGCCCTTTTGGGCGGCGCGGGTATCGCCCGCCGCGAGCACGCGTTTGAGCGATCTTTTCATAAAACTCTCCTGTCTGTCTTTTGTAACGCCTATAGCATAGCAGAAAGTTATATAATTCTTTGGGAAAATTTGTCACGAAAATGTAATAAATCGTATCATATTTGTAAAAAAACCGGGCGGCGGGCATACAAAAACGGGCGGAGCCGAAGCTCCGCCCGCAAAATCGACAGATATTTTTCGTATTATTCGGTTTTTTCCGCTTCTTCCGCCGCGGGGGATACCCCTTCCTGCGCGGGAACTTCTTCAGCGTTCTCCTGTGCGGGAACTTGTACTTCGGCCGCGGGGCTCCCGCTGCCGCCTTCGCCGGCGCCCGGCACCTTGCAGCGGATGGCGAGGATGAACAGCACCAGGCCGATGACGAACATCACCGCCAGGGCGGCGACGCCGATGCTCTGGGCCGTGAACGCCGTGTGGATGCCCTGCTCTGCCAGCGAATCGAAATAGGGCGCGCACAGCGCCGTCACCGTACCCACGAGGAAGGTGCCCATGAACGAGGCGCCCTTGCCGAAGATATCGTAAATGCCGAAGTACTCGCTCGCCTTTTCGCCGGGGATGATCTTGGCGAAATAAGAGCGGGACATCGCCTGGATGGTGCCCTGGAACAGGCCCACGCACACGGCGAGGATCCAGAACTCGTATTCTTGGTCCAAAAAGATGGCGTATACGGTGATGAAGAAGTAGGCGACGATGCAGGCGATGATCAGGTACTGCGGCTTGACCCTGCGCGAGAGCATCCCCAACAGGATGGCGGCGGGGAAGGCGACCACCTGGGTGACGAGGAGGGCGATGACCAGGCTGACCGTATCCAGCCCCAGCGAGGTGCCGTAGGTGGTGGCGAGGTCGATGATGGTATACACGCCGTCGATAAAGAAGAAGAAGGCGAGCAAAAACAGCCAGATGCGCTTATCGCGGGCGATCTCCCGGAAGGTGTGCCCGAGCGAGCGCAGTCCAACGCGCACGGGATGGCCTGCGGGCTCCACGAACTGCCGCTGCTCGTAGCCGCGCCACAGGGGCAGCGTGCAGGCGACCCACCACACCGCCACGATGAGGAAGACGATGATCATGCACACCTGCAGCGAGATGAGCTCGAACATGTAATACATCACATACACGGCGATGGTGAGCACGAAGGGGATGCAGCTGCCGATATACCCCCAGGCATAGCCGCGGGAAGAGACTTCGTCCATGCGCTCGCGGGTGGTGACGTCGCACAGCATGGAATCGTACACCACCAGGCTGAGCTGGTAGGCAGATTTGGCGAACACGAACAGCACGAGGAACCACATCCAGTGCTGCATAAAGCCGAGCGCCACGCACCCCAGCGCCCCGACGAGCACGGCGACGGAGAAGATCTTCCGCCGCATGCCGCGCAGGTCTGACAGCGAGCCGAAGATGGGCCCCAATACCGCCACCACCACGGTGGCGATGCTGGTGGCGTACGACCAGTAGACGACGTATTCGGAATCGCTCGCGCCGCCGCTTTCGGCGATGGTATTGAAAAAGATGGGAAGGAGAGTGGAAACGAGCAGCGTGAAGGCGGAATTGCCCACGTCGTACCACACCCACTTGCGCTCTAACGGCGTCATTTTCATCTTCATATCCTTTCACTTGACCTCCCGATCAAATTTTGTACTTCTTTCCGATCAAATTTTGTACTTCTTTTCTTCTTCCAAAGGCAATACAGGGATCTGCTGCCAGCCCTCGCGCGGGCCGAAGGTATCGGCAAAGGCAGGGCCGAGCGCGGCGTTCCCCTCCAAAAAGGCGAGGTAGTTTTGGGTGAGGGCAAGGCAGTCGTCCAGCGCCGCCGCGAACAGCTTTTGCAGGCGCAAATTGCTGTCTGCGCAGGCGGGGATGGGGCGCTTTGCCATCATCATCCCGTGCATTTCAGGATAGTTGCCCGAAAGTTTCAGCACCAAATTGACGAGCCCGCGCTTGGGCTGGTGCGGGGCGCGCAGCAGGGCATTGTAAAAGCGCATGGAGCGCAGGGCGCGCAGCACCTGCTTTTCACTGACCCCCGCAAAGAAGGGGGCGATGACGGCGGCGTTCTCCGCCGAGGGGACGATGTGGTCGTCTATCTTTGCCGAAAGCGGCTCGATGCCCCGTTCTTCCAACAAAAAGCGGTCGAACTCGCTCTCGATCTCGGTATGGGTGACGTGGCTGAGGCGGATCTTGTTTTCGATATAGCTGTGGCAGGCGCGGTCTAAGGCGAAGTGGCACACAAACCCCAAAAGGTACGCCAGCGCCCCCGCGCGGTCGTCCGCCTCGGCATAGGCGAGCTTGGCGGGGGCGAAAAAATCGCTCCCCTTCTGCCCGTGCGTGCGGTAGCCGACGGCGTTGACGGGGTCCGCCTTCAACACCTTGTAATAGAACAGGATATCCGGCCCGTGCAGGCCGATGTCGTACAGCTGCCTGCGCGCGGAAGCGGCGGCAGCGACCTCGACGGGGTATACTTCCAGCATTTTTTCGCCGAAGACGCGGTGTGCATAAGTGGATGGCATAAACTTTTTCCTCCGGTACCCCTTTATTATACCACATCGCCGCCGCCCCGCCACCCTTTTTGAGGCAAAAAATTGTAATATAAATGTAAAATCGTGAAAATACGGGCGCGAAGGGCAGATTTCCGCCTGCAAAAGGGCTGCGAAGGGCAAGGCACCGCCCGCAAAAGGGCTATGGTTCCGCCCTGCGCCGCCGCCTTTGCAGACGGCGGCGCGGGCAAAGGGCGCAAAGCGGGGCGCGGGCAAACAAGCGGATAAACGCAAAGGGTTTGCTGCGGCGCGGGCGGACAAAGGGATCTGAAAGCGCACGGGCAAAGAAGGGGCGCGCCGCAAGATCTTGCGGCGCGCCCCGTGCCTTATTCGGCGCTCTGCCGCCCGCCTTCCAGTTCGGCGAGCTTTTGGTCGATATACGCGTCTACGCGCTGCTTCAGCTCTTCCTGCCCCTTTTTGACCAGGGCGCGCGCCTTGTTGTTGCCGGCGATGAGCAGCGCCCCCGCCGCCATGCCGAGCACCATCCCCGCGATGAATTTTTCCATGCGTTTTTTCCTCCGTGCGGCAAACCGCCGCAGGCAAAGTATGTGCGCCGCCGCCCGCATTTATGCACGGCCGCCGTTTATAACAGCCGACTGCGGGAAGGCGCGGACGGCTTATACGCGGAAGAAAACCCTTTCCCCGCCGCTTATGCGGAAAAAGCCCCTGCCGCCTCGCTCATGTGCGGGGCGGCAGCAGGGCGCGCAGGCGCTCGTTCTCCTGCCGCAGCTGCCGTATCTGCCCGTGTAGGCGCTCGTTTTCCTGCCGCAGCGAATAGGCAAGGCGGTCGTACAGGGCGTTGATCTCCCCTTCCAGCCGCTTTTCCAGCAGCCTGCGGGGGCGGGGAGCGGCGGCAGCGGCGCCCATGCCCAGCTTCTGCGCCGCCGCGCGCACCTCTTCCGGCTGTTTTTTGAGCATGTTGCGGTATTTGTTCTGATAGCGCAGCATCTTTTTTTCGTCGCCGCCGCACACGTTGGCGATGGCACGGCGGACGGAGTTGCCCTTGCCGCGCTCGATGAGGATGAGGCGGAGCATCTCTTCCTTTTCGGCGGGGCTGAAGGGGCGCACCCGCTCGGCGCGCAGCTGCGTGCCTTCCAGCAGGCGCTTGGCGGCGGAGTCTTCCGTGCGCAGCAGGCGGTAATAGTAGTTGCGCACGCTGCCGCCCGCGCGGCCGTGCTCTTTGCCGTAGCGCGCGAACAGCTCGGTCAGCGTCTTGCCCTCCTTCCTGCCCGCCGCGATGTACCCGACCAGCGCCTCCGCCTCTGCCCTGGCATACCCGTTGATCTTTTCCATGGCCTTACACCTCCGAAACTTCTGCGCGGGCGCCTTTGCCCGCGCGGGTATGATATTGACATAGTATTGTTTTTTTATTCATACAATACAATATTCTTTTCATAACCAAGTCAAAGTAAAAGGGACCCGCCCCGAAAGGCGTCTTTTGCTTTGACTTGGTTAGGAGGTAGCCATGCGCATCCACTTTTCCGCCGCCCTGCCCTGCCTGCTGCGCCTGGACGGCGCAAACGCCGGCTGCGTGGGCGAAGCCGAACAGTTCGCCGACCTCTGCCCGCCGGGGGCTTTGGCGGAATTTTTGCCCGCCGACGGCGACTATGTGCCCCTGGCGTTCATGGTGGACGAAACATTTTTCCGCCGCCCGCCCGCCTGCGCCGACGTATACCGCAGCGACTGCTGCGCCGACATCTACGCTGCGCGCTTTTGCACCCGCGAGGTGCGCTTTACCCTGCTGGCGCAGGGGAGCGCCGCGGGGCTTGCCGCCACCGCCTTCGACGCGGGAACGCCGCTGCTCCTCTTGGAGGGCGGGGGCGTGTTCGCCACCCATCCCCTGCCGCGGGGCGAATACGACATCGGCGAAGAGCACATCGGCGGCGAAAGGTTTGTGCGCGCCTTCTGCCGCTGCGGAGGGGGAAGCAGGCTGCTCTTATTTTCGGAAGAAGGAAAACAGGTGCTCGACGAGCGCGCCGATTTTTACGAAGGCGGCAAACAGCTGTGCCTGCGCGCCCGCATTGCCGACATCGCCGGCCACACGCAGGAACGGCGCTTTTGCAGCGAGGAAGGGATCTTGCGCGAGACGGCGCGCACCGCCCGCCCGCGGGAGGGCTACGACCCCGATAAGCTCCCCGAAGCGGTGCTGCCCTTCGCCTTTTTTCAGGCGATGGCGGCGGGCGGCGACCTCTCCCCCTACCTTTCGGCGGAGCTGTTGGGGCAGCGCGAGGCGCTTGCCGCCTACCTGGGCGATTTTTGCGCCGTACGCCTGCCCAAAGAGGTGTTTTACCTCACCCACGAGGGGTCGGCGGCGGGGCTTACCTACCGCGCGGGCAAAAACCTGTTCGACGTGCGCTGGTTCGCGGCGGAACTGCGCGGCCGCAAGATCGAGAACGTCCGCCCCGTCGGCGGCTCCGACTTTCTGTTTGCCTGAATGCGCCCCCGCCCTCTCTGCCTTGACCGCCCCGCCGCCCTTTTGTGTCCGTGCGAGGCCGCGCCCCGTATCCTTTTCGGCTGCCCGTTTGATCCGCCCCGCCGCCGCCTGCCAAGGCGGCGGCGCGGCGGCTCTCCCTACCCCTTTCCTTTTGGCAGCGGAGGCCGTTTTTTGACGGGGCGCGGCGGCTTTTCCGCTTTTTTCCTTTCCTTCACACGAATTTCATGCAAAAATACCGCGCGGATGATTGATTGCCGCGCGCATTTTGTGTTATACTAAACATAATAAAAGGCGCAAACTTGCGCAAACGCGCAGGCGCCCTTCACAACACCGAAAAAGAGGAAACTGCCATGTGGTTTTTTTCTGACGTCTACCTCATCTACCTGTGCTCGGGGCTGATCATCCTGCCCTGCCTGCTGCTCGCCGCCTGGGCGAGCGCGCGGGTGCACTCCACCTACAACAAGTACAACAAGCTGCCCACCTCTACCGACTGGACGGGCAGCGACACCGCGCGCATGCTGCTGGAAAAGAACGGCATTGCCGACATCGCCGTGGTGCGCGGCAAGGGAAAGCTGACGGACAACTTCAACCCCCGCAGCAAGACGGTCACCCTTTCGGAAAGCACCTATGCCTCTAACTCGGTGGCGGCGGTGGCGGTGAGCGCGCACGAGATCGGGCACGTGGTGCAGCGGGCGCGCGGCTACGCCTTTTACAGGCTGCGCACGGCGCTGGTGCCGCTGACGAACATCGGCTCCATGCTCGCCTTCCCCGTGGTCATCGTCGGCGTCATCCTCGAATGGACGCTCGCCTCTTCGACGGCGGGCAACATCGTGGTGTTTGCGGGCATCTGCCTGTACGCGCTGTCTACCCTGTTCTGCCTGGTGACGCTGCCCGTGGAGCTGAACGCCTCTTCCCGCGCAAAAAAAATGCTCGCCGAGACGGGCGTTTTGGTCACAGAGGAAGAACAGAAGGCGGCCGCAAAAGTGCTGTCCGCGGCGGCGATGACCTACGTCGCCTCGCTTTTGACCTCGCTGGTGTATTTTTTGCGCTTTTTGCTGTATGTGTTTTTGCTGACGGGAAGGAGAAGAAACGATTAAAAAGAAGTTCACGCGTTCCTCGGCGAGCTGACGCCTGCGGAACGCCGTGAGTTTTAGGAAAACCCCAACCAAAACGCGCTATCTGCCGATAGCGCGTTTTCTGTTCGGAGTTTTCCTCGCCGCGGCATAGTTCAGAGCACACCATTATCAAAATGCCGCGGCTTCACCTTTCCTGCCAAAGCCTCACGGCAAATTGGGGGCGCGGGCGCAAAAACGTGGTTTTGCTTGCGCGAGTATTTATTTTCAGTTCACGAAATTTCTTTCGTGCTGACGAAAGAAATTTCCGTGAGGAAGGGGGAAACCTGCCGTGCGCTCGTCGCGTAAAATTACGCGCCGTGCTGGCGGCGGTTTCTCCCCTCTTTTTTTGCCGTTTGGGGGCTCACGTTTTATAAACGGCAAAAAAATTCACCTCCATCCGTATGCCCATAAGGGAAAAAAGGAAAAAGTGTGATTTTTCCTTTTTTTCGTATTTGTTTGGAGCGATGGAGAGTTTGTCTCAGCCCCGCGCGGCGAAGCGCGCGGGTATGGATTGTTTTTCTATGTCACCCTGAGCGGCGAATGGATATGAGCCGCGCAGTCGATCCGTCTCTTCGTCCTGTCATTTCGACCGAGGAAAGGAGCAACAGCGACTGACCGAGTGGAGAAATCTTGCGCGGTGCGTATCGAAAGACAAACTCTTTTGCCGTGTTCGGAACAGCTCTCTGTTCAAGACAAGATCCCTCGACTGACGCTCGGGATGACAAGGATGGTTTTATTTTCATAGATCCTTCGGCTCGCATTTTATAGGGCTCCCGAAAATCGCAGCAAAGCGAGATTTTTGGGAAGAGGAGCAGCAGGCGCAACGGGCAAGACGGTGAGCGAAGCGAACCGTCTGCCATAGTGCCTTGCCGCGACGAGCTCGGGATGACAAGAGGGTCTAGGGAAAGCCAAGAGCATGAAATCCCGCCGCGGCGCCTTCCTGCATAGGGAGGCGCCGCGGCGGCCGACCGCACGCCCCCTTCCCTATACAAACAGAAAGCGCGCACCCGCGGGTGCGCGCCTTTTTTCGCCTTCAAAATACTTTTATTTCGATGCGGTCTCACTTCCGAAACAGATCAATACTTGTTGACCTCGACGGAGGTGATGACCACCTTTGCCGCGGGGACGTCGAAGGTCGCCTCGTACGAGCCGCCGGAAACGAACTCGTCGCGGATGGCCACTTCGTGCTCTTCGGTAAAGGAGTCGAGCTCGTTATCAGACTGGTAGTCGTCGATGGCGTCCAACAAATCTTCCAGCGCCTGCTTGGACTCGTCGTCTGCCAGCTCGCCGAACACGCAGTAGTTGCGGTCGGTGGAGGAAGAAGTGGAGGTATAGATATAGAACATGCTGGTGGTGCTGTTCTTATAATATTCGCTGTGGCCGTAGTCGTCTTTGCTGCTCTGCTTGAAGGTGACGTTCGTCTTTTCGCCCGTGGGGACGTACGAATAGGTGCCCAGCACGCCGAACTTGTTGTTCAGGCCGCCTTCCGAAACGCTGAAGCCGTTGACGCTGGTCTCGCCGTGCAGGCGGTTGGTCGCCTCATTGCGGTCGGCGTCCTTCCAGACGGTGATGTTTTCCAAAGTGACGTTGCCATCGGCGTCTTTGGTGGCGCCGTCGTAGTCGAGGGCGGTCAGATCGTCCAGCACGTCGCCGTTTTCAAGGTCGGTATAGGTATAGCCGCCGGCGACCATGCGGTTGCTCTGGAAGTCGTGCACGACGGTGCCGTCAAAGAAATCTTTGTCGATGAGTTCGATGTAGTGCGCCACCGTCTGCGAATACAGGTCGCGGTGCAGCTTGTATGTGAGGGAGTATTCTTCGCCGTTGAATTCGATGTTTACGGAAATTTCGGGATTTTTGCTCTCGCAGCCGGAGAACATCAGCGTGCAGCCCAAAAGCGACGCCGCCGCTAAGGCGACCGCGCAGCCCTTTGCCAGTTTCCCGCCAAGTGATTTGAACATATTGCCTCCTGAGATCATAGAGTGCCGCCCCTCTTCCATAGAACGAGCAGCGGACGCGGGCGGCCTTCGCCGCCTGTACCTGTTTATTTTACCTGTTCTTTGCCCAATCGTCAAGCGCTTTTTGCATACCGTGCGCAAATTCACGCCGATTTCCCGCCGTTTTTCACAATACGGACAAATTTATGCCCGCAGCGGGCGCAAACGGGCGGCAGCGCGCCCCTCTGTCCGAAAACGCAGGGGCAAAAAAGGGCGCGCACCCCTTTGACGGGCGCGCGCCGATGTTCCCGCCGCAGCGGCTTGTTTGTTATACGAGTTCGATGATCGCAACTTCTGCAGCATCGCCGCGGCGCTCGCCGAGGCTGATGATGCGGGTGTATCCGCCGGCGCAGTTCTTTTCGTCATTGCGCTGTGCGTATTTGGGAGCGATCTCGTTGAACAGCTTTTCGATCAGCGGGTGCGCCACGTCTTTGGTGCGCGCCTTGTACGCAGATTTGCTTTCGGTGAACGCCTTGATCTCCTGCAGGTCGTAGAGCTTGCTCATGATCTTGCGGCGCGCCGCCAGCTTTTTGGGGCCGTCTTTGACGACGGTGACCGTCACCTCGCGTTCCTTTTTGCCCGTCTTTTCGGTGACCTGCTTGCTGCTTTCGATGGTATCGTCATAGGCGTTGATCGCCGTAGTGATGATCTTTTCTACATACGACTGCAGTTCTTTGGCGCGGGCCTTGGTCGTCTCTATCCTTCCGTACCAGAGAAGGCTGGAAGCCTGGTTTCTCAAAATGGCGATACGCTGTTCGCTGGTTCTGCCCATTTTTCCCGGCATAATGTTAGTCCTCCTTTTTATCTAATGAAAGCCCGTAGGACTCCAGTTTCTGGATGACTTCGTCCAACGACTTTCTGCCGAGGTTGCGAACCTTCAACATCTCATCCTCGGTCTTTTTGGTTAAATCTTCGACTGTGTGAATGTTAGCGCGCTTGAGGCAGTTGTAAGAGCGGACGGAGAGGTCCATGTCTTCGATGGCCATCGCCAGCACTTGCTGCTGCTTGTCGTCCTCGTTTTTGACGAGGATATCCATCCCTTTGATGGAATCGCTCAGATTCACAAACAGGCCGATGTGGTCCTGCATGATCTTTGCCGCGAGAGATACGATCTCTTTGGCGGAAAAGGCGCCGTTCGTCCAAACTTCCATGACCAGCTTATCGTAGTCGATGCTCTGCCCGACGCGGGTGCTTTCGACATTGTAGTTGACCTTTTTGACGGGCGTGTAGATGGAATCGATGGGGATATAACCGATGGGGTGGTTCTTGTTGGAACCCGCGCCCTTGTACCCCCTGCCGCGGCCGACGGTCAGCTCAAAGTCGATCTTGCTGCCCTCGTCTACCGTGCAGATGTACTGGTCTTTGTTGATGATCTCCACCTCTGCATCCTGCTCGAGGTCTGCCCCCGTGATGACCGCGGGGCCCTCTTTGCACACATGCACCGTTTTGACGTAGTCTTTATCGGTGGAAGAGGTCTGGATGGCGAGCGTTTTTAAGTTGAGGATGATTTCGGGAACGTCTTCCTTGACGCCGGGCAGCGCCGAAAACTCGTGCTTGACCAGGCCGTCCGGATAGAACCGGATCCCCTGCACCGCAGCCCCCGGAAGCGCCGAAAGGAGTATCCTCCTCAAGCAGTTGCCAATCGTGAGACCGAAGCCCTTTTCCAAAGGCTCCACGACGATCTTCGCGTAGCTTTTGGCCTCGTTCTCTTCCACATCGATGCGGGGCATATCCATTTCGATCATGCCTTATTACCTCCTTGTTTCGGCGTTACTTCTTACTTGGAGTACAGCTCAACGATCATTTGTTCTTGGATCGGCGTGTCGATCTCTTCGCGCACGGGGATCGAAACGATCTTCCCTTCCAGTTTTTCGGCGTCAAACTCCATCCACTTGGGTGCGGGGGTGAGTTTGCTCTCTTTGACTGCCGTGAAATATTTGTTGGACTTTTTGTTCTCGCGCACGGCCACCACGTCGCCCGCCTTGACGATGTAGGAGGGGATGTTGACCTTTTTGCCGTTGACGGAGAAATGTGCGTGCGAAACGAGCTGGCGCGCCTGCTGACGGGTCGCTGCCAGGCCCATACGGTACACGACGTTGTCGAGGCGGCGCTCCAAAAGGGCGAGCATGTTTTCACCCGTGATGCCCTTCATCCTGTCGGCCGCTTCGTAGTACTTGCGGATCTGCTTTTCGTTGACGCAGTAGATGAACTTGGCGCGCTGCTTTTCGCGCAGCTGCAGGCCGTATTCGGAAATCTTTCTCGACTTTCTGCCGCTGGTGCGGGTCGACTTTTTATAGCAGCCGACCGCCGTGGGGTCCAGTTCGAGGAATCTGCATCTCTTCAATTTATTATACTTGCTCGTTGCCATGTTCTATCGTACTCCTCTATTATACTCTGCGGCGCTTCGGGGGACGGCATCCGTTGTGCGGGATGGGCGAAACGTCGGTGATCATCGTGATTTCGAGGTCGGCTGCCGCGAGGGCGCGGATGGCCGCTTCTCTGCCCGCTCCGGGGCCCTTCACATACACTTCCACCGAGCGCAGGCCGTGCTCTTTGGCGGCGCGGGCGGCGGTGTCGGCGGCAGACTGTGCCGCGAACGGGGTGCCCTTCCTGGAACCCTTGAAGCCGAGGCTGCCGGCGCTCGACCAAGAAATTGCGTTGCCGCCCATATCCGTGATCGTCACCAACGTGTTGTTGAACGAGGACTGGATATGCGCCTGGCCTTTATCGATTTTTTTCAGCTCTTTGCGGCGGCGCGCCTGCGCTGCCTTTTTAGGTGCTGCCATAGTCTGTCATCCTCCTCTTACTTCTTCTTCTTCGCGACCGTGCGGCGCGGGCCTTTGCGCGTGCGTGCGTTCCTCTTAGAGCTCTGTCCGCGGACGGGCAGGCCCTTTCTGTGACGGACGCCGCGGTAGCAGCCGATCTCCATCAGGCGCTTGATGTTCAGGTTGACCTCGCTGCGGAGTTCGCCCTCCACGTGCAGGTTGTGGTCGATATATTCTCTGAGCTTGGAAACGTCGTTCTCGTCAAGATCTTTGACGCGCGTATCGGGATCAATGCCCGTCGCAGCCAGAATTTTTTTCGACGTGGTGAGGCCGATCCCGTAAATGTAGGTGAGACCGATCTCTACACGCTTTTCTCTGGGTAAATCTACACCGGCAATACGTGCCATTGTCTTTTTGACCTCCGTTCAAATTTTGATGGTTGCTGTATATTCCGTTCATGCGCGCGCTGCCGCAAAATTGGAATGGCGCGGCACGCCGCTCGCGCAGGAGATTATTTTCGCTGTTAGCCCTGTCTCTGCTTATGGCTCTTGTTCTTGGAACAGATCACCATGACCTTACCGTTCCTTTTGATGACTTTGCACTTATCGCACATCGGTTTGACAGACGGTCTTACTTTCATTGTTCGTTCCTCCGAAAATTCGTTGTTCTGCCTTCTGCTTGCAGGAGGCTATGGCTTTACGCCCTGTTTGCCGGGCGCTCGGCCCGCCGCTGTTTTTTGTGTTAGTTTTTGCTGCGCCAGGTGATCCTGCCCTTGGTCAGGTCGTACGGGCTCATTTCGAGCTTGACCGTATCCCCGGGGATGATGCGGATGTAGTTCATGCGCAGCTTGCCCGAGATATACGCCGTGATCACATGGCCGTTGGAAAGGGATACTTTGAAGGTCGCATTCGGCAGCGCCTCGACGATCTTGCCCTCGGCCTCGATTACATCGTCCTTCGACACAATGACTCCTCCGAAAAAAGAATACTGTTCACGCCTTCCTCTCCTGCATCAGCTGCAAAAGAGCGGCGCGTATTTCGCTGTTTTCGTCTTTGCCCTGCGCGATCCGCTCCGCGATCTGCGGATGAAAGGAGGGCAGAAGCCGCACATGTTTCGCGTTTTTGCGCTTGGGATCTTGCAGTTTGCGGTACTTGCCGTCTGCCAGCAGAAGTTCGCCTTCCGCAATGCCTACGATCAGGTACAGCCTGCCGCGGTCTCTGCCGGCGAGGCTTTGCGCCGCGCCGCCGACTGCGGGGGTTTGTACTTTCATGCTCCCTCCGCCGCTGTTACAGGGTGAGGATCTCGACCCCGTCTTCGCGGATGACTACGGTATTTTCGTAATGCGCGGCGGGCTTGCCGTCGGCGGTGACCGCCGTCCAGCCGTCCTCTAAAACGCGCACCTGCCGCGCGCCCGCCAGGATCATCGGTTCGATGCAGATCACCTGCCCCACCTTTAAGCGGATGCCGGTGCCGCGCTTGCCGTAATTGGGCACGGACGGGTCTTCGTGCATCTCTCTGCCGATGCCGTGGCCGACGAATTCCCGCACCACCGAAAATCCGTTCGACTCCGCATGCGCCTGCACCGCCGCGCCGATATCGTACAGCGGGGTGCCCGCGCGCAGGTTTTTGACCGCTTCCCAAAAGCATTCTTCGGTGACGCGGACGAGTTTTTGCTTGCCTTCGTCGATCTTGCCCACCGCAAAGGTGCGGGCGCCGTCGCCGTGGAAGCCGTTTTTATAGGCGCACAGGTCGATGCTGACGATGTCGCCTTCGTGCAGGTATCTCTCTCCGGGGATGCCGTGCACCACCACCTCGTTGACCGAGGCGCAGATGCTGGCGGGATAGCCGCTGTAGCCTAAGCAGGAAGGGATGGCCCCGCGCGAGCGGATGTACCCTTCCGCCAGCTCGTCCAGCTCCGCCGTGCTGATGCCCGGGCGGATCTTGGAGCCGAGGTAGGCGAGCGTGTCGCGCACGATGGCGCAGGGCTCCCGCATGAGATCGATCTCTTGTTCGGTCTTGACGTGGATCATGTTTCGCCGCTTACTTGTTGTCCAGCGCGGCGCAGATCCTGGCGAACACCTCGTCGATGGCGCCGACGCCGTCGATGTCGATCAGCACGCCCTTGTTCTTATAATACTCGATGAGGGGCGCCGTCTGGTCGCTGTACACGCGCAGGCGGTTGCCGACCGTCTCTTCGTTGTCGTCTTTGCGCTGATACAGCTCGCCGCCGCAGCGTTCGCAGGTGGTCTTGCCGTTCAGGAAATTGACGTGATAGCTTTCGCCGCAGTTCTTGCACACGCGGCGGCCGCACAGGCGGTCCATGAGCAGGGAGAGGTCGATGTCGATATTGATGACGGCGTCGACCTTGGAGAACTTATCCAGCTCCTGCGCCTGGAACAGATTGCGCGGGAAACCGTCCAGGAGATAGCCGCCCTCGCAGTCCGCTTCGCGCAGCCTGCCTTCCACGATCTTGCAGGTGACCTCGTCGGGGACGAGCTGACCTTTGTCCGTGTAGGATTTTGCCAAAAGACCGATCTCTGTGCCGCGCTTGATGTTGTCGCGGAAAATGTCGCCCGTGGAAATGTGCGGGAGACCGTATTTTTCCGAGATGCGCGTCGCCTGCGTGCCCTTGCCGGCACCCGGCGCACCCAAAAGGATGATGTTCATGGTTGCTCCTCCTGTAGGTTATTTTTCCCCGCGCCCGCAAGCGGGCGCGGATATGATTTGAAATTGTTTCCGAAAGGTTCCCTTCCCCTCCCTTACAAAAGGTTTTGCGGGATGAGCGGGAAGCGAAAAATTACTTTAAGAAGCCCTTATAATTCTTCATCATCAACTGCGACTGCAGCTGCTTGTCGAACTCCAGCGCCACCGATACGACGATGAGGATACCGGTCGTAGAGAAGACGTTGACAAATTCCGTGCCGGCAAAGCTGAAGGCAAAGGACGGCACGAACGCGACCAGCGACAGGAAGATGGCCCCGAACAGCGTGATGCGGTTGGAGATCTTGCGCAGGTACTGCGCCGTGGGCTTGCCCGGGCGGATGCCGGGGATGAAGCCGCCGTTCTGCTGGATGCTCTTGGAGATGTCGTCCGGGTTGAACTGGATCTGCGCGTAGAAGAAAGAGAAGGCGAAGATCAGCAGGCACAACACCAGGATATACACCCAGCCCCAAGGGCCGGAGCCGTTACTGATGTTCTGCGCATACCAGCTGTCGGCATAGCCGCTCCAGAACAGCCCCATGATGAGGTCGGGCAGGCTGATGATCGCGAAGGCGAAGATGAGTGGCATGACGCCGCTGCCGGAGATCTTGATGGGGATGACGGTGGACTGCCCGCCGTACATCTTGCGGCCCTTGACCTGCTTGGCGTACTGCACCGGGATGCGGCGCTCGGCCAAATCGACCGTGACGATGAGCGCGAAGATGATGACCGCGATGACGCAGAATACGATGACCTCCAGGATGGGGTCGAAATCGAAGGCGACGTTCTCCGCGGTGAAGGCGGAGATGATCTTATCCAGCAGCGTCAGGCCCGCGGTGGAGATGATGCCGAGGAAGATGATCAGCGAAATGCCGTTGCCCACGCCGTATTCGGTGATGCGCTCGCCGATCCACATGGTGAGCATGGCGCCCGCCGTGTAGAGGATGACCATATAGATATACACGATCCACAGGTTGCCCTCGCCGCCGAACAGGTTGGTGATGATGCCGCTGATGGCGCCCTGCGAACCGAAGTTGATGATGACGCCGACAGCCTGTACGATCGCCAGGGCGATGGTGACGTAGCGGGTGATCTGCGCGATCTTGCGCCTGCCCTCTTCGCCCTGTTTAGACAGCCGCTCCAGCGCGGGGATGCCCACGGTGAGCAGCTGGATGATGATGGACGCGTTGATGTACGGCCCGATACCGAGGGCAAACAATGTGCCGCTGGCGAGCGCGCCGCCGGTGACGGCGTTCATCAGGTTCAGGAAGTTGTTCCCTTCCACCACCGAGCCGAACTGCGCCGTATCCAGGCCGGGTACGGGGATATAGCAGCCGAGGCGGTACACCAGGAGCAACAGAAGCATGATGAATATCTTCTTTCTGATTTCCTTGACTTTAAAAGCGTTTTTTAAAGTTTCGAACATCTGGTTCTCCTAAATTTGAAGGTCAGTCTCCGCCGAGCGGAGACGCAGATCCCCCCCTACCCGCAAAGTGCTGCGGGCCGGCGGAAATCAGAGGGTTTCCGCCGTGCCGCCGGCCTTTTCGATCGCTTCTTTGGCAGAAGCGGAGAACTTAGCCGCTTTTACGGTGAGCGCGACGCCGATCTCGCCCGCGCCCAAGACCTTCAGGCCGCAGTTGTCTTTGACCTGCTTGGCGAGCTTGTTTTCCATGACGTAATCGTAATCGACCACCGTGCCCGCAGCGAGATCTGCGAGGTCGGAAAGGTTGACGATGACGTACTCTTTGCGGAAGTTATTGTTGAAGCCGCGTTTGGGAAGCCTTCTGTGGATGGGAGTCTGGCCGCCTTCGAAGCCGGGGCGGACGCCGCCGCCCGAGCGGGCCCACTGGCCCTTGTGGCCCTTGCCGCTGGTTTTGCCCAAACCGGAGCCGATGCCCCTGCCCAGGCGCTTGGCGGGCGTATTGGAGCCGATGGCGGGTTGTATCGTATCAATTCTCATAATTGCAAGCTCCTTACACGTTCTCGACCTTGACAAGGTGAGAAACTTTTTTGATCTGGCCCTGCACCGCGGGGGTATCCTCGTGGATCTTGCAGGAGCGGATCTTTTTCAGACCCAGCGCCGCGACCGTCGCTTTCTGCGTCTGGGTGCTGCCGATGGTGCTCTTGACGAGCGTTACTTTGATCTGTGCCATTGCATACCTCCTCAGCCGATGATCTCTTCGACGGTTTTGCCGCGGAGCGCAGCCACCTGCTCGGCCGTGCGCAGCTGGGCAAGGCCCGCGATGGCGGCCTTGACGCAGTTGACGGGGTTGCTGGTGCCGTGCGACTTGGTGCGGATATCTTTGATGCCGACCGCTTCCATGACCGCACGGACGGGGCCGCCGGCGATGACGCCGGTACCTTCTTCGGCGGGCATCATGTACACATAGCCCCTGCCGAACTTGCCGTGCACTTCATGCGGGATGGTGGCTTCGACCATGGGAACGACGATCAGGTTCTTTTTCGCCTGCGCGGTCGCCTTTTCGATGGCTTCGGGAACTTCGTTCGCCTTGCCCGAGCCGACGCCGACGCGGCCCTTGCCGTCGCCGACCACGACCAGCGCCGCAAAGCGCATGTTGCGGCCGCCCTTTACGACCTTGGTGACGCGGTTGACCTGGATGAGCTTTTTGATGAAACCGTCGTTTTCTTCCTGCCTTCTTGCAGGCCTTCTGTCTTCTCTTGCCATTTACCTTGTTCTCCTATCAGAATTTCAGTCCGGCTTCTCTGGCGCCGTCGGCTACACCCTTCACGCGGCCCGTGTAGATGTAACCGCCCCTGTCGAACACGACCGTTTCGATGCCGGCTGCCAGCGCCTTTTTCGCCGCTGCCGCGCCGACCACCTTGGCGGCCTCCGTCTTGGTCATATCTTTGATCTGTTCCTTGACGGCCTTCTCCATGGTAGACGCCGATACGAGGGTCACGCCCTTGACGTCGTCGATGACCTGAACGTAAATGTGATTGAGGCTCCTGTAAACGTTGAAGCGGGGCATCTCTGCCGTGCCCGTGATCTTTTTGCGGACACGCGCATGGCGCTGCACCCTGTCTGCATTTTTATCTTTTTTCGAAATCATGTTTTACGCTCCTTTATTTGCCGGCCGTCTTGCCTTCTTTCCGCTCGATGACTTCGTCTTTATAGCGGATGCCGTAGCCGTGGTACGGTTCGGGCTCGCGCAGCGAGCGGATGTTCGCGGCGACCTGGCCGACCTTGACCCTGTCGATGCCCGACACGGTGATCTCGGTCTGCGTGGGGCATTCCAGTTTGATGCCCTCGATCTCCGCAAATTCCACGGGATGCGAATAGCCGATGTTCAGCACGATCTTGTTGCCCTGCTTTGCCACCTTGTAGCCGACGCCGTTGATGACCAGCCCTTTCGAGTAGCCGTGCGTGACGCCCGTGACCATGTTGTGCAGCAGCGCCCTGTACAGGCCGTGCTTGGCTTTGAGTTCTTTGGAATCGTTGGCGCGCGAAAGGGTGACGTGGCCGTTTTCTTCCGCGAGCGTGATCCGCGCATCTATTTCCTGCTCCAGCGTGCCCTTGGGGCCCTTCACGATCATCTTATTGTCTTTGACTTCGACCGTGACGCCCGCGGGGATGGCGACGGGAGCTCTACCGATTCTCGACATTCGTTCAGCCTCCTTACCAGACGAAACAGAGCACTTCGCCGCCGACGTTGGCAGCCTTTGCCTGTTTGTCCGTCATAATTCCTTTGGAGGTGGAAACGATGGCCGTCCCCAGGCCTCCCAGCACCTTGGGCATATCCGCCGCGCCGCTGTACGTGCGCAGGCCGGGCTTGGAGACCCGCTTCAGGCCGGAGATGACCGGCTTGTTGCCTTCGGCATATTTCAGCCCGATCACGATCTTGCCCGAAAGGCCGTCGTCGACGAAGTCGACGCTCTTGACGTAGCCTTCGCTCAAGAGGATGTTCGCGATCGCCTTTTTCATGACGGAAGCGGGGACCTCGACCTTTTCGTGCTTCGCGGTCAGCGCGTTCCTGATTCTTGTGAGCATATCTGCAATGGGATCTGTCATGATGTGCCTCCTTACCAGCTCGCCTTCTTCACGCCGGGGATCTGCCCTTTGTACGCAAGGTTGCGGAAGCAGATACGGCAGATGCCGTACTTGCGCAGCACTGCATGCGGACGGCCGCAGATGCTGCAGCGGGTATATGCGCGCGTAGAAAATTTAGGCGTTCTCTGCTGCTTGTTGATCATTGATTTTTTAGCCATGTTCCGTTCTCCTTATTTCTTGAAGGGCATGCCCAGCGCCGCGAGAAGCTCTCTCGCCTCTTCGTCCGTCTTTGCCGTGGTCACGAAGCAGATATCGAAACCGCGGATCTTTTCCACCTGATCGTAGGAGATCTCGGGGAAAATGAGCTGCTCTTTGACGCCCAGCGCGTAGTTGCCGCGGCCGTCGAATGAGTCGGGGTTGACCCCGCGGAAGTCTCTCATTCGCGGCAGGGCGATGGACACAAATTTATCGTAGAATTCGTACATCCTGTCGCCGCGCAGCGTCACCTTCAGACCGACCGACATACCCTCTCTGACCTTGAAGTTCGCCACAGATTTTTTCGCCTTGGTGATGACGGGCTTCTGGCCGGCGATGGCCTTGAGCTCGTCGTGGGCGATCTGCACGCTCTTCGCGTTGTCTTTGATGTCGCCGAGACCGGAATTCATTACGATCTTTACGAGTTTGGGGACCTCGTTCACGTTCTTGTAGCCGAACTTTTTGACGAGGTAGGGAACGACTTCGTTCTCGTAGGCTTCCCTGACTCTGTTCTTATACACTTTTTCTGCCATTTGGTGTTACCTCGCCTCAGTCCTTCTCTTCTTCCGCGGCGGCCTCTGCCTTCGCGGTGCGCTTCCTCACGCGCTTTTTGGGAGCTTCTTCCTCCGCCTTGGGCGCGCTCTTGGAAGGCTTTTTATACGCCTTGTCGAGCACGGCGCCGCACTTGCAAACGCGGACCTTTTTCATCTTGCCGTCTTCTTCGACGAAGGCGTGCTTGACGCGCGTAGCCTTGCCGCACTTGTCGCAGATGACCATGACGTTGGAAACGTCGATGGAGCCTTCGCGCTCGATGATCTGCGAAACGTCGCCCGCCTTCCTCGCCTTCCGGTGCCGCTTCTGGAGGTTGACGCCCTGCACGGTCACGCGGCCTGCCTTGGGGCTGGTGTTGACGACTTTGCCCGTCTTGCCCTTGTCTTTGCCGGCGATGACCACTACGGTATCGTTCAATTTTACGTTCATTTGCGGCCTCCTTACAGCACTTCGGGTGCGAGGGAAATGATACGCATGTAATCTTTATCCCTCAGTTCTCTGGCGATGGGCCCGAAGATACGGGTCCCGCGCGGCTGCTTCTGGTTATCTATGATGACTGCGGCATTGTCGTCGAAACGGATATAGGTGCCGTCCTGACGGCGGATGCCCTTGCTGGTGCGGACGATGACTGCCTTGACGACGTCGCCCTTTTTCACGGCGCCGCCGGGAGCTGCGGACTTGACGCTGGCGATCACGACGTCGCCGATGTTGCCGCACTTTCTGAACGAGCCGCCCAGCACGCGGATGCACATGAGCTCCTTCGCGCCGGAGTTGTCGGCCGCTTTAAGCCTTGTCTGTGGTTGTATCATATGGCTCTTGTCTCCTTATACGCTTACTTCGCCTTCTCGACGATCTCGGCAACTCTCCAGTTCTTGTCTTTGCTGAGTTTGCGCGTCTCGACGATGCGGACCTTATCGCCCACGACGCAGTCGTTCGCCTCGTCGTGCGCCTTGACCTTTTTGGTCTTGGTGATGGTCTTTTTATACAGCGGATGCTTGCTCTTGTCGACGATGGCCACGACGACGGTTTTGTCCATCTTGTCGGAAACGACCAGGCCGACTCTCTCTTTTCTTAAATTTCTTTCCATGACTTTCTACCTCGCCTTATGCCCTCGATTTGATCTCTCTCTCGCGGATCACGGTGTTGACGCGCGCGATGTCCTTTTTGCAGGCGACGATCGCCATCGGATTGTCGAGCTGCCCGGATGCGTGACGGAAGCGGAGATTGAAGAGCTCGCTTTTGAGCTCGCCCAGCTTCGCCTTGAGCTCTTGGTCTGTCATGTTGTGAAGTTCGTTGCCTTTCATTAACCTTCACCGCCTTCTGTGATTTTTACGCCGTCCTCGATCTCGCCGGTGACGGGGTTGGGCTCGCCCTTGACCATGAACTTGGTCTTGATGGGCAGTTTGTGGCCCGCGAGGCGCATCGCTTCGCGTGCGACGTCTTCGGGCACGCCCGCCATTTCGAACAGCACCCTGCCCGGCTTGACGATGGCCACCCAGTATTCGACCGCACCTTTACCGGAACCCATACGGGATTCGGCGGGGTGACGGGTGATAGGCTTGTGCGGGAAGATATCGATCCATACCTGGCCGCCGCGCTTGATAAACCTGGTCATCGCGATACGGGCTGCCTCGATCTGGCGGGAGGTGATCCTCGCGCCGTCGGCCGCCACCAGGCCGAATTCGCCGTAGGCTACCTTGTTGCCCTTGTGCGCTTCGCCCTTGATGTTGCCGCGATGCTGTCTTCTTCTTTTAACTCTCTTCGGGATTAACATTACCGGTTTCCTCCTTCCTGCGCCTTGGCTTTGAGGACCTCGCCTTTGTAGATCCAGACCTTGACGCCGATCATGCCGAAGGTGGTGTGCGCCTCGGCAAAGCCGTAGTCGATGTCGGCGCGCAGCGTCTGCAGGGGGATGCTGCCCTCATGATACTGCTCGCTGCGGGAGATCTCGGCGCCGTCTAAACGGCCGCTGACCATCACCTTGACGCCCTTCACGCCCGAACGCATGGCGCGGCCGATGGCCTGCTTCATGGCGCGGCGGAAAGACATACGCTTTTCCAGCTGCTGGGCGACGCTTTCGGCCACCAGCTGCGCATCCGAGTCGGGCTTGCGCACTTCGGTGACGTTGATGACCACAGCCTTGCCGCCGACGAGCTTGGAGAGGTCTTTTTTGATGACCTCGATCTCGGCGCCGGCCTTGCCGATCAGGACGCCCGGCTTGCCCGTGAGGATGGTGACGACCACCCTGTTCGCGGCGCGCTCGATGAGGATCTTGCTGATGGCGGCCGCATAGTATTTTTTCTTGATAAAGGTGCGGATATCGTAATCTTCTTTGAGATTTTTGCCGAAATCCTTTTTATCGGCATACCACTGGGTGTCCCAGCCCTTGATGACGCCGACTCTCAAACCGTGTGGATTAACTTTCTGTCCCATGACGAATCTCCTTACTTGCTCTCAACGTCCAAAATGACGGTGATGTGGCTGGTCCTCTTGAGGATGGAATGCGCCCTGCCCTTGGAAACGGGGTTCATGCGCTTGAGGGTCGGGCCCTGGTCGGCATACGCCTCGGCGACGATCAGGTCGCCCCTGTCCATCCCGTAGTTGTGCTCCGCGTTGGCGGCGGCGGAGAGCAGCACCTTTTTGACGGGTTCTGCCGAGACGATGGTCGCATACTCGAGGATGGCGGCTGCCTCGTTCACGCTCTTGCCGCGGATGAGGGCGAGCGCCCTGCGGACTTTGTAAGGGGACATTCTGATATGCTTTGCGGTGGCGAAGGGACGTTTGTCCTTGTTTTCCGCGATTTTCTTTGTCTTTTCACGCGTATTCTTAGCCATTGAGTCTCACTCTCCTTTTACTTCTTGGCACCGGTGGTCTTGCCGCCCGCATGCCCTTTGAAGGTCCTGGTGGGAGCGAACTCGCCGAGCTTGCAGCCTACCATGTCCTCGGTGATGTACACGGGGACGTGCTTCCTGCCGTCGTGCACCGCGATCGTGTGCCCTACCATCTGAGGGAAGATCGTCGACGCTCTCGACCATGTTTTCAAAACTTTTTTATCGTTTGCCGCGTTGAGCGCCTCGACCCGCTGCAGGAGTCTCGCCTCAACGTAGGGGCCTTTCTTTACGCTTCTGCTCATTTTTCAGTGCTCCTCCCTCAATTGATGCGTTTGAGAATGAACTTGCTCGTCGAGCTCTTCTTCTTTCTCGTCTTATAACCCAGCGCGGGCTTGCCCCACGGGGTCATAGGGCCGGCATGGCCGACGGGGCTCTTGCCCTCGCCGCCGCCGTGCGGGTGATCGCAGGGGTTCATGACTGCGCCGCGGACGGTCGGGCGGATGCCCATGTGGCGGGTCTTGCCCGCTTTGCCGACGCGGATGATCTCGTGCTCGACGTTGCCGACCTGGCCGATGGTGGCGCGGCAGGTGACGGGCACCAGGCGCATTTCGCCGCTGGGCATCTTCAGCGTCGCGTACGCGCCCTCTTTTGCCATCAGCTGCGCCGCGATGCCTGCGGCACGCGCGACCTGGCCGCCCCTGCCCGGTTTGAGCTCGATGTTATGCACCATGGTACCGACGGGGATATTCTCGAAGGGCAGGCAGTTGCCGGCCTTGATGTCGGCATTGGCGCCGGAGAGAACGGTGTCGCCCACGTTCAGGCCGATGGGCGCGAGGATGTACCTCTTTTCGCCGTCCGCATACTGCAGGAGGGCGATGTTGGCGCTGCGGTTGGGGTCGTACTGGATGCTCTTGACCTTGGCGGGGATGTCGTCTTTATTGCGCTTGAAGTCGATGATGCGGTACTTTCTTCTGTTGCCGCCGCCGATGTGGCGGACGGTGATCTTACCCTGGTTGTTTCTGCCGCCCGACTTGCGCATATCCTCGAGCAGGCTCTTTTCGGGCTTGGTCGAAGTGATCTCGTCGTAGGCGTGCACCGTCATGAAGCGGCGCGCGGCAGAGGTCGGTTTATATCTCTTGATAGCCATTTTGCTTTCCTCCGGTTAGGTTGATTAAGACAGCGAATCGAAGTATTCGATGGGCTTGCTGCCTTCGGTCAGCTGAACGATCGCCTTTTTATAGGAGGAAGTCATGCCCTCGTTCCTGCCCATTCTCTTCAGCTTGCCGCGCACGTTGCTGGTGTTTACGCTCGCCACCTTGACGCCGAACAGCTGTTCGACGGCGAGCCTGATCTGCGTCTTGTTCGTCCCCTTTGCGACCTCGAAGGTGTACTTCTTGTTGGCGATGCCGTCGTACCCTTTTTCGGTGAGGATGGGACGGATGATGATGTCTTCCGCTCTCATTACGCTCCGTAGACCTCCTGAATTTTCTCGACCGCGCCCTTGGTCAGAACGACCTGTTTGTTGGCGACTACCTCGTAGGTGCTGATCTGCGCCACGGGCAAAGTGCTCAGCTTTTCGATGTTGCGGCTGGCGAGGATGACGTTCACGTCGTCGTTGTCCATCACCAGCACCGTGCGCTTGTCCAGCTTGAGCGCCTCGAGGAACTTGACCATCTCTTTGGTCTTGGGAGCGCTCACTTCCACTTTATCCACCACGATCAGCTCGCCGTCGGCAACTTTTTTGGAAAGTGCCGAGAACAGCGCGCCGCGCCTGGCTTCCACGTTCATCTTTTTGGAGAAATCGCGGCTCTTGGGTGCGAACACGACGCCGCCCTTGGTCCACTGCGGCGCGCGGATGGAACCCTGGCGCGCACGGCCGGTGCCCTTCTGGCGCCACGGCTTTGCGCCGCCGCCGCGCACTTCCGTGCGGGTCAGCGTGCTCTTGGTGCCCTGGCGCTCGTTGGCCAGGCGCGCCACGACCGCCTGATGGATCAGGGGCTCGTTGTACTCGGCGCCGAAGATCTTGTCGGACAGCTGCATTTCGCCCGCTTCCGATCCGTCCATTTTATATACTTTTACGCTAGGCATTGTTTCTTACTCTCCTTATTTGGACTTGACGCTGTCGCTGACGGCGACGATGCTGCCCTTGGGGCCGGGAACGGCGCCCTTGATGAGAAGCGCGTTGCGCGCCGCGTCTACCCTGACCACTTCCAGGTTCTGCACGGTGACGCGCTCGTGGCCGTACTGGCCGGGCATCTTCTTCTGCTTGAAGACCCTGCTGGGGGTGGAGTTCGCGCTCATGGAGCCGACTTCCCTGTGTACGGGGCCGACGCCGTGCGTCTCTTTCAGGCGGCGGTGGTTCCAGCGCTTGATGACGCCCGAAAAACCGTGGCCCTTGCTGGTGCCGACGACGTCCACTTTGTCGCCGTTTTTGAAGATGTCTACCGTCACTTCTTTGCCGACCTCATACGAGGAGAGGTCTGCCAGGCGGAACTCTTTGAGCACCTTCTGCGGTTTGACGCCCGCCTTTTTGAACAGGCCGAGCTCGGGCTTGTTGAGCTTCTTTTCGCTGGTCTCGTCAAAGCCCAGCTTCAAAGCGGCGTAGCCGTCTTTTTCCACCGTCTTGATCTGCACCACGGGGCAGGGGCCCGCTTCCACTACCGTGACGGGGATGACCTTGCCGTCCGGAGTAAAGATCTGCGTCATGCCGACTTTGCGGCCGATGATTGCTTTATTCATTGATAAAGTTCACTCCTTATTATAAATATTGAGAATACCTTGACGGAACAAAGTATTGCATTTGCCTAACCAAGTCAAAATAAACCGAACCCGATCGAAAGCGGGGATATTACCACATCTGCTGCGTTAAAGCCCTTGCCAATACGTCGGTGTATTGGCTGCGGGCTTTGCCTTGCATCTGCGGCAATCTACCCGCTTGCGATTGCTTCGCACCCTGAAAGAGCGCATTTTGCGATGAATTGGGGCGGCGAAGCAGCAATACCCACAGAGGTATTGCAATGAGGATGAGCCGCAAGACGCGCAAAAGACGCCTTTCAGGGCGGGTTCGGATTACTTTGACTTGGTTTACTTTACAGCTTGATCTTGATGTCTACGCCCGCGGGAAGATGAACGCTGTCCAACAGTTTTGCGTTGGGGCTGTAGATGTCGATGATGCGCTTATGGGTGCGGATCTCGAACTGCTCGCGGCTGTCTTTATCTTTGTGCGGCGAGCGGAGGATGGTTACGACCTCCTTTTCGGTGGGAAGGGGGATGGGGCCGCCGATCTTGGCGCCCGACTTCTGCATCGCGTCTACGATGCGCTGTGCCGCGAGGTCTACCAGTTCGTGGTCGTAAGCGGCGAGTTTGATCCTGATTTTCTGTCCTGCCATGTTTGTTGTGATTCCTCCGTTTTTTATACTAACTTTACGTCAACTGTGCCGTGTGTGTCGAAGTGCCGAGAAAAATAAATGCCATTCGAATATCAACATATTGAATGGCTGCACTCCGGTTAGTCGCAGGGGTCGAGCCCCCACATTTGTCGGTATAAATTATCTTCGCAAAGGGCGTGATTGTGCTGTATTTATCCTCACGACCAATGCGTTTGAAGTAACTTTATACCTCAACCCTATTACACAGCTTGAATATGATACCATATCCCGCCGGTTATGTCAACTCTTTTGCGCAAATTTACTATATTTTTTTTGGGAAAAATTTCACGAAAATCTCGGCAAGCTTTTTATTGACGCCCCGCGAAGCCAGCCCGCCTCCCCTGTCATCCTGAGGAGCGAAGCGACGAAGGATCTCTTTTTGAATGGTAAATGTAAAATGTAGAATGTAAAATTTCGGACGATTTAAAACAAATACGAAAAAAAGGAAAAACGACGCTTTTTCCTTTTTTCCCTTATAAGTATACGGATGGAGGTGAATTTTTTTGCCGTTTATCAATCGTGAGCCCCTAAACGGCAAAAAAAGAGGGGAGAAACCGCCGCCAGTACGGCGCGCAACTTTGCGCGCCAACGCACGGCAGGTTTCCCCCTTCCTCACGGAAAATTCTTTTGTCAGCTCAAAAGAATTTTCGTGAACTCATGTCATTCAATTATAATATGGCTCTCCTCTTCCCGCTTGCGGTTTTCCTTGGGGATGGAGACGCTGAGGATGCCGTTTTCGTACCGGGCCTTGATGTCTTCCCGCGCCACGTCGCCCACATAATAGCTGCGGCTGCACGAGATGCTGCGCTCCCTGCGGATATAGCGCGCCTTTTTGTCGCTCTCCTCTTCCTTCTTCTGTACGGAGATGTTCAGGTAACCGTCTTTGAGGTCGAGGCGGATATCCTTTTTATCCATGCCGGGCAGCTCCACTTCCATCAGATAGTCCTCTTCGCGCTCCTTGATGTCGGTACGCATATACTTGTGCGCTTCGGGGCGGCGGTACAGGTCGGGGAAGAAGCTGCGCACGGCTTCGTCGAAAAAGTCGTAATCGTTATAGGCGTTGTTCCTGCTCAATTCGTTTTTCATCACTGTCATGCTCCTGTTCTTTTTGAATTTAGCAATTTAGATATTTGAGTGTTAGCACTCTCTTGCTTTGATTGCTAATATTATACCACTTCCGCGGAAATTGTCAAGCGGGAAGGCGCACTTTTTTATAAAAAAGAAAAAAATTTTTTGCGAAGTATTGCGCGCGGGGCAAAGGCATGGTATACTGGTAGAGAGCAGGGCCGCCCGCGCGGGGCTCTCCGCGCCCGCCCTGCCCTTCAGCGACGGGAACGGGAGGGACCGCATGAAACGGAAGACTAAAATTTACATTTTCGACTGCCTGATGATGGCGGCGCTGGCGTTTTTATTCGCGCTGATGTACGAGCTGTTCGTGGCGCCCAACCACTTTGCCCCTTCGGGCGTGAACGGCATCGCCACCATGATCGAATATGTGACGGACGGCGCCTTCAGCGTGGGATACTTTTCGCTGATCGTCAACATCCCGCTGTGCGTGGCGGCGTTCTTCCTCATCGACCGCGGCTTCGCCGTCAAGACCTTTATCTTCAGCCTGCTGTATTCGGTGTTCCTGCTCGTGCTGCGGGCGGCAGACCTTTCGCAGTTCCAATACGACGCGCAGGGGGTAGACACCATCTATCCCGTGCTGATCGCGGGCGCCATCAGCGGGTTCGTGTACGGGCTGGCGGTGCGGCGCAACTCTTCCACGGGCGGGGCGGACGTCATCGCCAAATATGTGAGCAAGAAAAATCCCCTGCTCAACTTTTTTTGGATCAACTTCGCCATCAACGCCGCCATCGCGGCGGTATCCTTCTTCGTATACGCCAAGCGGGACGGCGGCGGCGCCTTGGTGTACGACTACAAGCCGGTGGTGCTGTGCATGCTGTACTGCCTGATGTCGAGCTTTGTGGGCAATTCCATCATCCGCGGCTCCAAATCGGCATATAAATTTTTGGTCATCACCCCGCACGCCGACGAGATCGAAAAGGAGATCGTGGGCAGGCTCCACCATTCCGCCACCCGCATCAGCGCCATGGGCGCCTACAGCCACACCCCGCGCGACGTGCTCATCTGCGTGATCAACCGCAGGCAGATCGAAGAATTCCGCGAGATCTTGCAAAAGTACGACAAGACCTTCGCCTTTGTGGAGACGGTGAACGAGACGCTGGGCAATTTTTTGAAGGTGAAATAGACCCGCGCCGACGCGGGAGCAATCAATTTGGAGGAAACCATGAATATCGACGAGATCAGGGCGCGCACCGCCCGGCAGATGCAGGAGATGCAAAAGCGCGCGCAGGAAGCGGCGGATAGAATTTCCGCACCGGATGCGGATGCTCTTTCCGCCCAAGAAGAAGAAAAGAAAAGGGCGGAAGAGGCAGAGCGCGCCCGCAAAGCGGCAGAGCAGGAAGAGGCGAACCTGCAGCGCCAGCGCGAAGTGCTGGCGCAGATGATGGGCGAAGAGTTCGCCCGGCAGTCCGCCGCCATGCAGGAGCAGGTATCGGAAGAGATCAGGCGGCAGGCGGCAGCGGCGGCGGCACAGGCGCAGCAAGACGTGCTCGGGGCGCTGTACGGCGGCGACCTCTCCATGCTTTCCGCCGCCCTCGACACCCTGGCGATGGACGACGAGGAGGACGAAGAAGAAGAGGCGGAGTTGACGCCCGCGCAGCTGTACGACTATGTCGAAGAGAAGATGCGGGAAATAGACGCCCTCGAAGAGCCGCAGCCCGCCGCATACGGCGCCCTCCCCTCCCGCTGGGAAAAGTTCTGCATCCTGCTTTCGGGCATCATCTCCACCGTCAACGAACACAGCCTCGACGGGCTGAACGTAGAAGAGCATATCCCCCTGTACGAACAGCAGATCGCCAACCTGCTGCGGAACAGCTGGGGCATCTGCGGGCGGGAAGAGCTTCTGGATACCCTGCTGTACCTTTCGCGCGGCGGCTACCGCGCCCGCTTTGCCGCCTACGCCGAGGCCGCCTCGGCGGAAGAGCTGTTCGATGAAGACACCGACGAAGAGGACAAGGAAGGCATCGAACGCGGCCTGGCGTTCGTACAGCACTTCAAAGACAAGTACGAACCGGAATTTTTGCTGGGCTGGGACATCGGCCGCGCGGCGATGATCACCCGCTGGGGCTATTTCGTGGGCTGGCTGACCAAGGCGGAAACGCTGCAGCTGCTTTCCGACATGGGGCAGGTAGCGGCAAACGGCCTGGGCAGCTGGCGCGAATTTGCCCGCTCGTACCTGTTCGGCGGCGCTTTTTGGAAGGAAGTGTGCGCGGCAGGCGACGGGGCGAGCTACCTCGATACCCTGACGGAGGCGGTCAAGGCGCTGCTGCAAAGCGGCGGACAGTGGCAGCGCTTCCCCTGGGCGAAGGAATAAAAAGGCGCATAGCCGATCGTCTCGCGCAAGCGCATCGGTAAACAAACGCCTTTCCCTTTTCATGCCTTCACCCTTTTTAAGGGGGAAGGTGGCACGAGCCGCTTTTGCGGCGCGTGACGAATGAGGGTTGATTTATCCTTATTACACTCTTTGCCTATAACAAGGGCGGTATCCCCTCATCTCGTCGCCGGCAAGGCGCCATGGCAGACGGCGCGAAAACGGCGCAGGAACGTAAAAACAGCCGCACGGGTGTGCGGCTGTTTTGTGTTTTCCTTTCGGGCAATTAGTCGATGGTGACTTCTGCGCCGGCCTCTTTCATGCGGGCAGCGATCTTTTCGGCTTCTTCTTTGTTGACGCCTTCTTTGATCATGCCCAGGTCTTCGACCAGCTTCTTCGCTTCGGCAAGGCCGAGGGAAGTGAACTCGCGGACAGCCTTGATGACCTCGATCTTCTTAGCGCCGATGTCCTTCAGCTTGACGTTGAACTCGGTCTTCTCTTCCACTGCGGGAGCGGCAGCGCCTGCTGCGGGAGCAGCTGCAACTGCGACGGGAGCGGCGGCGCTGACGCCGAACTCCTCTTCCAAAGCCTTCACGAGCTCGTTGAGCTCGACGACCGTCATACCTTTGATCTCTTCGATGAACTTAGCGATATCTGCCATTGTAATGATCCTCCGATGATTTTTTGATTTTGTCTGCCGCATTTTACGCCGCGGCGGGGCGGGTCTGCGGCCGATGGCCGCGCTTGTTGCTGTACCTGTTTATGCGCCCTTCTTTTCGGCGATGGCGTTGAGCGCCACCACTACGCCGCGCAGCATTGCGGAAAGAACGCCCGCAAAGTTGGCGATGGGTGCCTGCATCGAGCCGAGCATCTTGGCGATGAGCTCTTCCCTCGAAGGCATATCCGCGAGGGCTTTGACGCCCGCCGCATCGACATACGCGTTGTCGACATAAGCGCTCTTGGGGACGATCTTTTCGGGCAGGTCTTTGACCGCCTGGGCGAAGATCTTGGCCGCCGACGTTTCGTCGGGGCTGAACGCCGTAGCCGTGGGGCCGTTGAGGTCGGCATCGAACGCATCTACGCCCAGTTCGTTGAAGGCCTTGCGCACGAGGGTGTTTTTGTACACCTTGTACTCGACGCCCGCCTCGCGGAACTTGTTGCGGAGCGCGGAAACTTCTGCAACGGTGAGCCCCTTATAGTCGACAAATACGACAGACTTGCTGTTTTGGATCTTTTGCTTGATCTCTTCAACAACCTGCTTTTTTGCTTCTAAATTGGCTGACATTGGTTACCTCCTGTTATATTTGGCTCGCGAAAATCTCGGCGGCTGCGCCTGCGATTTTCTGCGATTTGAGGGAGACACCTCCGTGCGCTCGTCGCGTAAAATACGCGCCGTGCTGGCGGCGGTTTCTCCGCTCTGCGCCGCGCACGCAAGGGCTCTCGTTTGATAAACGCGCGGCGCATTCACCCTCTTCCGTATACCTTTAAGGGGCGCCGGCGCAAAAGCGTGGTTTTGCTTGCGCAGTCGTTATTTTATTGACTCGCGAAAAATGTTTTGAGCTGACAAAACATTTTTCTGCGATCTGAGGACAACCCCACTGTCCGCCTTCGGCGGAGCAGCCGGAGTTTTCCTCGGCGGTGCGCTTTTCAGGGCACACCTTTTTCAGACGCGCACCGCCTTCACCTTTCCTGCAAAAGCCTGACGGCAAATGAGGGGCGCGGGCGCAAAAGCGTGGTTTTGCTTGCGCAGTCGTTATTTAAGTTTTTCCTCGCGAAAATCTCGGCGGCTGCGCCTGCGATTTTCTGCGATTTGAGGCCGCGGCACGCCCTGCCGGGCGGCGCTTCCTCTGCGGCGCCTTTGAACACTTCAAACGCCTGCCGCAAAAAAACAGCCCTTACACCGCACGGCATAAGGGCTGCAAGAAAACACTTTTCACAGCTACAAAACGCCTCGGCGGGCTGCATGCGCAATTAAACCAAACGGTGCCTGCTTTCTACGGTGTGCTATTCATTTGTTGTAAAGCATTATACCGCGGATGCGGCGCCTTGTCAACTGTTTTTAGCCCTTGTTGTAGGCGACTTTTACGCCCGGGCCCATGGTGCTGGAAACGGTGACGCTCTTGATGTACTGGCCCTTCGCCGCCGCGGGTTTGGCGCGGACGATGGCGTCCATCAGGGCGTTGAAGTTTTCGGCGATCTTTTCTTTGCCGAAGCTCTTTTTGCCGATGGGGCAATGGATGATTGCCGTCTTGTCCAGACGGTATTCCACTTTACCTGCCTTCACCTCGGCGATCGCCTTGGCGACGTCCATGGTGACGGTACCGGACTTCGGGTTCGGCATGAGGCCTTTCGGGCCGAGCAGCTTACCGATGCGGCCGACGACGCCCATCATGTCGGGCGTGGTGATGACGACGTCGAAATCGAACCAGTTCTCCGTCTGGATCTTCTGGATCATTTCTTCCGCGCCCACGTAATCGGCGCCCGCCTGCTGGGCGATGTCTGCGCGCTCGCCCTTGGCGATGACCAACACCTTTTTGCTCTTGCCGGTGCCGTTGGGCAGCACGAGCACGCCGCGGACCTGCTGATCCGCCTGACGGGGGTCGACGCCGAGGCGGACGTGCAGCTCGATGGTCTCATCGAACTTCGCCTTCGCCGTTTCGATGACGATGTTCATCGCCTCTTCGGCATCGTATAATTTGGAACGATCGTATGCCTTCAAGCTGTCGGCATATTTTTTCCCGTATTTCATTCTTAATTTACCTCCTTGTGGTTCCGGCGAGATGATCTCTCTCCCACAGTCTCCTTATATTTACTCTTCGACGGTGATACCCATGCTGCGGGCGGTGCCTTTGACCATGCTCATGGCAGATTCGAGCGAAACGGTGTTGAGGTCGGGCATTTTCAGCTTGGCGATCTCTTCTACCTGCTGCTTGGTGAGCTTGGCGACTTTGTCGCGGTTGGGGCGAGCGCTGCCGCTTTCGATCTTGCACGCCTTTTTGATGAGCACGGGCACGGGCGGCGTCTTCAGGATAAAGGTAAACGACCGATCCTGATAGATGGTGATGACAACGGGAATGATCAGCCCCGCCTGGTCGGCGGTCTTCGCGTTGAACTCTTTGGTAAAGCCGGGGATGTTGATGCCGTGCGGGCCGAGCGTCGAACCGACGGGGGGACCGGGGGTAGCTTTACCTGCGGGCAGCTGAAGCTTGACGACCGCAGTGATCTTTTTAGCCATAAGTTCTCCTCCTGAGATTGTGGTTGTAACAAAGCGCCTTGCAAAAATTTGCGCTTCTCCCACGATTTAAGAAAAAAGGTTGCCCTTATTCCTGCGTAGTTTGCTCTGCCGCCTCGACGGCGTTGAGCTTGCGTATCTGCACGTATTCCACCTCGACGTCGGTATTCCTGCCGAACATCAGCACGTTTACCTTCGCCTTTTGGGCGGAATCGTTCAGTTCTTTGACCTTGCCTACAAAACCGGCCAAGGGGCCTGCGTCGATGCTGACGTTGTCGCCCACGGCGAAGTCTGCATCCACCGCCACAGATTCCAGCTGCATCTTGCGCACCTCTTCCTCTTTGAGGGGAAGCGGCCTGCCCTGCGGGCCTACAAAGCCCGTCACCCCGCGGGTATTGGTCACAAGGTACCACACCTGGTTGGAATAGATCATCTTGATGAACACATAACAAGGCAGCAGCTTGCGCTCGACCACCTTCTTTTTGCCGTTCTTCTCTTCAATGGTCTGCTCCATGGGGATCTTCAGATCGAAGATGTTGTTTTGCAGGTTATTGTTTTCGATGAGTTGTTCCAGGCTGGCTTTGACCATCGCCTCATACCCCGAATAGGTATGCAGCACATACCACTTTGCCTGGCTTTCGAGAGAATTTTCCATAACGCTTTCGATCTCGTCTTTCAAGAAGCACCCCCCCGCAAAAATCACTGCGATCGCTTTGCGCTGCAAAACGCAAGCGTGACAATGTATTTTGCGATGGATGCTTGCTGAAAATTCAGGCGCCGATGCCTGTGAGCAGCCCCAGCAGCGTATTCAAGCCGTAATTGATGGCGGTGAACACGATGAGGAAGGCGATGACCACGGCCAGGACCGCGCCCGTCGATTTGACAACTTTGCCGAACGAGGGCCAGGTCACCTTTTTCAGCTCGGAAAAGACCTCTTTGATCTTTCTGCCCATGCGCACGAAGATGTTGGGCTTTTTGACAGCAGTTTTCCCTTTCATTTCAACCTCTTATATATATGGTCTATGCCCTGCCGCTTACTTCGACTCTTTGTGGACGGTATGCTTTTTGCAGTTCGGGCAATACTTTTTCAGCTGCAGTCTCTCCGGGTCGTTCTTCTTGTTCTTCATCGTATCGTAATTTCTGTGTTTGCACTCGGTGCATTCAAAGGTAACTTTTGTTCTGTTGATGGCAGCCATCTCGTTTCAACTCCATGCAAAAAAATCACACCTTGGCGCGGTGTGTAGATGTAGTCTATCATAACCCCGCCCGCCTTGTCAACCGTTTTTGCCGCCGCCCGCAAAAATAATTGCCCCGCCGCCGCATTTTTTGCCCCGCCCCGCCCCAAAACCGGGCGAAACAGGTTTTTTTTCGATTTTTTCGGCTTTTCCCTTGCAAGCGGCGCCCTTTTCCATTATAATAATAAGAAAGAAGACAAACTATTGCAGCGAGGTTTTTTGACATGAAAGCGATGCAGATCTGCGAAGGCGTCTACTGGGTGGGCGCCATCGACTGGAACTTACGCAATTTCCACGGCTACGAGACGGAGAAGGGCTCTACCTACAACGCCTACCTCATCGTCGATGAAAAGATCACCCTCATCGACACGGTGAAGGAAGGCTTTTTCGGCGAGATGCTGGAGCGCATCTCTTCCGTCATCGACCCTGCCAAGATCGACGTGATCGTCTCCAACCACGCCGAACCCGACCACAGCGGCTGCCTGCCGCAGATCTTGCAGGTGGCGAAAAACGCCAAGGTGTACACGGCCTTCGGCGCGGGCGTGAAGGACCTTTCCGCCTACTACGGCGATCTGGGCTATACCGGCGTGAAGGCGGGCGAACAGCTGTGCATCGGCAAGCGCACCCTCTCGTTCGTGCCCACGCCCATGGTGCACTGGCCGGACAACATGGTCACCTTTATGACGCCGGAGAACATCCTCTTTTCCAACGACGCCTTCGGCCAGCACTACGCCTCCGACGAGCGGCTTGACACCGAGTGCGACCTGCCCGAGGCGTATATCCAGGCGCGCAAGTACTACGCCAACATCGTGCAGCCGTACGGCATGCAGACGGGCAAGGCGCTCGCCGCCTGCGCGGGGCTGCCCATCCGGACCATCTGCCCCAGCCACGGCATCATTTGGACGCAGCACATCCCCGACATCCTCGCCCTGTACAAGAGCTGGGCTGGCGGGGAATACGACGACACCGCCGTCATCGTCTTTGACACCATGTGGCACTCCACCGAGGCGATGGCGCACGCCATCGAGAGCGGGTTCCTCGCCTGCGGCCTCAAGCCCCGCCTGTACAACCTGCACTACTGCCACAATTCCGACATCATCGCCGACGCCATGACCGCCAAGTATATCGCCGTCGGCTCCCCCACCCTCAACAACAACATGATGCCCTCCGTGGCCTCCTTCCTCACCTATTTCAGGGGGCTGACGGGAAATAAAAAGAAGAGCATCGCCTTCGGCTCGTACGGCTGGGGCGGGCAGTCGCCCGACCAGGTGCACGAGGCATTGGCGGGCTGCAAGTGCGAGGCGCTGCTGCCGCCCGTGCGCATCGCCTACAAGCCCACGGCGGAACAGCTGGAAAAACTGACCGCCGAAGTCACGGAAGCGGTCAAAAACAGCCAAAACTGAATACAGCGGCTTTCCGGCGGGCGCACGACAGGTGCGCCCGTTTTTTTGAATACCTCGGCCGGCGAAATTGTCAGCCGCAAAATAATTTTCTCCTTTCATCAAAAAGTTGCCCGCAAACGCTTGACAATCGATACTATGTAATGTATAGTATTGCGTATAAAACAGTATGCGCGGGAGGAACGCCATGGATACGCAACTGAAAAAAGGCCTTTTAGACGTGTGCGTGCTTTCTGTGCTGCGCAGAGAGGCCTCGTACGGGTACAAGATCGTAAACGACATCGCGCCGATGATCGAAATTTCGGAATCGACGCTGTACCCCATCCTCAAACGGCTGGAAGCGGCGGGCATGGTGACGACCTGCACCCGCGAGCACAACGGCCGCCTGCGCCGCTATTACGCCATCACCCGCAAGGGTGAAGAGCGCATCGACGAATTTTTGCAGGACATGCAGGAATTTGCGCGCATCTGTGAGATCATTCGCTCGGAGGATCCCCATGACTGAAAACCAATGGATCGGACAATTCAAACGGCAGCTTTCACCCCTGCCCGCCAAAGAGCGGGAACAGGCCGCCGCCTATTACCGCGAGCTGTTTGCAGACCGCAAGGAAGCGGGCGCGGAGGAAGAGGCGGTGGCGGCGGAGTTGGGCTCGCCGCAGGAGGCCGCGCAAAAGGTTTTGGAAGAGAGCGGCGTGCAGGCAAAGGCCTCTTCGCCCGCCAGAACGGTGGGCGGCGTGCTGCTGATGATATTCGCCTCTATCCCCGCAGCGATCGTGCTGGCGGCGCTGGGGGCTGCGGGCATCGGCCTGCTGGCCGCGGGCGTCGCCTGTGCGGCGGCGGGGCTGCTGATGACGGTGTACAGCTTCGTCTTGATGGCGATGGAGGGCTTTGCCGGCGGGCTGCTGGCGCAGGCGGGCATCGGGCTCGGCCTCGCCGCCGTGGGGCTCTTGCTGCTGCCCGCCTTTTGGGCGGCCGCCAAGGGGCTGTTTTATCTGTGCAAAAAAGTGATCGCCGCCACGGCAAAGCTCATCGGCGGCAAAAAGGAGGCGTGACATGAAGACGGGAAGCAAAATTTTTACCATCGTATGCTGCGCCGTCGGCGGGGCGCTGCTGCTGGCGGCCTGCGCCCTGTTCGTGACCGGCATGGCGCTGGAAGGCTGGGACTTTACCGCCCTCAACACCGCGCGCTACCAAACGCGCACGCAGACCTTTACCGGCATCGAAGACATCGACATTTCCTACCCCTTTGCCGACATCGCCGTGAAGACGGATGAAGCCGCGGAGGAGATCGCGCTCTCCTACCCCGTACGGGTAGACAGGGACGGGAACGACCTCGGCTATACGCATCTGACGGCGGAAGGCGGGCTGCTGCAGCTGACGGCGAAAGAAAAGCCCTCGTGGGGCTTCGGCTTCGGCATCGGCATACAGGTGAGCGCGCCGCAGGTGGTGCTCACCCTGCCGGCGACCGCCTTCGGCGACATCTCCATCGGCTCGGATGCGGGCAAGATCGCCGTAGAAGGCGTCACTTGCGGCAATTTGCTGCTTTCCGCCGACCTCGGCGACATCGAGGCGAAAGACGTTTCCTGCACGCAGCTGACCGCCACGGCGAGCGCGGGCGCCGTGGCCGTGTACGGCGCCGCCTGCGAGGGCGCGCAGCTGACTGCAGACCTCGGCGAAGTGCGCGCGGAAAACGTGCAATGCGGCGCCCTCACCTGCACCTCGCAGCTGGGCAGCGCGCGCATCGAACGCCTGCAATGCGAGAAGCTCAGCGTAGATGTGGAAACGGGCGACATTGAGCTGGAAGAGGCGGCCGTGCAATCGATAGAGCTTTCGGTGGAGCTGGGAGACATCGATCTGCGGCAGGTGGACGCGCAGGAGCTGGACCTTGCGGCGGAAATGGGCAGCATTGAAGGAACGCTGGCGGGAACGGAAGAAGACTACACCATCGGCGTGACCGCAAACATGGGCTCGAGCAACATTGCCGACCGCTTCGGCGGCACGCGCACCCTCGTCGCCGCCACGGAGATGGGCGACATCACCATCACGTTTTTAGGCGCCTGAGCGGCCAATGCGCCTTCCGACAGGTATTGGAACGCCCCCTGCGCCTTCCGACAGGTATTGGAACGGCCCCCGCGCCTTCCGAAGGGGGCGCAGCGGAAGCGGGCGGCGGACTGCGGGCGGCAAGCGACAGGCAGGGCGGCGCCAAAAAGGCGCCGCCCTGCCTTGAAAAAGGCTCGCAAAGCGCTCCCCCTTACACGCCCGCGATTTCACGCGGAACGGCGAAATATACCACACACAGTACTCTCTATTCTTCAAAAAATACAAGATATACGCCCTCTGCCCATATAGTACTTTCCATTTTTCAAAAAACACAACATATGCCCCTGCGGAAAACGCCCTCCGCGGGGGCTTTTTGCGTTTGACAAACGGGCGCGCTTTTGCTATAATCGCAGCGCGGGGTGCGGGACGCGCCCCGACGCGATGCGGAGGTACAGGCATGCAGCACACGAGCGAACGGCGCGAATTTTTACGCTTTGTGATCCCTTCCATGCTGGCGTTCGCCCTTTCCGGCCTGTACAGCATCACAGACGGGTTTTTTGTGGGGAACGCGCTGGGCGACAACGCCCTCGCCGCCGTCAATATCGCCTACCCGATGACGGCGTTCATCCAGGCGGCGGGCACGGGCATCGGCATGGGCGGGGCCATCCTCTACTCCGTCAACGCCGCAGACGCGCACAAGCGGCGCGCCTTTTGCGGCGGGGCGGGACTCCTGCTCCTGCTCTGCGGCGCGCTGCTGACGGCGGTATTTTTGCCCTGCGCGCCCCTTTTGTTGCGCGCCTTCGGGGCGAGCGGCGATATCTACGCGCTCGGCGCGGAATATATGGTATGGATCTCGTGCGGGGCGCTGCTGCAGGTGCTGGGCACGGGGCTTTCGCCCGTCATCCGCAACATGGGCGGGGCGGTGTGCGCCATGGCGGCGATGATCGCCGGGTTTGCGTCTAACATAGTACTCGACTGGCTGTTCATCTGGGTGCTGGGCTTCGGCATGGCGGGCGCTGCCGCCGCCACCGTGTGCGGGCAGGCGGTGAGCTTTTTGGTATGCCTGGCATACCTTTTACGCCGCAGGCTGCTGCGCGAGGTGCTGCCCGCCAAGGGCTGCCTGAAACACCTGCCGCGCGTGCTCGCCGTGGGGCTTTCGCCCTTCGGGCTGACCTTTTCGCCCAACATCGCCCTCATCCTCGTCAACCGCTTCGCCGCGAACTTTTCTGACTTCGCCGTGGCCTGCTACGCGGCGGTCAGCTACATCTCGTGCGTGGTGCTGCTGCTTTTGCAGGGGGTGAGCGACGGCAGCCAGCCCCTCATCAGCCGCAAATTCGGCGAGGGCGACATGGCGGGGGCAAAGCGCATGCGCAACTATTCCTTCGCGGCGGCGGGCGTCACGGCGGCGGTGAGCATCGCCTGCCTGTTCCCCCTGCGCGCGCACCTGGCGGCGCTGTTCGGGGCCTCCCCCGCCGTGGCGGCGGAAGTGGCGAAGATATTGCCGCCCTTTTTGCTGGGGTACCTGTTTGCCGCCTTTTCGCGCAACGTCATCTCCTATTTTTACGCCATGGAAAAGTCGCTGCGCGCCTCGCTGCTCATCTACGGCGAGCCCGCCGTATTGCTTTTGGGGCTGTTTGTGCTGCCCCGGTGGCTGGACGTATGGGGCGTATGGCTGGCGGTGCCGCTGTCGCAGGCGGTCGTCGCCCTCGCCGCGGGCGTCCTGCTGCTGTGGGCAAAAAGAAAGGACGCCCCGCCGCAGCAGAGTTCCCCCGCCGCAGCGTAGCCGCCGCGTCTTTTTGTTTTGAGAATGAAGTCGGGAATGAAGCGCACGAACGCCGCACTCTCCGTACATTACAATTTTTAAGTTTTTTAAGGCGCGGGGGCGCATCTTGCGATGCGCCCCCGCGCCGTTTTTAATATGCCCCTCTTATGCCGCATTTAGCGTTCTTTCTCTTATCATAGGCGCACTATCTGTACTTCCGCGATGCGCCCCCGCGCCTTATCGGATACGCCCCCGCGCCCTGTTTTTTTACTTGATCTCCTCTGCCCCCTGCCGATGCAGGGTAAATTTTTCTGCCCCGAGGCTGCCGTAGCGCTTCAGGTAATAGACGCCCGCGTCGGCGTCGATGCAGCAGGCATAGCGGGTATAGCAGGGGCGGCCCTCTTCGGTCAGCACGCCGCCCTTCACCATCTCTACGGCGGAGAGCATATGGAACATCTGCGCGGCGTCTTGCTCTGCCACGTCTGCCTCATCCTCCCCCTCGCCGCGGCCTTCCCCTTCGCCCGCCTCCGCAAAAGGACGGCTGTTGGCGCGGTAAAAGGCGGCGCGCACGAAGCGGGAGGGCGAAGCTGCATCCCCCGGCAGCCCCACGCCGCCCGTGCCGTGGTACAGCGCTTGGAGCGGCATGCCGAAGCCGCAGGCAGGCTCTGCCGCCGTCAGGTGGCGGTAGGCGTGCAGGTTGTGCAGCTGGAAGGGAAAGGGCGGCTCGTTGGCGAGAACGCCCGCGGGGTCGTCGTACAAACGCAGGCCGCCTTCGGCGGGCTCCGCCACAAAGTAGCCGTACCTGTCCGCGACCAGCCAATGCAGGGCGGGGACGGGATAGTTTTTGTAGGGAATGGAAACGACTTCCGCCCCCTGCAAAAAGGCGCGCGCCTGCCGCGTATCCGCGCACCGGGCGAGCAGCGCCGCCACCATCTCGTGCGGGGCGACGGCGCGGCCTGCCGCTGCGGCTCTTTCTGCCGCCGCCCCTTCCGCGCCCTGTATATCCTCTGCCGCTGCGGCTCTTTCTGCCGCCGCCCCTTCCGCACCCTGTATATCCCCTGCCGCTGCGGCTTTTTCTTCGGCAGCCCTTTCCCCTTTGCGCATATCCCCCGCCGCGCGCATGCGGGCGCTGTGCGGAAAATACAGTCCCGCCGCGCACAGGCCCTGCTCGTTGACTGCTTCGGCGAAGAGGGGGAAGCCGCCGTCTTCCGCCGCCATGCCCAGCATCGCGTAGGCGGTGCGGACGGGCGGCATGGCCGCAAAGCGCAGCAGGCTCCCGCGCGCCACCTGCGTGACGCGCTCACGGAAGCCGTATTCGAGGTCTAAATTCCTACCGAACATAAAGTGCCTGCCCTGCCAACCGATCGCCGTACACATCTGAAAACTCCTCCCCTGCCAGTATCTGCAAAAGGGCGGCGCCCCATGCGCCGCCCCGCTCGTTTTCTTCAATTATCCGCCTGCCGCAAAATGCCGCGGGCGCTTTACAGCCGTTCAAATACGGGGATGACGTCGAGCGGCGCTTCCGCCTCTATATCGCCACCGCCTTCCAGCTCTTCGCCCGTGAAAATATTTTTCCACCTGCCCGCGGGCAGGTACACCTGCCTGCTGCGCATCCCCTCGTACAGCACGGGGGCGACGATGTAACGGCTGCCGAACATGTACTGCTCGGGCACCTCCCAACAGCGCGCGTCCTGCGGGAATTCGTAGAACATCGGCCGCATGACGGGCGAACCGTTCTCGCTCGCCTCGCGCATCACTTCCAGGATATACGGCTTCAGGCTTTCGCGCAGCTGCACGTACTTTTTGAGCACCTCGTACACCTCTTCGCCGTAGCTCCAAAGCTCGTTGGCAAGGCCTGTATGGCAGAAGCCGCCGCCCCATTCCCTTTCGTCTAAATTGGGGATGTCGGAAGGCCCCTTGTCGCCGTGCATGCGCAGCACGGGGCAGAATACCGCGTATTCGAACCAACGCAGCAGCAGCTCTTTATGTTCGGGGCGGGTGACGTCGACGAAGAAGCCGCCGATGTCCGTCGTCCACCAGGGGATGCCGGCGATACCGATGTTCAGGCCCGCGGCGTACTGGTCGCGTAAGGAAGCGAAGTTGCCGCAGATATCGCCCGACCATACCACCGCGCCGTACTTTTGGCTGCCCAGCCAGGCGCAGCGGATGAGGTTGCAGATGTCCTTCTGCCCCGCTTCCTTCTGCCCGTAGTAAAAGGCCTTGGCGTGGCACATGGGGTAGGCGTTGCCGACGGCCAGCTGCGTGCCCATGTGGTAGCGGTAGTTGTCGAAGTCGTAAACGGTGTATTCGGGCTCCGCCTCGTCCAGCCAGAACATATCGATGCCGCTTTCAAAATAATTTTTGCGGCACTTATCCCACAGGTACCTGCGGGCGCGGGGGTTGGTGGCATCGTAGATGTACGAATCGCCCAAAAAGTCGAAGCACTGCGAGCCGCGCTCGGTGCGGATGAGCAGGTCTTTTTCGCGCATCTCTTCAAAGTTTTCGCTCTTTTTATCCACCGTCGGCCAGACGGAGACCATGCAGCGGATGCCGTATTCTTTGAGCTCGCGCACCATGGCGGCGGGGTCGGGCCAGTAGACGGGGTCGAACTTCCACTCGCCCTGGCGCGTCCAATGGAAAAAGTCGATGACGATCACGTCCAGCGGGATGCCGCGGCGGTGGTACTCGCGCGCCACTTCCAGCACCTCTTCCTGCGTGCGGTAGCGCAGCTTGCACTGCCACAGCCCCGCGGCGTTTTCGGGGAAGGCGGGCGCGCGGCCGACGAGGGCGGTGTAGTTGGCGAGGATATCTTTGGGCGTTTCGTCGGCGGTCACCCAGTAATCGCACTGCCGCGCGGAAGAAGCGTACCACTCGGTGAGGTTGGAAGCGAAGTTCACCCTGCCCACGGCGGGGCAGTTCCACAAAAAGCCGTACCCCAACGAAGAGAGGGCGAAGGGCACCGAACACTGCGAATTGCGCTGGGCAAGCTCTAACGAGCAGCCTTTCAGATCGAGCTGCGGCTGCTGGTACTGCCCCATGCCGAACAGCTTTTCGCCCTCGTTGCTCTCAAAGCGCAGGCAGAGTTCGTAGTCGCCCCCGCGCACGGGCCTGAATTCGCGGGCGACGACGCGCAGCGAAGGGGTGTGCGGCGAATCGTACCCGTACATGCGGTAGTACTCGCGCAGGATGGGGACGCCGTCGCGGAAGATGCGGATCTGGCCGATATCCGAGATGGTCAGGCTGATGCGGCCGTTGCGGATGGTGGCAGCGTGCGCCTCGAACATGACGTCGGCGGGCAGCACCGTGGCGCCGTCCAGCGCCCAGTCTTCCCCCTGAAAGCCGCCGCAGGGCGTGGCGCGCACGCGCAGGCCGTTTTTGCCCACCGCCTGCACCCAGACGGTCTCGCCGCGGCGCTCGAAGATCAGCGTATCGTTTTCTAAGCGGAACATAAGTATGACCTCGCAGCAATTACTTTTGACCGGGCCGAAGCGGCGCCCCGCTCTTTCCGGTCTTCTATATCTATCTTACAATACGCGGCGAAATTTGTCAACAGTTCCCACAAAATGTTTTTTAATAACAAGATATGGCGACAAAACTATAACAAAAGAGCGCTCCGCCTTGCGCGGGGCGCTCCATTCGGTCCGTCATTTGATATGCCGGAAAATTTTTATATTTGGAAAACGGCTGCGGGCGCGGGCGCTTCCGAAACCAAAACATTTACCCCCCTGCCGAGGGGCGCTGCGCTGTTCCAAAAAATATTTTACACCGCCGAGAACACTTCGCCGATCTTGCCGTCGATAAACAGCACCCCCTGCATGCTGCGCGCGGGCGCGCCGCGGTTGATGACCGCGGCGTTTTTACCGCGGAAAAAATCGATGAGGCTCGCCGCCGGCTGTACGTTGAGCGAGGTGCCGCCGACGATCAGCGTGTCCGCCTCTTCGATCAGCTCTACCGAGCGGGCGAGCACCGCTTGGTCGAGCGGCTCTTCGTACAGTACCACGTCCGGCTTGATCACGCCCCCGCAGCGGCAGCGGGGGATGCCGGCGCTTTCCGCGATCTGCTCGGCGGGATAGAGGGCGCCGCAATCCATGCAGACATTGCGCCAAATGCTGCCGTGCAGTTCGAGCACGGCATGCGAGCCCGCCTTTTGGTGCAGGCCGTCGATATTTTGGGTGATGACGGCGGCAAGCTTCCCCTCCCGCTCCCACTGCGCCAGCTTATAGTGGGCGGCGTTGGGCTGCGCATTCAGGCAGAGCATCTTTTCGCGGTAGAATTCAAAAAACTCTTCCGTATGCCGATCGAAAAAGGTGCGCGAGAGGATGTATTCGGGCGGGTATTTGTACTTTTGGCGGTACAGCCCGTCCTGCGAGCGGAAATCGGGGATGCCGCTTTCGGTGCTGACCCCCGCCCCGCCGAAAAATACCATCTTTTTGGACGCCTGCACGATCTCGCGCAGGCGGGCAATGCCTTCTTGTCTTGTATCCATCTCTTTGACCCCCTGTCCGTTTTTTGAATGGCGCTGCGGAAACCTTCGCCTTTTCCGCAAAAACAAAAACGGCGGAATGCTCCGCCGCCTTGTGATTTACTCTTCGATGCCTTCGTTGAGCTTTGCAAGCAGCTCGTCGAGGTCTTTGCCGTGCACGCTGACGGCCTCGCCGATGGTCTCGCCGTGCGCGAGGGCGCAGCCGATGCAGTGCATGCCGTACGACATGAGGATGCTCGCCGAATTGGGGTTGATCTGCAGGCACTCTGCGATCAACGTATCTGCCGTGATCTTCGCCATTGTTGTATCTCCTTTTTGAAATAATATCGGGCGCCCCTTACGCAGGGCTTGCGCGCCGCTATATGTTTTACCGTTTTAGTATACCATTTTATACACAAAAATGCAACCGCTTTGCGGGCAATGGCCGGGCGAAACCGCCCCGTTTTTGTCTCCGTTTGCACCCTTATTGCGGGAAACCCCTTACGCCTTCGCTTTCTTGAAAGCGCCCCGCAAAAGAGTTATCCGCAATTTCCTCTTTTGCAAGCGCCCGCGAGGAAAGGCTGCCTCCTGCAAAAAGTTATCCACAATTTCCACGGCCGACCCCCTGCAAGGGGATACGGGCGGCCGATTTTGGCGCAAAGCGGCAAAGTTTTCCGCGTCCGCTGTTGACAACGCTGTGCATACCTGTGGAAAAGTGCGGGATATCCACCGTTTTACACCCGTTTTTGCGGGCGATACCGCTTGTCAAGCGAATAGATGTAAAAAGATTTCCACAATTTATGCACACAATTCCACATTAACCCCAAAATTCGGGGGAAAACTGCCCCTTTCGACAAAAACAGGAACATGTGTTCAAAAAAATTATCAACAATTTCTGCAAAATGTGTTTATAAAGTCAGATTTGTATACTCTTCTCCCCTTTTCCCCGCCGCCGCTGTGGAAAACTGCCGTCCGCCTTTCCCAAAAAAATTTGCGGGCGCACAATTTTTGCAATTTATTTTTGCTTCATGCCTGAAAAAGTATTGACAAATTTTGAAAATCTGCTATACTATTTAGGTACGCTAACGTATGCGCCCTTAGCTCAATTGGATAGAGCGTTGGTCTACGGAACCAAAGGTTAGGGATTCGAGCTCCTTAGGGCGCGCCACAAAAAAGCCACGGACTGTTGTCCGCGGCTTTTTTGTTATGTGCTCATAGCAGCTCGAATTGGTTGCCCAGCAGGGGCAAGCTATTCGGGCACGCAGTGCCTTGCGCCCGCAGGGCGCAAAACTCCTTAGGGCGCGTGCTCGCCTTCCTATATACCACGGACTGTTGTCCGCGGCTTTTTTGTTATGCACCCATAGCAGCTCGAATTGGTTGCCGCTTGCGGCAAGCTATTCGGGCACACAGTGCCTTGCGCCCGCAGGGCGCAAAACTCCTTTGGCACCGTGGCGTGTGCCAAACGGTTAAAATATCGGAATTTATTATCGTTTTGCCTATAATTTTTCTTGACAGAATTAGTTCCATATAGTATTATTTATTCGTACTATATAGTATAAATAATTCCAGGAGACACTGTTATGAAAGAAATCAAGATCGCACAGGCACCCGTTTTCACTTCCCCTAATCCCATGACTTTTATCTGCTCCAAGAAGGCGGACGGGAAAACGAACATGGCAACGCTCGCTTTTTGGACGTATGCTTCCACCAACCCTGGGAAAGTCGTGTTTTCACTGAACAAGGGCGCTTACACTTTGGAACTTCTTGCAAAAAATAAAGAAGTAGTTATTGCGGTTCCCGGCGTTTCGCTTACGGGCGCACTCATCGCCTGCGGTACCTCTTCGGGAAGGGCTACCGATAAGGTTGAAAAATTCGGCATTGCCATGCAGAAACTCGCCGGCACGGAAATCGAAATTCCCGAAGCAACCCGCCTTGCCATTGTAGCAAGCGTCTGTGAGACCGTGGATGCGGACGACCATGTTCTGCATATCTGCAACGTAAAGAATGTTTATGCGGACGAAAGCGTCGATGCGGTATTCGGCTGGAAGGGCTACGGGGAATTTGCCGCCGCGCAGAAAAAATAAATTATGGTATTTCCCATCAAAGATAAGATCAAAAATCTGAATATCGTTATCGGCTGCCCGATTGGTTGTCGATATTGCTACGCGCGTAACAACTGCCGCCGCTTTCACATCACGGACGACTTTTTCAAACCGCAGTTTTTTGAAAACAAACTTCGTTTATTCGATACAAAGGAGCCGAAAGTTTTTCTGCTCACGGGCATGAGCGACCTTGCCTATTGGCAGTTCGACTGGACGGAAAAAGTATTTGAAAAGGCGGCGCAGACGCCGCACAATCAATACCTTTTTCTGACAAAGCGCCCCGAACGGCTGCATATACAGACCGATCTTGATAATCTCTGGTTCGGCGTGACCGTCACCTGTGCAGCGGAAAGAAAGCGCATAGAAATTTTAAGGCGAAATGTAAAAGCAAAGCATTATCATGTCACGTTTGAGCCGCTCTCCGACGGCGTGGGAGAGGTCGATTTTTCGGGCATCGGTTGGACGGTCATCGGCACGGAAACGGGAAACTGCAAGGGAAAGATCCCTACAAAAAAAGAGTGGGTAGATAATTTACATATGCAGGCAAAGGCGCGGGGCGTTCCCGTCTTTATGAAAGAGGCGCTGGAAGGCATTATGCCTGCCGATAAAATGATACAGGAATTTCCAAAGGAGTTCGGAATATGACGCAAAGACAGGGCGGATTTTTGATTTCCAAAATAAAACAGATCGGCGGGCGCAGGTTCGATAAGATATTGCAAGAAAAAAATATCGACGCTTTCAACGGCGCGCAGGGAAAAATTTTGTATGTACTCTGGCAGGGAGGGAAAATGACGGCGACGGAGATCTCAAAAAAGAGCGGCCTTGCCAAGACGACGCTCACCGCCATGCTTGCACGAATGCAGGAACAGGGGCTTATCCGCATCGAAGAAAATGCAAACGACAGGCGCAGCGCACTTGTATGCCTGACTGAAAAAGCCGCCGCACTCAAAGATAAATACGACGGCGTGACAAAAGAGATCGAAGAAATTTATTATAAAGGCTTTTCGGACGAGGAGATCGAGCAATTCGAAAACTATCTGAAACGCATCCTCAACAATCTTGGAGACTGATATGGACGAAGTAAAGATACGCGATATACGGGTAAAAACCGTACTCACAAAATCGAACCTGCCCATAGCCGGTTACTCGGTAAACCCCTATGTAGGCTGCACGCACGCCTGCAAGTATTGCTATGCCTGTTTCATGAAACGGTTTACGGGGCATGACGAGCCGTGGGGAACCTTTCTCGACGTCAAGCATTGGGAGCCGATCAAAAACCCGCAGAGGTACGACGGACAGACGATGATCGTAGGCTCGGTCACGGACGCTTATAATCCGCAGGAGGAAACGTTCCGCCGGACGCACGCCTTTTTAGAGCAGATGCAGGGCAGCAGAATAAACCTTATTATCACCACCAAGTCAGATCTTGTGCTGCGCGACCTCGATTTGATAAAGACTTTCCCGTCTCCCCTTATAAGTTGGTCGATAAACACACTCGACGAAAATTTCAAGAACGATATGGACAGCGCTGTTTCCATAGAGCGCAGGATTGCGGCAATGAAAAAGTGCCACGAAGAAGGCATTCGAACGACCTGCTTTATATCGCCCATATTCCCTGAAATCACCGAAGTATTTGACATTGTTGAAAAAATCAAGGACTTCTGCGACTATATCTGGCTGGAAAATCTGAATCTGCGCGGCAATTTCAAGGCAGACGTCATGAACTATATTGAGGAAAAGTATCCCCCTCTTTTGCCGCTGTACCGCGAAATCTATAATAAGAACGATACGACCTATTGGAAGATATTAGACCAAAAGGTTGCGGACTACGCCTGCGCAAACGATTTCATGTATGTAATCGACGAAGAACCTTTCCTGCGCAACCCCACAGGCAAACCCATCATTATAAATTACTTCTATCATTCGCAGATAAAGCAATCTGCTAAAAAATAATCGCAGTACCCGTCAAAACCCTTTTGAAACGAAAAATTGAATTTGGTGGTGTAGCAATACTTGATAAAAAGTGTCCATAAAAATATGTGACAGTCTATAAGCTCGACCGATTTTCCCGAAACAAATACGAAACGGCGATACATAAAAAAGCATTGCGCGACAACGGCGTGAAAGTATTATCCGCAATGGAGAATATCCCCGACACGCCAGAGGGAATAATCCTTGAAAGTTTGAATGCAACGGCAGAAAAAAACGCCGTCGCCAGCGATACGAGCAGCGAAAATTCGCGCGCGCTGCAGTTGAGCTTTGCCGATATGAATTTGTCGCCCAACGACGATGCCGAATAGAACAGCACCGTCAAAAAAGAAAAGAGCACGCCCGCCCTCCGCCATGCCGCGCAGACGATTTTTTCGCCCCGCGGCTTTTTGAAAACACCCGTATTATATCACCTTGACAGCGCCGCCGCAATGAGAGATCTTCCGCGCCCCGCAGCTGCCGTGGCGGGCAGAAGAGGCGGCGGCGCGGGCAGGCCTTTGCTGCGGGCACTTCCACGTGCTGTACAAAAAATATTTCCGCACCACCTTCCTTGCCGACGTTATCGCGGCGCGCATCCAGCGGGCGGAAGAGCTGCTGCTCTCCGGCTCCGAGAGCATCGCCGCCGTCGCCGAGCGGTGCGGATATGAAAACGCGGAACACTTTTACCGCCAGTTCAAGGCCGTGACGGGCAAAACGCCCCGCGCCTTCCGCGAGGGAGGCGCCCCGTTGAAATGACGCCCGCGTGTCGGCAAAACGGCGCCCCGGCGAAATGACGCCCGCGCGCCATTCGCAGTCTCCCCGAACAACATAAAAAACCCCGGCGGAGGACCGACCGGGGGAATGTGAATAAAAAATTTATTTTTGGCAATGAGGGCAGAACACGCTGCTTCTGCCGCCGAGCACGATGCGCGCGAGCGGCGCGCCGCATACGGGGCAGGGCTTACCGCCCCTGCCGTACACCTGCAAAAAGGGAGTGTTGCGGTAGTCCTTTCCGCCGCCCGCCGCGTATTCTGCAAACGAAATGCTGTTTTTTTCAATGAAATACTCTAACCGCTCCGGGATGGCGGCGGCGAGCTTTTCCCATTCCGCATCCGTCAGCGTGCAGCAGGGCCTGCTCGGGCGGATGCCGCAGGAAAAGAGGATCTCGTCCGAATAGATGTTGCCGATGCCGGCGACGGCGCGCTGGTCGAGCAGCAGCGCCTTGACCGGACGCCTGCCGCCGCCGAAGGCGCGCAGATATGCCGCCGTGAGCCCGCCAAACGGCTCGATGCCGAGCTTATCTGCCCCGCTCACGTCTTTCCCGCCCGCGGGGGTGAACCAAAGTTTGCCCAGGCGGCGCACATCGACATAGCGCAGCTGCATGCCGTCATCGAGCGACAGGGCTATGTGCGTGTGCCCCGCAAGCGGGGCCTCTGCCCCTTCGAGCGTGAGGCAGCCCGTCATGCGCAGGTGGATAGTCAAAAAGGCGCCGCCCGCAAAGCACAGGCGCAGGAACTTCCCTCGCCGCGAAAACGCCTCGACCTTCTGCCCTACAAGGCAGGCGGCAAACTCTTCCGGGGCGGGGGCGGCTATGACCTGCCCGCAATAGATATGTACGGCGCGCACCGTCTTTTGCAGAAGGCGCGGCTCCAGCACCCGCCGCACCGTTTCCACTTCCGGCAATTCCGGCATACGTTTCCTCCTTTTGCAGCGGCTTTTATACTGCTCTTTGTACCGCCCGCCCTCCGTCGTGGGTTATTCTTCTACTCTTTCCCAAAAATCGAGCCCTGCCAACCAGCCATACCGCAAGTATTTTTGATAAAACGGGTCATCCTCGGCAGGGTCGCCGTCTATATACGCATCCACCTCTAACTGCAAGGCGTCTCTGACGATCTCTTGCAGCCTTTCTTCCGTTACATGCAGATCGATAATGCAAGGCTCGTCCTCTTCTTCCACAAACCCCAAGGTGACGAGCGCGGGATCGCGTACCAACAACTCAACGACGATATCCGGGTACAACTCGTGTAAACATTTTTTCAGATCTTTATAAAGAGGAAAACTCGTCTTCAATTTCATACTTTTATTTCTCAATTCCCCTGCGGCTGCAAGACGCGCTTTGCCCTGCGGTAGGCAAAGGCGAAATAGGCGATCTCCGCCGCCGCCGTGATCGTCCACGACACGGGGTACAGCAGATACAGCATGGTCGTCGTGCCCGCGAGCGGAAAGATGCAGTACACCCAGAACACGCGGAACACGCACGAACCCAAAATGACGACGACCGTCGGCACCACCGTTTTGCCCAACCCGCGCGCGGCGGCGATGGTGTTATCCATAAAGGCGGAGAGCGCGTACGAGAAGCACATCACCGCCAGCCGCTGCCTGCCCGCCTCGATGACGGCGGCCTCGCCCGTAAAGATGGATAAGAAGGCGCCCGCACAGGCGAAGAGCAGCAAGCCGCATACCAATCCGGACCCGAAAGAATACAGAAGGCTGACAAAATAACAGGGCAAGATGCGCTCCGCTTTGCCCGCGCCGAAGTTTTGCCCGATGAAGCTGGTGCAGCCGGTGTAGAAGGCCGCCATCAGCTCGAACACGATGGTATCGGCGTTGACGGCGGCGGAGTTGCCCTCGACCACCGTGCCGTCAAAGGTGTTGATGCCCGCCTGGATGAACAGGTTCGCCAGCTGAAAGATGGCGTTCTGGATGCCCGCGGGGATGCCCGTGGCGAGCACGCTTTTGGCAAAGGCGGGGTCTATGCGCAGGCGGGAAAGGCGCAGGCGGTAGGCGCGGCGGGCGCGGGCGAGCGCCGTCAGGATGAGCGCGCAGGAGAGCCACTGCGAGATGGTCGAAGCCAGCGCCACCCCCGCCACCGACATATTGCAGACGATGACGAAAAAGAGGTTGAGGAGGATGTTGGTGACGCCCGCAGCCGTCAGAAACAGCAGCGGTTTGCGGGTATCGCCGTCGGCGGAAAAGATGCCGTTGCCGCAGTTGTACAGCGCCGTGCCCGCGGCGCCCGTAAAATAGATGTACACATACAGCAGCGCCCCTTCCAAAAACTGCGGCTTGGTGCCCATCAGCAGCAGCACGGGGCGGGCAAGCCCCATCGCCAGCGCCGCCACCAACAGCCCGAAGGCGGCGGATACGATGAGCGCCGTATGCGCCGCCCGCGCGGAGCCCTCTTCATCTTCCGCCCCCAGACGCTGCGCCATGACGGCGTTGATGCCCGTGCCCATGCCGATGAGAAGCCCCGTGAACAGGGCGACGTATGTGGTGGTGGAACCGACGGCGCCCAGCGCGCCCGCAGAGCCGAACCTGCCCACCACGGCTACGTCTGACATGTTGAACAGCACCTGCAGCACGTTTGAAAACATGAGCGGCAGGCTGAAGAGCAATATATTTTTCAAAAGCGGGCCCTGCGTCATCGACAGCGCCCGCTTTGCGCGGTCCTTGTGCATAAAAACCTTCGTGTGAAAAAATCAAAGCGGCAAAGTTACAGAAAAAAGTATACCAGCCTCCCCGCCAAAGTCAACTCTTTTGCGCGAACTTTTTTGAAAATTTTTGCGCGGAACTTTGGGAACGCTCTGCGCGGAATTTTGAAAATTTTTGCACGGGATTTTGGGAATGATTTGTGCAGATTTTTTGAAAATTTTTGCGCCGGCGCTGTCCATTTTAGCCCCGCGCTTTGGAAATTTCCGCCCCTTCCCTCTATCCGATTTTGCGCGCCGATGGCAGATGCGGCGGCTCTATCCCTTATCCCCCCCCGCGCATTAAAAATTTTTCCGCGCATACTTTTTGGCAAGGCGGGGCATACTGACGGTCAAAAGGAAGGTGCGGGGCACGCCCGACCCTTTCCGCAGCGCGGCGCAGGGGTACGGGGTGAAGCCCGACCCTTTCCGCATGGCGCCCATGGCGCAGGCAGGAGGAACAGAGATGACAGATAAAAAATCGGGCGAGGAACTGCTCGCCGAGGTATACCGCAACACCCGCTACGCGCTCGCTTCCATCGCCGACATTTTGCCGGAGACGGAAGACGAACGCCTGCGCGAAGAACTCAAGCAGATGCACGACGGCTACGAGCACATTTCCGGCAAGGCGGCGGCGCTGGCAAAGGAACGGGGCCTCGAGCTCAAGGACCCGGGGCCCTTGAAGCGGGCGATGATGTGGGGCTCGGTGAAGATGAACGCCCTCAAAGACGATTCGCGCGCGCATATCGCCGAGATGCTGACGCAGGGCACGGTGATGGGCATCACGGCGCTGACGCGCTCGCTCGGCGAAAGCGAGCGGGCGGACGAGGATATCCGCGCCGTGGCGGACGAACTGCTGCTGTTGGAGCAGCAATACGAACAGACAATGAAAAGCTATATTTACTGAACGCCGCCCCCCTTTTTATGGGGAAGAACTCTACGCCCACACAAAGCAAAAGCGCGGGCAGGGCAAAGAGAGTACGGCTGCGTAAAGAAAATGGGGCGCGCGCAGCCGCCCTTCGCGTGCGGAGGGCGGCTGCATGCAGGGCAAATAAGCAAAAAGAGAGGGGCGCGCGTCCATAAGGACGCGCGCCCCTCTTTCGTATAACTCACCCGCTGGCGGGCATATGTTACTTCTGTTCGGGGATATCCTCTTCCTTTTCTGCGGGCAGCGCTTTGTTTTGGGAGGGCTGTTCACCCCGTGCATTCACCAATTCCATGACGATAAAGAATGCGTAGGCGGCGATCTTCAGGATGAGCACCGCAAAGCTGAACCACACGATGAAGGCGGCAAACCCTGCCGAATACACGCCCTGCGAAATGGCGCTGAAGATGCTGATCAGCGCGTCGACCGCCAAAAAGACGAGGGTGACGATAAAGCAGGTCTTTGCCGTCTTTTTCAGGTCTTCGTCCTCACTTTTGACGATGGCGTAGCCGCCGGCGATGGCGAAGGCGATGATGCTCACATACCCGCACGCCCAGATGAGGATCTTTTTCCAACTGTTGCTCCAAACCTCTTTCATAATATCCTCCTTACCGAATTTTCTCGGCACTTCTATTATAAATGACGAAAGGCGCTTTGTCAATACCTGAATAAAAAAAAGAGGGAAATCCGTCAATTTTTGGGGAGGGTGCGCCTGTACAGCTCGCTTTTGGAGACGCCGCGGTCTTTTGCGGCGGCTTTGAGCGCCTCTTTGCGGGGCATGCCCTGCGCCATGTAGTGGGCGACGTGCTCCTCTTCCGAAAGGGAATTGAGCGGGTTTTGCTGCGGAGAAGCCCCCTGCACCACCAGCACGTACTCGCCCCGCTTTTCGCCCGCCAGCCCCGCGGAGAGAGCAAAGTATTCGCAGCTTTCGTGCAGCTTGGTGATCTCGCGCACGGCGCACGCCTGCCGCTCGCCCCACACTTCGTATAAGAGGGCGACGTCGGCGTCTACGTCCTGCGGGGCGGAATAGAGGGCGAGCGTCCCTTCAAAGGAGGCGTACTTTTGCAAAAAGGCGCGCTTTTCCGACGTCTTCCCCCGCAAAAAGCCCAAAAAGGCGAAGGTTTCGGCGGGGAAGCCCGAAAGCACCAGCGCCGCCACGAAGGCGCAGGCGCCGGGCACGAGGGTATAGGGAATGCCCGCCTCGCGCAGCTGTAACGCCAAGAGATTGCCGGGATCGGAGATGACGGGCGTGCCCGCGTCGGTGACCACGGCGACCTCTTTCCCCTCCCGCGCCAGCGATACGAGCTTTTCCGCCGCCGCGCGCTCGTTGAACTTGTGGCAGGCGACGAGCGGCTTTTTGATCTGATAATGATTGAGAAGTTTGAGGGAGTGGCGGGTGTCTTCACAGAAGACGGCGTCGACCGCCCGCAATACCTCTAAGGCGCGCAGCGATATATCGCCCAAATTGCCGATGGGCGTGGCGACGAAATAGACCATGGTTGTTCTCCTTTGGCGCACGGGCGCTTTTTTGCCGCGCAGACGGACAGAGCCGATGCGCGGGCGGCTCGCTTGCCGCCGCCTGCGGCGGGCGTTTTTTGCCGCCGCCTGCGGCGGGCGCTTTTTTGCCGCGCAGACGGACAGAGCCGATCGCGGCGGCCGCAGCGCGGGCGTCCCTTTTACAGGCGGGGCGCCCGTCTGTTTTTATTCGGCGCGGCGGGCGTTTTTTGCCGCCGCCTGCCGCAGCTCGGCCGATGCGCGGGCGCTCAGTTTTTGACGTTGACGATGTCCGGCAGAAGTTCGGTGCCCGGCTTTGCGCCCTTGACCCCTTCCGCCAGCAATAAATACGGCTTTGCCCCCTCTCTGCCCCGCACCAGCTGCACCCGCTTTGGCTCTAAGCCGCATTCCTTCATGATATACAAGACCTCGGCGAGGCGGTCGGCGCGGTTCGAGATCGCCAGCCTGCCCCCGAAGCGCAGCTTTTTGGCGGCAACAGAAACGGCCTCGCGCAGGGTGATGGTGAGCTCTTTGCGGCAGACCGCCTTGTGGTATTCCTCTTTCTGGAAGCCGCCCGTCTCGTAGGGCGGGTTGCAGAGGATGAGGGAAAAGTGCTCGTCGTACTCTTTGCCGATGTCCTGCACGCGGCAGCACACGGCGGTAAAACCCGTAAGGCCGTTCAGCCGCACCGAGCGGGCGCTCATCTCCGAGAGGGCGGGCTGCATCTCGAACAGGGTGACGCTTTGGATATGCGGGTTGAGGGCGTAAAAGTGCAGCCCCACGATGCCGCTGCCCGCGCAGAAGTCGGCGACTATATCCTTCTTTTTCCCCCGCGCAAAGCGCGAGAGGAGCACGGCGTCGCTGGTGAAGCGGTACAGGCTTTTATTTTGAATGATGCGCAGGTCCCCTTCCAGCAGTTCTTCGATGCACTCTCCCTCGCCGAGGGGCACATCCTGCCCGATGGGCGGCATTTGCTTTGTTTCCATACCAACATAGTACCACAAATGCGGCAAAAACACAAACGGTTTGCGCGCGGCGGTTGACAAACGGGCGTAGGCGTGGTATCATCGAAGAAAAAAGGGAGGGTAAGAATATGCAGACAAGTGAAGCCATCCGCGCCCGCAGGAGCGTGCGCAAGTATAAAGCGGGGGCGGCCGTGCCCCCCGAGCACGTAAAGCTGATGCTGGAGGCGGCGATGATGGCGCCCAGCGCCGTCAACAGCAGGCCCTGGGAATTTTATGTGGTGGAAAAGCGAGAGACGTTAGATCTGCTGATGCAGGCGCACCCCGCCTGCAAGATGCTGGAGACGGCCTCTCTTGCCATCGCGGTGTGCGGGCGGCCCGACCTGCAGCCGGGGCGCGGCTTTTGGCCGCAGGACTGCGGCGCGGCGGTAGAGAACCTCTTATTGCAGGCGACAGACCTCGGCTACGGCACCTGCTGGTGCGGCTGTTACCCCGCCCAGCCGCGCACCGACGGCGTGCAGCAGGTTTTGGGCTGTGAAAGCATCCCCGTGGCGCTCATCGCTGTGGGCGTCGCGGACGAAGCGCCCGCCGCCAGGGGCTTTTACGACGAGGCGCGGGTGCACTATATCCGCTGAAAAACAAAAACGGGCAAACAAAGAGGCCTTCTCCGATCATAACCAAGTCAAAGTAATCCGAACCCGATCGAAAGCGGGGATATTACCACATCTGCGGCGTTAAAGCCCTTGCCAATACGTCGCTGTATTGCCTGCGGGCTTTGCCTTGCATCTGTAGTGATCTACCCGCTTTCGATTGCTTCGCACCCTGAAAGAGCGCATTTTGCGATGGATTGGGGCG
>DXEW01000018.1 GCA_019114755.1 Candidatus Borkfalkia faecavium
TTGCAAAGACGATGAACGGCAAAGCGACTAAAAGATGCCGCTAAAAGCGTGGTCCGTATTTTTTCCTTACAGTATCCATGCAAGGCAAAGCCCGCAGGTAATATAGAGACATATTGCCAAGGGCTTTAACGCCGCAGATGTGGTGAGATACCCGCTTCCGATCGGGTTCGCTTTATTTTGACTTGGTTAAAATCAGCGCAATCACGGCGCAGAACGCTGCAAAGAGGATGGCAAGTACGGGCAGGTGCCATATCGCAAGGTCGGTCATCGCCTGAAACCCGATTGTTGCAGGGAAGATATACGCTAAATACTGCATAAAGTCAGGCAACATTGTCGCCGGAAACATGATGCCAGACAGCATAACGGACGGCAGAAATATGATCATTGCAACCATTGTCTGTTTCGCCTGTGTTTTTACCAATAAGCCTATGATGCACCCGATGGCAAGGGTAACGCAGAGCAAAGCGACGAGGGAGCAAAAGTACAGCGGCAGATTTGCCGGTAATTTCGCTTTGAACACGAACGGCGCGACAACAAAGACGATCAGGCAGACGATCAGTGTATGTATGAAAGAAGAAATGAATTGTGTTATCACGCCCAAAGAAAGCGGTACGCCATTTGCTTTATATACTTTTTTAACTTCGCCGCTATAAACTTCACCGAGAGAAGGCGGCAGCCCTATAAGTGCGCTCATGGTAATGACGAATACCGACATAGACGGGATCAGCGTATTTACCGCAGAAGGATCGATCGAAGTGAATATGCCGCTCATAAAGAAAAAGAAAACGAGAGGGACAAGGTAGCAGGTAATGAGCATAGTCTTGCTGCGAATATCCATTTTGAATTGTAGTCCCACGCCGTATAAAAATGCTTTCATTGTTCGCCCCTCGCTATGTCGATAAAATGTTGTTCGAGCGTTCCTCTGTCCGTTCGTATATCTAAAACTTCTATTTTCTTATCTTTGTATTCGGAAATCTTTTCAAGCAATGTTTGCGTAAGATCATCCGTAACAAAACTTTGCCGCCCAAGCGGTGTGGTTATATGTACGGTATATTGTCTGCCGACGGCGGCGGTCAATTCCTCTATTGTGCCGATAAAAGCAATTTTACCATCTTTGAGTATGGCGATGCGGTCGCATAAAGTTTCGACTTCTGCCATATCGTGGCTGGCGAGAATGATCGTTTTGCCCTGCCTTTTTAATTGCTTGATTTGCTCGTGCAGAGAATGCCTCGCCTCCACGTCCAGCCCTGCGGTCGGCTCGTCGAGAAATACGATGTCGGGATTGCCGATCAGAGCGAGCGCAAGGTGCAGTCTGCGCTTCTGCCCCGTAGAAAGATCCGCGTATCTCTTTTTGGAAAGTTCGTATATTCCGAGTGCGTTCAACATCTCCGTGTCCGGTTTGGTTTTATTCCATTTAGAAAACAGATAGACCGCTTCCAACGGTTTGATAAATGCCTGCAAGGATGCCGATTGCAGCTGAATACCGATCTTGCCGTGTATAGTTATCTCCCCGTTATCGTAGGCACGCAAACCTTCGATACATTCCAAAGCCGTCGTTTTTCCTGCGCCGTTCACGCCGAGCAGGGCGAATATTTCGCCGCGCCGCACCGAAAAATCGATGCCTTTCAAAACGGGAATATTGCCATAGTTTTTCTTTAATCCTTTTACTTGTAAGGCGTCAGACATTTTTGACCTCAAAAGGGTTCACACCCAAATTGTTAAAATAAGTTTCGAGAGCAGGGGCGATAAAGGCGTTAAGGATATTCATCTTTTCCTGCCATTCGGCATTGTCCGTATCAAGTTTTCCCATACTCATTAACTGCGGCAGCATACGCATATCTCCGTCTGTAAATTCTGTAATGAGCTGCCAAAACTCCTTTGCAAATTCCTGTCCCTGTGCGCTTTCGGGCGCGACGCCCGCCTCGCTGTATTGTACGGCTTTATCGCGCAAGGCGTTGAATTTGTTTATAAAGGCAAGGCCGCTTTCCTTATCGAACCGCCCGCGCAAATAATCGAGCGTGTTGTCGTCAAAGTATTTGATCAGCCAATAGTTGTCGTTGCGCATTTGCAGATTGACGATTATATCGGCATACTTTTTGAAATCGACCGATTGCATTTTCAGAACTTCGGTCTTCAGTGTTTCAATATCGTGCAGCGATCGCGTGAGCATATCGATCTGCGCCTGTATTGCCTTGCTTTGTTCTGTCAGGGCGGCGGCAACTTCATCGGGGGTATCGATCGAAGTCAATCTGTTTTTGATCTCGTCGATCGAAAACCCCAAAGACTTTAACGATAAAATTTGGTGCAGTTTTATGATGTCCTTATCGGTATAAAGCCTGCGCCCGCCTTCGCTCACGGCAGAGGGGCAAAATAGTCCCTCGCGATCGTAGTATTGCAGGGCGCGAACGGTAACGCCCATTTTTTTGGCGACTTCGCCAACAGTCATGTATCCCTGCGGAATTGCTTTGTGATCAGCCATATCTTTATCACCTCGCTGCTATTATAATTCATTACGCGGCGTCACGAGCAAGCGTTTTTCCGCAACTTTTTTCAAAAAATAAATATTTTGCCCACGATAGGACCGTATGGTCCGTGCGCTATTGCTCTGCGCCGTGCCGAAAATAAGGAGGAGCAGCTCCCGCGCTTTTCCTTCGCATATCGTCCGCCGCAGCCGAATACAATACTTCTGTAAAACGACGGGAGGGGTTATGCGCGCATTTCATTCACTTTCGGCAGAAGAGGCGCTGGCAGCGCTGCAAAGTTCGCCGCTCGGCATTTCGGAGCAAGAGGCGGAAGAGCGGCGCAAGCGCTTCGGCGTCAACCGTCTGCAAGACAAAAAGAAGGGCGGGGCGCTGCGCCTGTTTTTGGCGCAGTTCAAAGACTTCATGACCATCCTTCTCATCTGTGCCGCGGCTATCTCCGCCGTCGTCGCCTATATCACGGGAGACGCCGCCGATCTTGCCGACACGGGCATCCTGCTCTTCATCATCCTCTTGAATACCTTTGTCGGTTTCATCCAGCAGTACCGCGCCGACCACGCCGTCGAAAAGCTGCGCAGCCTCTCCGTATGCCGCGCCAAGGCGGTGCGCGGCGGCAAAGACGTGCTGCTCGAAAGCGCGGCGCTGGTCCCCGGCGACGTCATCTTTTTGGAAGAAGGCGACGTCGTCCCCGCCGACTGCCGCATCCTGCAATGCGAGCAGCTGCGCTGCGACGAATCTGCCCTCACGGGCGAGTCGGAAGGGGCGCCCAAGTCGGCGGCCGCGTGCGCGGAAGGGGCGGCGGTGGCAGACCGCGCCTGTATGCTGTATTCTTCTTCCTTCATCGTCCGCGGGCAGGCGCAGGCGCTCGTCGTACAGACGGGGAAGCATACCGAGATCGGCAAGATCGCCGGCATGCTCTCCGAAACGCCCGCGCCGGAGACCCCGCTCGAACGGGCGCTGGCGGTGCTCGGGCGCATCATCACCGCCTTCGTCGTCGCCGTGGCGGCGCTCATCTTTCTGTTCGGCATCTTTTTCAAGGAAAGCACGCTGCTGGAAAATTTCATGTCCTCCGTCGCCATCGCCGTGGCCGCCATTCCCGAAGGCATGCCCGCCATCGTCACCGTCATCATGGCGCTGGGGGTGCAAAAGATGAGCCGTGCCCGCGCCATCGTCCGCAGGCTGCACGCGGTGGAAACGCTGGGCGGGTGCAGCTGTATCTGTTCGGATAAGACGGGCACCCTCACCGAAAACCGCATGACGGTGGAAGAGGTCGTCCTCCGCTTTCCGGGGCGGCCGCTTGCGTGCGCGCAGGTGAGCGCGGACGCGGGCGGAAAAATGCTCCTTTCCTGCATGCTCGCCTGCAACACCGTGCGCGAGCGGGGCGGCAAACTTTCGGGCGACGCCACCGAGTGCGCCCTCGTCTCCTATGCGCGCGCCTGCCGTTTTGCAGGGGGATACAAGCGCCTCGGCGTCATTCCCTTTTCATCGGAACGGAAGATGATGACGGTGGCGGCGGCGACGCGGGAGGGGAAGTTCTGTTTTTCCAAGGGCGGATCGGAGGTGCTGCTGGAAAAGTGCAGCCGCATCTATGACGGCGCCGTGCGCCCGATGACGCCGGCGGACAGGGCGGCGATCTTGGCAAAGACGCGTGAGCTCGCCTCCCGCGCCCTGCGCGTGCTCGCCTTCGCCTATCGCCCGTTTACGGGGGAAGTGCTGGAAGAAGAGCTCGTCTTCCTCGGCCTGTGCGGCATGATCGATCCGCCCCGCGCCGGCGCGCGCGAGGCGGTGGAAGAGTGCGCGCAGGCGGGCATCCGCACCGTCATGATCACGGGCGACCACCGCGAGACGGCGTTTGCCATCGCTTCGCGCCTGGGCATCGCCGCTTCCGAACGGGAGGTGTTGACGGGCGCGCAGCTGGACGCGCTTCCGGAAAGGGAATTGGACGCGCGCATCCGCAGCACGCGCGTGTTCGCGCGCGTCACGCCGCGGCACAAGAGCCTGATCGTGGAGCGGCTGCAGGCGGCGGGCGAAGTCGTCGCCATGACGGGCGACGGTATCAACGACGCGCCCGGCATCCGCCGCGCGGATATCGGCATCGCCATGGGCATGGCGGGGACGGACGTCACCAAAAACGCCGCCGACATGGTCATCGCCGACGATAACTTTTCCACCATCGTCACCGCCGTGCGCGAGGGGCGGCACATCTTTTCCAACATCAAAAAGACCATCCTCTTCTTCCTCGCCACCAACCTCGCCGAGGTCTTATCCATCCTCATCGTTACCCTGGCGCTGTACCGCTTCGATTTCCTCACCTCCACCCAGCTGTTGTGGATCAACCTCATCACCGACAGCCTGCCCGTCCTCTCTTTGGGGGCGGAAGTCGCGGATGCCGACTGCATGCGCCGTCCGCCCGTGCGTGCGGCGGACCTGTTTTCGGCGGAGTCGCTCGCCTCCGTCGCCGTCTACGGCCTGATGCAGACGGCGCTGTGCGTGGGCGCCTTTGTCTGCAGCCTGCGCCTGTGGGGGAACGAAGCGGCCGTCACGGTCGCCTTCTTCGTCCTCTCCTTTTTGGAATTGTTCCATTCCTTCAATATCCGCTCCGCGCACGGCTCCGCCTTCGGCAGGGGATTTTTCTCCAACAAGATGCTGTTTCTGACCGTCTTTCTCGGCGTGGCGGTCAACTTGCTGCTGTGCGCCTTTGCGCCCCTGCGCGCCGCCTTCGGCATCGTGCCGCTCACGGGGGCGCAGTGGGGGCTGACGGCGGCGGCCTCTCTGGCCGTCGTGCCTTTGGCGGAGCTGTACAAGGCGATCGTGCGCCGCGCCGCAAAGAGAGAACAAAACGGCCGCAGGGCGCCGCTCGGCGCCGTACAGCCGCATTGAAAAAGAGCGCCCCGCGGGGCGCTCTTTTGTCGCTGAAAAGTTATTGTTTGTTGCTGAAATAGCTGTACAGCAGGGCAAACAGGGGGATGTTGCAGGCGTAGATGACGGGCAGCACCACATACAGTACGATCTGCGAAGTCAGCGCCGTCGTGTCGTTGGCAAAGGTGATGACCAGGAAGGCGATGAGGCAGATGATGAGCAGGATGTTCACGAACACCACAAAGCTCGCCGATATGTATGAACGCGACAGCGACTTGCGGCTGTTCTTTCCGTATCCGCTCAGATATAAGAACAGGAACACGCCCATGAACACGAAGTCGATGATGAAGGGCACGATCACATACCACAGATTCGAGCCGAGCACCCCGCGCAGGCAGATATTCACCACCGATTCGATGAGTGCCACGCCGAATACCCACAGCGCCGTCCAGAACAGCGCCTTGCCCTTGTCGAACGACTTGCCGGGCATCTCTTCGGCGGCTTTGGCGCGCTCGCGCGCGGCGGCGATGCGCAGGCCCTCGCGCTGTGCCTTGCGCTCGATGGCGTCCTGCCTCTTCTTTTCGAGGGCGGCGGCCTTGGCGGCCTTTTCTTCCTCCGCCTGCTTTTTGGCGGCGGCTTTGGCCTGCTGCTGCGCTTCTATTTGCTTCTGCTTATTTTCTTCCGAAGAAGCGGAATTTTTTTCTTTTTTTTTATCGTCGGCGGGGGCGGGCTCTGCGTGCTCTTCCGCCGCCTCTTCCATCGCCTGTTCGTCGGGATAGGGCTGCTGATAGGGGTCGAAGCCCTGGTCGTAGCCCGCCGGCATGTACGGGTCGGTGCCGTAGCTGCCGTATCCGCCGTAGTCGTCGTATTCGTGGCGCGAATTGTCGTACAGCTGCGACAGCAGTTCCTTATAATTGCGCTCTTCCGGCGTCTTGTCCGAATATAACAGCTCGGACGAGATGGCCTTGTTCTGGCGGTACGCCTCGTCGTAAGACTGCGGCGCGGCGGGGCCGTTGCCGTAGTTCTCCATCGCCTGCTCTTCGTACAGATCGCTCTGCGCCTGGTACTGGTCCATCGTGTATCCCTGGGTGCGGGCGGAAGGTGCGTCAGACCTGCTCTCGTAGGAAGGGCGGACGCTGCGGTCTTTGGCGACCTGCGAATAATAATAAGAAGTCGCGTCGTCGTCGCTGCCGATCAGGCTCTGATAATTCTCGTGGATGCGGCGGCGCTCTTCCGTGGTCAGCGGGCGGATATCTTCCACCGCGGGCGACTCTTCGTCTTCCGTCTCGTCGGCAGAGCCCTGTGCGCGCTGCTCTTTTTCGGCGGGCTCGTCCTCATCCTTTGCCTTTTCGAGGGGGCTCTCGCGCGTCCAGCGCATGTTGGAGGCGGGGTCCTGCACGATGATGGGGGTGGGGTCGGCTGCCGTCGCCTGTGGCTGCTTCGCTTCCGCCGCGGCGCTCTTTTCTTCCGCCGCCGGAGCGGGCTCATTTTGTACGGGCACTTCCTGCACGGCCTCTTCCTGCACGGGCTCGGCTGCCGGGCGCACCGCCTCTAACGGGTCTTCGCGCGTCCAGCCGGCAAAGGCGGGCTGCGGCGCTTCCTGCACGGGCGCTTCCTGTACGGGAGCTGCCGGCGCGGGCGCTTCCTGCGCGGGCTGCGGAGCTTCTTCCGCCGCCGATGCGGGCTCGGCTGTAAAAACAGGCGCCTGCGCGGGCATTGCGGGTGCTTCCGCCGCTTCTATAACGGGCTCTTCCGCGGGCTGCGCCGCCTCTTCCGCCGCTTCTTCCGCGTCGGGGGCGGGGGCTTCCGCATACGCCTCTTCATCATAATCTAATTCGATGGGATCGTTCCCGTCGCCGTGCATCACGGGCACGCGCGAGGTCGATTTTTTCAGCAGCGAAAAATCGACGGAAGATGCGGGGGGCGGGTTGTTGAAGTCGTAGTCGCGCTCGGAAATGAGGCTGTCGATGACGGTGCGCGAATACTCCCACTCCGCCAGGTTCTGCTCCACGACCCGTTTGCCCTTGTCCGTGATCTGGAAATATTTGCGGCGGCCGCCGTTGCTGACGCCGCCCCAGTACGAGGTGACGTAGTCCTGGCTTTCCAGCCGCTTCAATGCGCTGTACAGGGTGGGCTGCTTCAGCACATACTGTCCTTTGCTCTTCGATTCGATCTCGCTGATGATCTCGTAGCCGTACTTGTCTCCGTCATAGAGGGTACGGAGAATAATGGTGTTGATGTGGCCGCGGATCAGGTCGCTGCTGATGGCGGATGCGCTGTCGGCAGCTTTGTCTTGATCGTTGCGATCGTTAATATCCATATATCGCCCTCCTTTGAAATTATTATACTATATTTGTCGTTTCGTGTCAACGTTTTCGCGAATATTCTTTAAAATTCCGCCTTTTGCAAAGTACTATGCATGATGTTTGCATAGTACTATGCGTGGCATACTATAAAAGTTCGCGAGGGATACCGCAAAGTGGCGCGCAAAAAGTAGACAAATCGCCCTAATTGGTGTAAAATGAGAAAAAACGGATACGGAGACCACAAGATATGCAGGCACCGAGCAGTATCGAACGCAGCTATACCGTGCGCAACAGCGACGCGGATTTTTTACAGGAACTCAAGCCCTCGTCGCTTTTGAGCTTCTTTCAGGAAGCCGCGGGCGACCACGCCAAAAAGATGGGGCTGGGGTTCGGCCTCTTGTCGGAAAAGGGATGTTTTTGGGTGCTTTCCAAGATCCATGCCGAGGTCGAAGCAAAGCCCCGCTGCGGCGAGCGCGTCACCGTCGTCACCTGGCCGCACCGCCCCAACAAGGCCATCTACGAGCGCAGCTTCGCCGTCAAAAACGAGGCGGGCGAGGTGCTCATCCGCGCCTATTCCCGCTGGTGCATCCTGCAAAAGGACGGCAGGATCGTGCCCTGTTCCCGCCTCGAGCAGCCGCAGATCGACTTTATCGAAGAGCGCGCCGTGTGTGTGAAAGACTGGTCCGTGCCCGCCGTGGAAGAGCGCACGTCTCCCGCCTTTTCGCTGCGCGTCGCCAATTCCGAATACGACCTCAACCGCCATGTCAACAATATCAAATATGCAGATTATCTGTTTAACTGCTTCAGCGTGCAGGAGCTGGAAGAGCGCCGCCTGCGCTCCTTTCAGCTGCACTATGTGCGCCAGTCGCACGAGGGGGACCTGCTCGAGTTTTACCGCCGCGAGCTCTCGCCCGGCGTGTTCGCCGTCGAAGGGGTCAAAAACGGCGCCGAGACGGTCGTAGCGGGGCAGGTCTGCTTTGATCGAGTATAAGGTGGTGCGGTCCCGCCGCCGTACCCTCGTCATCTCCGTGTCGGCGGGTTCTGTGGTCGTCAAGGCGCCCGTCGGCCTCTCCGACGAGCTTATCCGCGCCTTTGTGGAAAAGAAGCGCGACTGGATCTGTAAAAAGCTGGAACAATTTTCCGATCCGCGCTTTGACGACGTGCGGGAGGGCAAGGTGCTGCTGCTTGACGGCGAGCCCCATTGCCTCCGCTTCGGCTCCGTGCGCTGCCGCGAGACGGGCGGCACTTTTTTCATGAAGAACGCCGCCGCCATGCGTGAATACTTCAAGCGCACGCGCGGCCCGCTGCTGGAGAGGGAGTTCGGCATGCTGTCGGCGCGCATAGGCATCCCGTTTTCTTCGGTCGCCGTCCGCGATTACAAGGCGCGGTGGGGCAGTTGCGACGCGTCCGGCAATATCAGCCTGAACTGGCGCCTGTGCATGGTCCCGCCCGTCCTGCGGCAGTATGTGTACATCCACGAGCTGTGCCACAGGATGCATTTCGACCATTCGCCGGACTTTTGGCGGGCGGTGGGCGCTTTCTGCCCGGACTACCGCACGGCGCGCCGCCGGTTGAAGGAGTATTCCTTTTTGATGCTCCTGTACCGTTCGGGCGGCGAAAATAGGGGCTGAACGCGCCATCGTCTTTCCTGCGCGGCGGCAGGGCGTTCCCCGCTTGCGCCCCGCGGGCGGACGGCTGCTGTATTTGGGCTTGCCCCGCGCCGCGGCAGGGGGCGAATGGCATTTCATTTTATTTATATAGAAAGATCATCAAAAAACCCGATCACTTAGGAGGTATGTATCATGAAAACAGAGATCCCCGCATCGACGCTCTTGGCGCCCGTACCCGCCGTCATGGTCTCCTGCGGCGATATGCACACGTCGGACATCGTCACCATCGCCTGGGCGGGCACCGTCAATTCCGACCCGCCCATGCTCTCCATATCCGTGCGGCGCAGCCGCTATTCGTACGGGCTCATCAAGGCGACGGGCGAGTTCGTCGTCAACCTCGTCGATGCCGCGCTGCTGCACACGCTGGACGGCTGCGGCGTCGTTTCGGGCAGAGACGTCGATAAATTTGAAAAATTTCACCTGACCAGGCAGAAGTGTTCCCGCGTCTCCGCGCCCGCCGTCGCCGAGTGCCCCGTGTCGCTGGAGTGCGCCGTGCGCGAGACGGTCGAGCTGCCCTCGCACGTCATGTTCATCGCCGAGATCGTCGGCGTCACGGCGGACGAGCGCTGGATGCGCGGCGGCAGGCTGTACATTCCCGAGGGCGCGCCCGTGGCGTATGTGCAGAACCGCTATGTGGAGACGGGCAAAACGGTGGGCAGCTACGGCTTTACCGCCAAAAAGTGACCCTCCCGCCGCCCGCATATTTTTGCGTACCCGTGCGCCCATGATCCCGGCCGCGCCCGCGTGTTTCCGCCTGCCGCGCCGTGTGTGTGCGCCCTTGATCCTGGCCGTGCCCGCATATTTTTGCGCGTCCGCGGCCGGTTGCCGCTCCCGCGCGCCCGTATTTTGCGGCGGTTTGCGCCGTCTGTCGGCCGCGCGCGGCCGCGTATTTTTCTCTGCCCGCGCCCGCCTTGCTGCTGCGCGCTTGCATATTTTTCTATTATTCATGAATATCCGCAGAAAAATGCATAATTATAAATTTTATGCAAAAAAGATTGAATACAAATGTATAAAATCAGAAAAGCGGGCGAAAAATGCTTGACTTGCGCCGCGCGAATGAGTATAATCATCGATAGTATCTACAGAGAGGATGTTTTCAATGGAAAAGAAAGAGATCAAAAAAGTTGTCCTGGCATATTCGGGCGGGTTGGATACCTCCATCATCATCCCGTGGCTGAAAGAGAACTATAACAACTGCGAAGTCATCGCCGTCTCCGCCGACGTAGGGCAGGAGAGCGAGCTGGAAGGGCTGGAAGAGAAGGCGCTCAAGACGGGCGCTTCCAAGCTGTATATCGAGGACCTGCGCAAAGAGTTCATCGAAGACTACATCTATCCCACCATGCAGGCGGGCGCGGTGTACGAGAACGAGTACCTCCTGGGCACCTCCTTCGCGCGCCCCGTCATCGCCAAGCGCATCGTCGAGATCGCTAAAAAAGAGGGCGCCGACGCCATCTGCCACGGCTGCACGGGCAAGGGCAACGACCAGGTCCGCTTCGAGCTGACCATCAAGGCGTTCGCTCCCGATATGCCCATCATCGCCCCTTGGCGCATCTGGAACATCAAGAGCCGCGACGAGGAGATCGACTACGCAGAAGCGCATCACATCCCCCTGAAGATCACCCGCGAGACCAACTATTCCAAAGATAAAAACCTGTGGCACCTCTCGCACGAGGGGCTCGATCTCGAAGATCCCGCAAACGAGCCAAAATACGACGAGATCCTCGAGCTGGGCGTTTCCCCGCAGAAGGCGCCCGACGCGCCCACCTATATCACCCTTTCCTTTGAAAAGGGCGTTCCCGTCGCCTTGGACGGCGAAAAGCTGGGCAGCGTGGAGCTGATGGAAAAGCTCAACAAGATCGGCGGCGCCAACGGCGTCGGCATCGTCGACATGGTGGAAAACCGCCTGGTCGGCATGAAGAGCCGCGGCGTGTACGAAACGCCGGGCGGCACCATCCTCTATAAAGCGCACGAGCTGTTGGAGATGCTCTGCCTCGACAAGGAGACGCAGCACTTCAAGCAGCACGTCGCCATCCGCTTTGCCGAACTCGTCTACAACGGCCAGTGGTTCACGCCGCTGCGCGAGGCGCTCACTTCCTTCGTCACCAAGACGCAGGAGACGGTCACCGGCGACGTCCGCCTGAAGATCTACAAGGGGAACATCATCCTCGCCGGCATGAAGAGCCCGCACTCGCTGTACAGCGAAGAGATCGCCACCTTCGGTGAAGAAGACGTGTACGATCAGCACGACGCCGAGGGCTTCATCAACCTCTTCGGCCTGCCTATCAAGGTGCGCGCTCTGTTGGCGAATAAAGAGATCAAATAAAGCAAAGAAAGGGGCTTGCGGCGAATTTTTCGTCGCAAGCGTCATGTTTGCGCCATATATCAAGTACTATGACAGACGTATTTATCGACGGAAAAGAGGGGACGACGGGCCTGCGCATCTTCGAGAGGCTGGGCAGCCGCCCCGATATCCATATCATTGCCCTTCCCGAAGAGAAGCGGAAGGACCCCGACGCGCGCAAAGAGTGTATCGACGCCGCGGACATCGCCTTTCTCTGTCTGCCCGACGCGGCGGCGAGAGAGTCCGTTTCTCTCTGCGGAAGCACCCGCACCAAGATCATCGACGCCTCTACGGCGCACCGCACAGCCCCCGGCTGGGCGTACGGCTTCCCTGAATTGTCGCCCCGCCACCGCGAGGCGGTGGAAACCTCCCGCCGCATCGCCGTGCCCGGCTGCCACGCCAGCGGCTTCATCTCTCTGGTGTATCCGCTCGTCGCCGGCGGCATCGCGGCGCCCGACTATCCCTTCGCCTGCCATTCCGTGACCGGTTACAGCGGCGGCGGAAAAAAGATGATCGCCGAATACGAGGCGGCGAACAGGCCGAAGGAATTTGACAGCCCCCGCCAGTACGGTGTAGGGCAGGCGCATAAACACCTGCCGGAAATGCAGGCGGTTTGCGGCCTGTCGTCGGCGCCCGCTTTCGACCCCATCGTCGCCGATTTTTACAGCGGCATGTGCGTGTCCGTTCCGTTGTTTGGGCGTCTGCTCGCCAAAAAAATGGGCGTAAACGACATAAAATCGTATTTTGCAGAGTACTATGCGTCGCATAATTTTGTGAAAGTCGAAGAAGAGATGCCCTCGTACATCCCCGCCAACATGCTCTCGGGCAACGACGGCATGCGCATCTTTGTAGGCGGGAACGACGAGCGCATCCTGCTCGTGTCCGTGTTCGACAACCTCGGCAAGGGCGCTTCGGGCGCGGCGGTGCAGTGCATGAATATCGCGCTCGGGTTAGACGAGCGCACCTCGCTCTCCCTCTGAGCGGGGCGCAACGGAGGAGTTCTATGGAAAAGATACAGGGCGGCGTCTGCGCCGCGAAGGGGTTCCGCGCCAACGGCGTGCATTGCGGGATCCGTAAAAACAAGAGCAAGCTCGACTTATCGCTGATCGTCAGCGACGTGCGCTGCGCGGCGGCGTGCGTCTATACGCAGAACCTCGTCAAGGGTGCGCCCATCCTCGTCACCAAAAAACACGTCGCCGACGGCTATGCGCGGGCGGTGGTGTGCAACAGCGGCAACGCCAACACCTGCAACGCGGACGGCGTCGAGATCGCTGAGGGCATGTGCGCACTGGTCGAACAGTATACGGGCGTGCCGGCGGCAGACGTCGTCGTCGCCTCCACGGGCGTCATCGGCCAGCCGCTCTCGTTGGAGCCTATCGCGGCGGGCATGCCGGCCTTGGCGGCAGGGCTGGGCGAACATAGCGACGAGGCGGCGCAGGGCATCATGACCACCGACACCGTCGAAAAGCAGATCGCCTACCGCTTTGTGCTGGGCGGCAAAGAGTGCCGCATCGGCGCCATCGGCAAGGGCGTGGGCATGATCAACCCCAATATGGCGACCATGCTCATCTTCGTCACCACCGACGCCGCCGTTTCTCCCGCCATGCTGCAGAAGGCGCTCTCCGCCGACGTGCAGGATTCCTTCAACATGGTCAGCGTGGACGGCGATACCTCCACCAACGACATGGTGGCGCTGCTCGCCAACGGCCTGGCGGGCAACGCGGAAATTTCGGAGGAGAACGAAGATTTCGCCGCCTTCTGCGCGGCGCTGCACGCGGTGACGACGGACCTGTGCCGCAAGATCGCCAAAGACGGCGAGGGCGCCACCAAACTTCTCGAATGCAAGGTGAGCGGCGCGGCGGATAAGGCTGCGGCGCGCACGGTGGCAAAGTCGGTCATCAAATCGTCCCTCTTCAAGGCGGCCATGTTCGGCGCCGACGCCAACTGGGGCAGGGTGCTGTGCGCGGTCGGCTACGCGGGCGCGCCCGTCGATATCGCGAAAGTGGACGTCGATTTCGTCAGCCGCGCCGGCAAGGTCTCCGTCTGCCGCGGCGGCAGCGGCATTCCCTTTTCGGAAGAAGAGGCGAAGCGTGTGCTCTCCGAAGACGAGATCGAAGTCTGCATCGCCCTCGGCGACGGCAGCGCCTGCGCCACGGCGTGGGGGTGCGACCTCACCTACGATTACGTCAAGATCAACGGCGACTACCGTACCTGACAGGCAGCCATCGCACCTGACGGGCGGCCATCGCACCCGATACATGTTTTGATCGATGCGGGCCGCAAAATAACGTTGCCCGATCGGAAGGGAAAAGAAAGAAGATATGAACATCAACGACAAGCAGTTCCGCGCCCAGGTACTCATCGAGGCGCTCCCGTATATCCAGGACTATAACGGCAAGACGGTCGTCATCAAATACGGCGGCAACGCCATGATCAACGAGCGGCTGAAACACTCCGTTATGCGTGACATAGTACTTCTTCGCCTCATCGGCGTGCGCGTCGTGCTCGTGCACGGCGGCGGGCCGGAGATTTCGGAGATGCTCAAGCGCCTCGGCAAGCAGTCCGTGTTTGTCGACGGCCTGCGCTATACCGACGAAGAGACGGCGGAGGTGGTGCGCATGGTGCTGGCGGGCAAGATCAACAAATCGCTCGTCAACATTCTGGAGAGCATCGGCGGCAAGGCGCTGGGCCTGTGCGGCATCGACGGGCACATGCTTAAGTGCTGCAAAGAGAGCGAAAAGCTCGGCTATGTGGGCAGGATCACCGATATCGACACCAAGGTCATCACCGACGCCTTAGACGCCGGCTATATCCCCGTTGTCTCCACCGTCGGCTACGACGACGATGGCCACATCTATAACGTCAATGCCGACACCGCTTCTGCCGCCATCGCGGGGGCGCTGCACGCCACCAGCCTCATTTTGATGACGGATACCGTCGGCGTTTTGCGCGACAAAGAGGACGAGTCCAGCCTCATCGAAAAGATCTGGGTGAGCGATATCCCTTCCCTCGTCAAGCAGGGCGTCATTTCCGGCGGCATGATCCCCAAGATCGAGTGCTGCCGCGACGCCATCCGCCGCGGGGTCAAAAAGGTATTCATCATCGACGGCAGGGTAGAGCATTCCATTTTGGTGGAAACGCTTTCCGACCGCGGCATCGGCACGATGTTCGTCAACGAAGACTGATCGCAGCGTCAGTCTTTTTTTCTGCCCGCAAATCTGCCCCCAAAGATTTGCATTCGGCGGCTTTTTATGATAAAATAGATAAAATAGGTACGAGCATGAGTTTTGAAGAGATCAAGCAAAAAGACCAAACGTATATAGCGGGCACCTACAGCCGCTTCCCCGCCCTCCTCGATAAAGGCGAGGGCGCCACGCTGTACGGCGAAGACGGAAAAAAATACGTCGACTTCGGCAGCGGCATCGCCGTCAACAGCTTCGGCGCCTGCGACGAGGCGTGGAAGCAGGCGGTCATCGGGCAGCTGAACAAGCTCCAGCACGCCAGCAACCTCTATTACACCCGCCCGCAGGCGGAACTGGCGGCCATGCTGTGCAGCCGCACGGGCGCGCGCAAGGTGTTCTTTTCCAATTCGGGCGCCGAGGCCAACGAGTGCGCCATCAAGGCGGCGCGCAAGTACTCCTTCGACCGCTACGGCGAGGGCAGATATCACATCGTCACCTTGAAAAATTCCTTCCACGGGCGGACGATGGCGACCCTCTCCGCCACCGGGCAGGAGGCGATGCACCGCTACTTCATGCCCTTTTTGGAGGGCTTTTCCTACGCCGAGCCGACGGCGGCTGGCGTTATCGCCTGCTGCACGCAAAAGACCTGCGCCGTGCTCATGGAACTGGTGCAGGGAGAAGGGGGGGTGCGCCCCCTGGACAAGGCGGAGGTGCAGGCGATCGAAACGTTCTGCAAACAGCGAGACATCCTGCTGATGATCGACGAGGTGCAGACGGGCAACGGCCGCACGGGCACCCTGTACGCCTACGAGCAGTTCGGCATTCGGCCGGACGTCGTCACCACGGCCAAAGGGCTTGCGGGCGGCCTGCCGCTGGGCGCCACCCTGTTTTTTGAAAAGACGGAGCACACGCTGGGGGCGGGCGACCACGGCTCCACCTTCGGCGGCAACCCCGTCGCCTGTGCGGGCGCCTGCAGCATCCTCTCGCGCATCGATAAAGACCTCTTGCTGGAAGTGCAGGGGAAGAGCGCCTATCTCTTCACCCACCTTTCCCGCCTGCCGCACGTTCTGAGCGTGACGGGGCTGGGGCTGATGATCGGGCTGGAGACGGAAAAGCCCGCCCGCGCCGTGGCGGAGGCGTGTTTGGAAAAAGGCCTCATCGTGCTCACCGCCAAAAACAAAGTGCGGCTGCTGCCGCCGCTGTGCATCCGCAAAGACGAAATGGACTTTGCTCTGAAAATTTTGAACGAGGTATTGGCATGAAACATCTTCTGAAACTGGGCGATCTTTCGAGGGAAGAGATCTACGGCATCCTCAACCTCGCCGATCAGCTCAAATACGAGCGCAAGAACAACATCCGCCACCCGCTGCTGGCGGGGAAAAAGCTGGGCATGATCTTCACCAAGTCGTCCACCCGCACGCGCGTCAGCTTCGAAGTGGGCATGTACGAACTGGGCGGCTACGCCCTTTTCCTCTCGGGCAGGGATATCCAGCTCGGCCGCGGCGAACCCATCAAAGACACGGTGCGCGTCCTTTCCCGCTACCTCGACGGCATCATGATCCGCACCTTCGCCCAGCAAGACGTGGAAGATCTGGCCAAATACGGCTCCATCCCCATCATCAACGGCCTCACCGACTACTGCCATCCCTGCCAGGTGCTGGCAGACTTGATGACCATCCGCGAATATAAGGGTAGCCTTGCCGGGCTCAAGCTCTGCTTCGTGGGCGACGGCAACAACATGGCAAATTCGCTCATCGTCGGCTGCCTGAAAGTGGGTATGCAGGTGTCGATCGCCTGCCCCGACGATTATCGTCCCGACGCGGGCGTGCTCGCCTGGGCGAAAGAGCAGGGGGGGCTGACGGTCACTTCCGACCTCAAAGCCGCCGCGGCGGATGCAGACGTGCTGTACACCGACGTCTGGGCGTCGATGGGGCAGGAAGCGGAAAAAGAAGCGCGCGAAAAGGTGTTCCGCGGATTCTGTATCGACGGCGCGCTGATGAAGCTGGCGAAGCCGGACGCGATGGTGCTGCACTGCCTGCCCGCGCACCGCGGCGAAGAGATCGCCGACGAGGTGTTCGAAGCGCACGCGGGCGACATCTTCGACGAGGCGGAAAACAGGCTGCACGCGCAGAAAGCGGTGCTGGTCAAGCTCCTCAAATGAAAAAATAAATTTCGGTAAGGATTTGCATATGAAGGAAGAAAAAGTGTATTTGACTCTCCAGAACGGGCGCGTGTTCGAGGGCAAGCGCTTCGGCGCGCGCGGCGACGTCATCGGCGAGCTCGTGTTCACCACGGGCATGACCGGCTATATCGAGACGCTCACCGATCCCAGCTATTACGGGCAGATCGTCATCCAGACCTTCCCGCTCATCGGCAACTACGGCATGATCTTGGCCGACCGAGAGAGCAAAAAGCCGTATCTTTCCGCCTACGTTGTGCGCGAATATTGCGAACATCCTTCCAATTTCCGCTGCGAGGGGAAGCTGGACGACTACCTGCGCGAAAACGGTGTCATCGGCATCTACGGCGTAGACACGCGCGAACTGACCAAGACGGTGCGAGAGGCGGGCGTGATGAACGCCGTCATCTCTTCCAAACCGGTCACCGACCTCTCGCAGGTGCGCGCCTATGCCATCACCGATGCGGTCATGCGCTGCACCTGCAAAGAGGTGCGCGTTTATGGCGGCGAAGACGCCGCCCGCAAGATCGTATTGTGGGACTTCGGCGCCAAAGAGAACATCGTCCGCGAGCTGGTGCGCCGCGATAACCGCGTCATCCGCGTGCCCGCCTGGTACACCGCCGAGCAGATCCTCGAGCTGCAGCCGGACGGCGTCATGCTCACCAACGGCCCGGGCGACCCCGCCGAAAACGTCTCCATCATCGAAAATATCCGCAAGCTGGCGGGCAAGCTGCCCATCTTCGGCATCTGCCTCGGGCATCAGCTGTTCGCCCTCGCCATGGGCGGCAAGACGCGCAAGATGAAATACGGCCACCGCGGCGCCAACCAGCCGGTCAAGGAGTTCAAAACGGGCACGGTGTACATCTCCAGCCAGAACCACGGCTACGAGGTGCTCGCCGACTCCATCAAGGGGGTGGGCGTGCTCAGCTTCGTCAACGCCAACGACAATACCTGCGAGGGCGTCGAATACCCCGATCTCAACGCCTTCACGGTGCAGTTCCACCCCGAAGCGTGCGCGGGCCCGCTGGACGCGCGCGACCTGTTCGATAAATTCATGGCCATGATGGACGGAGGAAAAACAAATGCCTAAAAGAAGCGATATCAACAAAGTACTCGTCATCGGCTCCGGCCCCATCGTCATCGGCCAGGCGGCGGAGTTCGATTACGCGGGCGCGCAGGCGTGCCGCGTGCTCAAGGCGGCGGGCGTCAACGTCGTCCTGTGCAACTCCAACCCCGCCACCATCATGACGGATAAGGCGCTCGCCGACGAGATCTACCTCGAACCGCTGACGCTGGAATCTATCAAGCGCATCATCATCAAAGAGCGGCCGGACAGCCTGCTCGCCTCGCTGGGCGGGCAGACGGGGCTGACCATCGGCTGCCAGCTGGCCAAAGAGGGCTTCCTCGACCAATGGGGGGTCAAGCTCATCGGCACCAACGTTGACGCCATCGACCGTGCGGAAGATCGCGAGCTGTTCAAAGAGACCATGCAGAAGATCGGCCAGCCCGTCGTCCCCTCGGATATCGCCTATACGGTAGAGGAATGCGTGGCGGTGGCGAACAAGATCGGCTATCCCGTCATCATCCGCCCCGCCTTCACGCTGGGCGGTGCGGGCGGCGGCGTCGCCTATAACGAAGAGGAACTGCGCTCCATCTCGCACAACGGCCTCATGCTTTCGCCCATCACCCAGGTGTTGGTGGAAAAGTACATCTACGGCTGGAAAGAGATCGAGTTCGAGGTGCTGCGCGACAGCCACGGCAACGTCATCACCGTCTGCTCGATGGAAAACTTCGACCCCGTCGGCATCCACACGGGCGACTCCATCGTCATCGCCCCCGCCGTCACGCTGGCAGACAAAGAGTATCAGATGCTGCGCAGTGCATCCTTGAAGATCATCACGGAACTGGGCATCGAGGGCGGCTGCAACTGCCAGTTTGCACTCAACCCCGATTCCTTCGAATATTCGGTTATCGAAGTCAACCCCCGCGTGTCGCGTTCTTCCGCGCTCGCGTCCAAGGCGACGGGCTATCCCATCGCCAAAGTCGCCACCAAGATCGCCCTCGGCTATACGCTGGACGAGATCAAGAACGACGTCACCGGCAAGACCTTCGCCTGCTTCGAGCCGACCATCGACTACGTCGTGGTCAAGCTCCCCAAGTGGCCGTTCGATAAGTTCCTCTACGCCAAGCGCGAGCTGGGCACGCGCATGAAGGCGACGGGCGAGGTGATGTCTATCGGCACCTCCTTCGAGATGGCGATCATGAAGGCCGTGCGCGGGGCGGAGATCTCCCTCTCTTCCCTCAACCTCGACAAATACGAGGGGAAGGACCTGCGCGAAGAGCTGAAAAAGCTCTCCGACGAGCGCCTGTTCACGGTGTTTGCCGCCCTCAAGGCGGGCATTTCCGTAGACGAGATCTTTGAGATCACCAAGATCGACCGCTGGTTCCTGCATAAGCTCAACAATCTGGTCGAGTTTGAAAAGCGCCTGCGCAGCGAAAAGCTGACCCGCTCCCTGTACGAAGAGGGCAAGCGCCTCGGCTATCCCGACCATGAGCTGGAAAAACTCTCCGGGCAGAGCGTGCCGTACCACCGCAAGGCGGTCTATAAGATGGTCGACACCTGCGCCGCCGAGTTCTCCGCCGAAACGCCGTATTTCTATTCCACTTATGACGATTACACCCACGACGAGGCGTCGCCGCTCATCAAAGAGAGCAAAAAGCGCCGCATCATCGTCATCGGCTCCGGCCCCATCCGCATCGGCCAGGGCATCGAATTCGACTATTCTTCCGTGCACTGCGTGTGGACGCTCAAAGAATTGGGGTATGAGGTGATCATCATCAACAACAACCCCGAAACCGTCTCCACCGACTTCGATACGGCGGACAGGCTGTACTTCGAGCCGCTCACCCCCGAAGACGTGCAGAACGTCATCGATAAAGAAAAGCCGTACGGCGTCGTCATCACCTTCGGCGGCCAGACGGCGATCAAGCTGTGCAACTACCTCGATAAGCACGGCGTGCGCATCCTCGGCACCTCGGCGGACAGCGTCGATATGGCGGAAGACCGCGAGCGCTTTGACGAGCTGTTGGAACGCTTCGGCATCAGCCGCCCCAAGGGGCTGACGGTCATGACCAAAGAAGAGGCGCTGGAAGCGGCGGAAAAGCTGGGCTATCCCGTGCTGCTGCGCCCGTCCTACGTCATCGGCGGCCAGAACATGACCATCGCCTTCACCGAGAGCGACATTTCCCGTTATATGGACGTCATCCTCGCCCAGCACATCGAAAACCCCGTCCTCTGCGACAAGTACCTGATGGGGCAGGAGCTGGAAGTGGACGCCATCAGCGACGGCGTCGAC
>DXEW01000019.1 GCA_019114755.1 Candidatus Borkfalkia faecavium
AAATGGTTTTCGCGCATATCCATTATAACAGATATCTTGAACTTCGCGCTATACTTTTTCTGCCTGTTTCCTTTTTTTGCCATAAAAATATGCACCTCCTAAAGTCTGTCCAACTTTTGGGGTGCATATCAAATCGAAACCTATTTTCAAGAAGCATAAAAGCCTCGTTTTTGCCCAAAAAACAGCAAAAAACCCTGAAAAACTTATCGTTTTTCAGGGTTTTTGCAGTGGACAGCATTTTTATCCACTAAACATGGTGGAGTAGGCGAGAGTTGAACTCGCGTCTTACCGAATTGCCAAAAAGCTTTCTACACGCTTATGCCGCAGTTATCTTACTGCCGCGCCCTCTGCGACCGAAGGGTTCGACAGGCAGAAATCGAAATGCCGCCGCGCCGCCGACTTCACCTCGGCACGGCCGTACCCCGCCTACATTGACACCCGCAGCCTCCCGACGGGAAAGAGGTACGGACGAACCGCTTAACTAATTAAGCAGCGTACGCCAACTGAGCGTCAGCGTTGTAGTTTGCATTATCTGCATTTAAATTTAAGCCGAATGTTTTATAGAGGCCACTCGTTCCTCTGCGTGCTTACTTTTCCGCGCATCGGCAATCGAAACCGGTGCTACCCCGTAAAATATTAGTTCACGAAAAAATTTTTGAGCTGGCAAAAATTTTTTCCGTGAATTTTAGGAAAACCCCATTGTCCGCGCTTGACTGCGCGGCGCAATCGGAGTTTTCCTCTTCGCGGCATGTTTTAAGGGCACGCCTTTATCAAAATGCCGCGAATTCACCTTTCCTGCATGAGCCGCACGTTTGCGGCAATTGGGGGCGCTTTTCGAGAAGCGTGGTTCTCGAACGCGCAAGTATTTTTTCAAAAGCTACCGCACCCGCAAGCGAAGCAGGTAGCACCCATGCGTATTATATTTACGAAAAAATTTTTGAGCAGACAAAAATTTTTTCCGTGAGTTTGAAGAACACCCCGCCGTCCGCCCTTTGGGCGGAGCGGCCGGAGTTTTCCTCTTCGCGGCATATTTTTAAGGGCACGCCTTTATCAAAATGCCGCGAATTCACCTTTCCTGCATGAGCCGCATGTTTGCGGCAACTTGGGGGCGCTTTTCGAGAAGCGTGGTTCTCGAACGCGCAAGCATTCTTTCAAAAGCTACCGCACCCGCAAGCGAAACAGGTAGCACCCCATGCGTATTATATTCACGAAAAAATTTTTGAGCTGACAAAAATTTTTTCCGTGAGTTTGAAGAACACCCAGCCGTCCGCCCTGTGGGCGGAGCGGCCGGAGTTTTCCTCTTCGCGGCATATTTTTAAGGGCACGCCTTTATTAAATGCCGCGAATTCACCTTTCCTGCATAAGCCGCATGTTTGCGGCAACTTGGGGGCGCTTTTCGAGAAGCGTGGTTCTCGAACGCGCAAGCATTCTTTCAAAAGCTACCGCACCCGCAATCGAAACAGGTAGCACCCCATGCGTATTATATTCACGAAAAAATTTTTGAGCTGACAAAAATTTTTTCCGTGAGCGTTTAGGAAAACCCCATTGTCCGCGCTTACAGCACGGAGCAATCGGAGTTTTCCTCTTCGCGGCGGCTGTTTCCCTTCCGCTTTCGGGAGGGAAACAGCCGCACTATTGCTCCCCGCAAAAAGCGGAGCGAAGAAAGTATACAACATTATACCGCATTTTCGGCGAAAAAGCAACCGTTTATGCGTGGCATAGTACTTCGCATATCCGAAAAATTTTCAAAATACCGCTCAAAAATGGAAGGGCGTGACCTGGTAGACGTAATAGTTGAGCCAGTTGGTATAGAACAGGTTCGCCGCGCTCGACCAGGTGAGGCGGACATCGGTACACGTTTCGTCGGTGAAATAATTCACGGGCGGGTGGATGGGCAGCCCGCGGGCGACGTCTCTTTCGTACTCCTTTTTGAGGGTATCGCGGTCGTATTCCATGTGGCCCGTCAAAAAGATCTTTTTGTTGTCTTTCGACTTGGCGATGGAAAGCCCTGTGTATTCCGACTCGCTGAGGACGACGAGGTCCTCTACCTTTTTCACGTCTTCCAGCTTGACGGAAGTGTGGCGGGAATGGGGTATGTAGAACACGTCGTCGATGCCCTTCAGGAGCGGGTCGTGCTGGTCGATCAGCTTTTTATGCGGAAAGACGCCGAACAGCTTGGTGGGCAGCAGATACTTTTGGATGCCGTAGTGATAGTACAGCGCCGCCTGCGCTCCCCAGCAGATGTAGATGGTGCTGGTGACGTGGCTGTCGGCAAAGTCGAAGATCTTTGTCAGCTCCTTCCAGTAGGCGACCTCTTCAAAGGGCATGGTCTCGACGGGAGCACCGGTGATGATCATGCCGTCAAAATGCTTGTGCTTGATGTCGTCAAACTTTTTATAGAAGCGCTCTAAATGCGCGGCGGCGGTGTTCTTGCTCTTGTACGACTCGGTATAGACGAGGGTGATGTTGACCTGCAGCGGCGAATTGGAGAGAAGGCGCATGAACTGCGTTTCCGTCTCCACCTTGGTGGGCATCAGGTTCAGAATGGCGATCTCCAGCGGGCGGATGTCCTGCGTGAAGGCACGCTCGTCGTTCATGACAAATATATTTTCCGCCTTAAGTGCGGCGTACGCGGGGATATCGCGGGAAATGACGATGGGCATTGCTCCCCTCCTTATGTTATAGTGAGATCAAAATGATGGGTCCTCCGCGCCCGTCAGGCCTCGGGCACGAAGCAGAGGATGTAGCCGCTCCATTCGCCCGTCACCGCGAGGCGGGCAGAGCCGTCTGCCTGCACCTGTTCGCCGCAGTTCCAAAGGAGCGAGCCGCCGCCCTGCACGAGGGCGAGGAGCAGCGAGCCGGAAACTTTTTCGGTGAAATAGTCTCCCTGCGCGACCGTCTCCCCTTCCGAGCGGATGCGGTACGAGGCGCCGTCGAACGAGCAGGTGAAAAAGTCTTCCTCCAGCGGCTTGCCGCCGTATTCGTCGCCGATGTGGTAGGTCGTGCCGCCGTCACTCAGCATATACAGCCGCCATTCGCCCACCTCCGAGACGGAGGCGCAGGCGGTGAACAGGCAGCAGCAGAGCAGGCACAGCGCCGCCCCGGCAAGGACAGCCGCTCTTTTCACGCGGCTTTTTCTTTTACATTGCATTTTCATACGGCACCTCTTCGGGGGATGCGGCTTTTCTCCTTCAGATGCGCGCCAAGGCCTGGTCGAGGTCGGCGATGATGTCGTCCGGATTCTCGATGCCGACGGAGAGGCGCACCAGATTTTCGGGCACGCCCGCCTGTTCCAACTCCTCTTTGGTCAGCTGGCGGTGGGTGGTGGAAGCGGGGTGCAGCACGCAGCTGCGCACATCGGCGACGTGCGTTTCCTGCGTGATCAGCCGCAGCGCCTCCATGAACTTGGCGGCCTGCGCTACGTCGCCCTTGATGCCGAAGCTGAGCATGCCGCCCTGTCCCTTGGGCAGGTACTTTTCCGCCAAAGCGTGGTATTTGTTGGCAGGAAGCGACGCGTGCCACACCCAATCGATCTTGGGGTGAGCGTCGAGATACGCAGCCACCTTTTTCGCGTTGGAAGAATGGCGCTCCATGCGGAGAGCCAAGGTATCGCAGCCCAGCCAGCTCAAAAAGGCGTTCTGCGGGCTCATGATGGCGCCGATGTCGCGGATCATCTGCGCGCGGCACTTGGTGGCGAACTGCGCCGCGGGAAGGTCGGCATACACGAGGCCGTGGTAGCTTTCGTCGGGGACGTTGAAGCTCTCGTAACGGGAGTTCCCCTTATAATTAAAGTTGCCGCCGTCCACGATGACGCCGCCGAGGGCAGCCGCGTGGCCGTCGAGATATTTGGAAGAGGAATGGATGATTAGGTTTGCACCATGCTCGAAGGGACGGCAGAGCACGGGGGTGGCGAGGGTGTTGTCTACGGCAAACAGCACGCCGTGCTTTTGGGCGATGGCGGCGATCTTGCCGAAGTCGAGCACCTTGATGGACGGGTTGGCGATGGTCTCGGTGAAGATGATCTTCGTCTTATCGTCGATCAGCTTTTCGATCTCTTCGGCGGGGGCGTCGGGGTCGAAAAAGCGGGTCTCGATGCCCACTTTGGGCAGGGTGACGGCGAACAGATTGAAGGTGCCGCCGTAGATGGCGGAAGAGGAGACGATGTTGTCCCCCGCCCCGCACACGGTGAGGGCGGCAAGGGTGGTGGCGGACATGCCCGAAGCGCAGCCGACCGCAGCCACGCCCCCTTCCAGCGCCGCGACTTTGCCTTCAAAGGCTGCCACGGTGGGGTTGGCAAGGCGGGTATAAAAGTAGCCGTCTCCCTTCAGATCGAAAAGATCTGCCATCTCCTGCGTATTTGCGTAATAATAGGTCGTGCTCTGCGAGATGGGAGGGATGCGCTCGCCGCCCGACTGCGGGCGGTAGCCGCCCTGCACGCAGAGGGTATCCAATTTGTATGCCATATGCTCAGTTCTCCTTGTAGAAAATTCCGAATTATGCGGCGCATAGTACTGTGCATACGCCGCGTTTATGCGTTATATTGCCGTTTTTTGCAAAAGCCTGCGCGAAAAACGGCGCTTTTTTCTGCACGATCCCCGATCCTGCTTACGCGTATTCCTTGATGCGGCGGTCCATGTCTCGGGCGATGTCTTTCTCTTTCAGGCTCTGTTTTTTATCGTAGGTGTGTTTGCCGCGGCACAGCGCCACCTCCACCTTGACAAGCGAGCCCGCAAAGTACACCTTGAGTGGCACGAGGGTATAGCCGCGCTCGTTGACCTTGCCGGCGATCTTGGCGATCTCGGCCTTGTGCAGCAGCAGGCGGCGGTCCCGCCGCGAATCGCGGGTGTTGAAGGCGCCGCTCTTGTCGTACACGGCGATGTGCATGTTTTTGATGGTGACCTCGCCCCGGCGGACAAAACAGAAGGCGTCGCTCAGGCTGCAGTTGTTTTTGCGCAGAGATTTGACTTCGCTCCCTTCCAGCACGATGCCGGCTTCAAACTTTTCTTCGATGAAATATTCAAAGGAGGCGGACTTATTGACGGCGACGATCTTCATTCTTTTTCCACTCCTCACGGGTCAGCCCGTAAATGCAGCTATCCAAGAGCGCCCCGCCCTTGCGCACGCTCTGCGGCAGCAAGCCCTCCATGCGGAAGCCGCACTTTTCCAGCACGCGGCGGGAAGCGAGGTTGTCGGTAAACAGCTCGGCATAGACGCGGGCGATATCGTGCCACAAAAACGCCTCGCCGATGAGCAGCCGCACCGCCTCCGTCATGATGCCGAACCCCCAATAGTCGGGGGCGAGCCAGTACCCCAACTCGGCGCTGCCGTTATAGGCGCCGCGCCGCTTTGTCAGCGACAGCGCCCCCACCGCGCGGCCCTCGATGACGACGGCGCGGTGCAGTTCGCGCACCGCGCTCCGCGTATAGGCGATGAACGCCTCGGCGTCGCGCAGGGTATAGGGATGGGGAAAGCCGTCGCGGAGCATGCGGGCGATGCGGATATCGTCCGCGCTTTCCGACAATGAAGGCGCAAACCCTTCGCGCCATTCCTGCAAAGAAAACTCCATCCGGCTTCCCTCCTGCCCGCATTTTACTATACCGCACATACTATTATACCACAAACGCCGCCGCACGACCAGCGTTTGAAGGCAGTATTTTGGGGCAAAACATATTTCCCTGTATTATGCCTGGCATAGTACTGTGTAAACTTCAATTTTCCGCCTCTGCGAGCACAAATTCGCACCGCCTGGCGCCGATATCGCACCCCGCCACCACAATGCGCACCGGTTCCCCCAGGCAAAAGGCGCGCGACGGCCCGCGCAGGCACAGCTTTTCTTCGATGAATTCGTACCCTTCGCCGGGCAGGTTTTCCACCTTGATAAGCCCTTCCGCCGTGTTTTCCAATTCCACAAAGATGCCGAAGGGCGCCACGCCCGACACGGTGCCCGTATATTCTTCTCCGAGATGCCCCCGCATATACCAGACCTTATACAGATCGTCTACGGCGCGCTCCGCCTCTTCGGCGCGGCGCTCGCGGGCGGAGCACTGCCCCGCCGCCTCGCGGACGAACTTGCCGTATTCGCGCTCCGCCTCCCCCGCGCGGCCGTCTAACACCGTCTTGACCACGCGATGCACGATGAGGTCGGGATAGCGGCGGATGGGCGAGGTGAAGTGGCAGTAGCAGGCGGACGCCAGCCCGAAGTGGCCGCAGTTTTCGGCGCTGTAGCGCGCCTTCGCCATGCTGCGCAGCATCACGCGGTTGACGACGGCGCGCAGTTTGTCCTCTTTGAGGGAAGACAATATCTTGCCGTATTCGCCCGGCCGGACGTTTGCGGGGCGGAAATCGGCGCGGAGCCCTAAGCCGCGCAGGTAGGCGCGGAAGTTTTCCGCCCGCTCTTCGGTCGGCTTTTCGTGCACGCGGAAGAGCATGGGCATCTCGTACGAACTCATAAAGGAGGCGACCGTCTCGTTGGCGAGGATCATGAATTCCTCGATCATGCGGTGGGCGATGGTGCGCTCGGCGGGGGCAAGGCTGACCTGCACGCCGTCAAAGCCGATGTGCGCCTCGCGCACGTCCAAGTCGACGCCGCCGCGGGAAGCCCGCCTTTGTATCAAGATCTCGGCGAGGGCGCGCATGTCTTCGAGGAGGGGCAAAAGGTGCGCGTATTCGGCGCAAAGCGCCTCATCGCCTTGGAGGATGGCCGCGACCTTGGCATAGGTCATGCGGGCGCGGGAGCGGATGATGCCGCGCTCGATGCGGCTTTCCGTCACCTTTCCCTCCCGATCGATGGCCATGAGGCAGGAGAGGGTCAGCCTGTCTTCCCCCTGCCGCAGCGAGCAGACGTCGTCCGAAAGCGCTTCGGGGAGCATGGGGATGACGCGGTCGGGAAAATACACGCTGGTGCCGCGGCTGTACGCCTCAGCGTCGAGGGCACTGCCGCGGGCGACGTAGTGCGACACGTCGGCAATGTGCACGCCGAGAAGGAAGCCATCCCCTTCCCGCCGCACGGTGACGGCGTCGTCAAAGTCGCGCGAGTCGTCGCCGTCGATGGTGATGACGATCTCTTCGCGAAAGTCGGTGCGCCCCTCGCTTGTGACGGGAAGGGAAGCGGCGCGCTTTGCCCCCGCGAGCACCTTCTGCGGAAATTCTTCCAGCAGCTGCTGCGAACGGACGATCGCCTCTTCTTCGGTCAATAGATCGCCGCTCTTGCCAAGCACCGCAAGGATCTCCCCTTCGGGATATTTTCCGTCGGGGTACGAGAGGATGCGCACCAGCACCTTTTCGCCCGCGGCGGCGCGGACGCCGCCCACGACGCGCACGCTCTCGCAGAAGCGGCGTTCGTCCGGCTCCACCAAACCGCCGCGCTTGTCGCGGTAATAGGTGCCCGTAAGCTCCTTCATGCCGCGGCGGACGATGCTGTACACCGCCGCCTCGTCTCCCCGCTCGCCGCCCGTGCGCTTTGCAAACACGATATCGCCGTGCAGCGCCCCGTGCAGGGCCCTGCGGGGAAGGAACAGGTCGCCCTCTTCGGTCAAAAGAAAGGCGAACCCGCGCTCGTTGCCCTGCACCGTGCCGCGCACCAGCCCCAGCCTGCCGGGCGAAACGTAGCGGCCGCGCTCGTCCTGCACGATCTCGCCCGCTTCTTCCAAACCCTTTAAGATGCGAGAGACCGCCTCGCGATCGCTGCGCGAACAGGTGCCGAGCAGGCGGCAGATGTCGCCCGCCTTCTGATAGTCGAAGGCGCCGCTTTTGAATTTTTCTAAAATGCTTTCAGCCGCAGACACACATATACCTCACAAAATAATTGCCGAAAAAGACAAAAAATTCCGAAAAAAGGGAAAAAGAAGGCGGCTATTCGCAATGAATAACCGCCTTGCCGCTCGATTGGAAATAGTCATGCCGCAGCGACGCCCCAAATGACGTCGAATTGCAGGATGAAGAAGATGATCGCCAAAACCGCGAGGACGATCAGGCAAATGGTCGTCCACTTCTTCATTTTGCTCTCCATCGACTTGCCCTTGTTCTTGCCGAAGAAGGTCTCGCTGGAGCCGCCGAGCGCGTCGATCCCCGACGAATTGCTCGGCTGGAAGAGCACGATGACGATGGCGACGAGCGCACATACAGCCATCAGTGCCAGCAATATAAAGCTGACTATTTGATAAACCGTCCACACTTCCGCACTGGGCAGCGGGGCCAACAAGGCGCTAATGATCGACGACATGTCTGACATACAAACAACTCCCGATAGTTAAAAATCAATACCTGAATAGTATACCATAGGCGGCAAAATTTTTCAACCGTTTTTTCGGGCGGAATTGCATTTTTTTTGCCGCCCGGCGATATTTTGCCCCGTATTTTGCCCGTACGGCGCGGGAAGGCCGCCGGCGCAAGTTCTCCCGCCGCCCTGCCGGCGCACGGCGCGGGAGATGCTTCTTTGCCGCCTCAGCGGACGATGAGCGTTTTGCCCGTCATTTCGGCGGGGACGGGGATGCCCATCATGTCTAAAAGGGTGGGCGCGAGGTCTGCCAGCACGCCGCCTTCGCGCAGCTTGACGTTTTTAAGTTCGTCGCACACCAGCACCACGGGAACGGGGTTGGTGGTATGGGCGGTGAAGGGCGAGCCGTCTTCGGCGATCATCTTGTCCGCGTTGCCGTGGTCCGCCGTCAGCAGGGCGCCGCCGCCCATCGACAAGATCTTTTGCAGCACCTTATCGACGCAGTCGTCCACCGCAGCGACGGCCTTTTCCGCCGCTTCCAAAACGCCCGTGTGGCCGACCATGTCGCAGTTGGCGAAGTTCAGGATCATCACGTCGTACTCGCCGGTGGAGAGCTGTTCGAGCACCTTTTCGGTCACTTCGTAAGCGCTCATTTCCGGCTTCAAATCGTAAGTGGCCACCTTGGGGGAAGGGACGAGCACGCGCACCTCGCCAGGATTGGGCGCCTCGACGCCGCCGTTGAAGAAGAAGGTGACGTGCGCGTATTTTTCCGTTTCGGCGATGCGCAGCTGCTTTTTGCCCAGCGAGGCGAGGTACTCGCCCAGCGTATTCTTCAGGCTCTGCGGCTTGAAGGCGACGTGCACATGCGAGAAGGTGGCGTCGTATTGGGTGAAGCAGACGTAGTACGGGGCAAGATAGCCCGTCTTGCGCTCGAAGCCGCTGAAATCGGGCTCGGTGAAGGCGCGGGTGATCTCTCTGGCGCGGTCGGGGCGGAAGTTGAAGAAGATGACGCTGTCGCCCTCTTCCACCAGCGCCACGGGCTTGCCGCCCGAAACGATGTTGGTGGGGAGGATGAACTCGTCCGTCACATCCTTTTTATAAGACTCTTCAATGGCTGCCGCGGCGTCTTCCGCTTGGATGCCGTTGCCGAGGGTGAGCATCTCGTATGCCTTGACGACGCGCTCCCAGCGGTTGTCTCGGTCCATGGCGTAGTATCTGCCGCAGACGGAGGCGACGGCGCCGCAGCCGATCTTTTTCATCTCATCCTGCAAAGCGCGCACAAAGCCCGCGCCCGAGGTGGGAGATACGTCTCTGCCGTCCATGAAGCAGTGCACGAACACGTCGGAAAGCCCTTCCTTCTTGCACAGCTCTAACAGGGCGTAGAGGTGAGTGTTGTGGCTGTGCACGCCGCCGTCCGAGCAGAGCCCCCAGATATGCAGCTTTTTGCCCTTCTGTTTGGCGTTTCCGATGGCGCCGAGCAGCGCCTCGTTTTTGAAAAATTCGCCGTCTTGGATCTCTTTGGTGATCTTGGTCAGTTCCTGATAGACGATGCGGCCGGCGCCCATGTTCAGGTGCCCGACCTCGGAATTGCCCATCTGCCCTTCCGGCAGGCCGACGCTCATGCCGCTGGCGCCCAGCTGCGAGGAAGGATACTCCGCCCGGTAGCGGTTGACGTTGGGGCTGCCCTCTAAGGCGATGGCGTTGCCCTTGGTCTCTTTGTTGATGCCGTAGCCGTCCATGATGACGATCGCATAAGGTTTTTTCATAGAGAATACCTCGTAGATTTCTTTCGACTCTTATTATAGTACATTTTGGCGCTTTTAGCAAGCCGCCGACAATTATTTTTGTACCCTCGCCGATATTTTTGCCCCGAAAAACCGCTCCGTTCTTGTCGGCGTTCAAAATAATCGACAGGTGTATATTTTTTGAATGAAAAGGGCAATTTTTTTCGATATTCTCTTGACATAATTCACAAATAATGTTAAAATATAAAAGAAGAAAATTTTTGCATGAAAATATTTTCATGCTTTGGCGCACGGAGCGCGGGAACTTGCCGACCGCCCTGCCGCCGCCCGGTTTTCGGAAAAATTCGGCGCCTTAATTTGCCCTTGCATATTAAAATCTAACCGCCGAGTATGAGTTATACGGTATGTTTGCAAAGATCCTTAAAACTCTCCGCAAGGAGAACGACACTACGCAGTGTGAATTGGCCGACAAACTCGGCGTAAAGCAGTCCACCATCAGCAGCTGGGAGATCGGGCGTTCCCGCCCCACGTTCGAACAGGTGATCGAGATCTCGAACATCTTCAACACCTCTACAGACTATCTGCTCGGCAAAGCCGACAACGAGAACAACTACGTCTATACCGACAACAAGACGCTGCAGAATTTCTACGTCGATTTCTGCAAGCTCTCGAAAGCGGAGCAGACGTTCATCGTCAAGGCCATCCGCGCCTATGTGGAGAGCAAATGACATCTGACACCTGAAACAATGACGCCAAAGGGCGCGGCTGTTTTGCCGCGCCCTTTTTGCTGCCATTTTTTCTGTTTTCCTTCCCACCCTTCTTCTCGTTCGCCTTGCCCGGCAACTTTTTGTGAACTTTTGCCCGCGCCCATGGTAACTTTTTGTGAACTTTTGCCCGTGCCCCCCCCCGCGGGCAAAGTTTACATTTTGCCAACTTTTGCCTGCGCCCCGTTTTGGCAAAGTTGGCATTTTGTCAACTTTTGGCGACATTTTGCGCAATGCCCGGCAACTTACTGTCAACTTTTTGCCGACTTTCGCCGCCGCAGACGGTAACTTTTTGTAAACTTTTACCCGCGCCCGCTCGGGAAAAGTTGGCATTTTGTCAACTTTTGGCGACACTTTGCGCACCCTCTGTCAACCGCCTGTAAACTTTTTGCCACCTTTCGCCCGCGCCCGATTGGCCAAAGTTTACATTTTGCCAACTTTTGCCTGCGCCCCGTTTTGGCAAAGTTGGCTTTTTGTCAACTTTTTGCGACATTTTGCGCACTTGCGGCGCGCTTTTTGTCACCTTCTGTTCCCATTTCTGCCGTATGTCGGCTTTTTTTGCAAACTTCAACTTTACATCCGCAGGTTTATGAATGCGGCGGAGGATAACGCGAAAAACAGCCCCTTTCCCCTTCCGAATATAAAAAAAGCGGGGCGACCGCCCCGCCGTGTACGCGCCCGTGAGCGCGACTTTTTTTATGTACGCGCCGTGAGCGCGACTTTTTGTTTATTTGTTATAGTGCACGATGGCCGCAAAGTCTGCCGACTTCAACGAAGCGCCGCCGATGAGGCCGCCGTCGATCTCGGGCATCGCCATCAGCTCTTTGCAGTTTTTGGCGTTCATGCTGCCGCCGTACTGGATGCGCACCTTTTCGGCGCAGACGGGGCAGAACACTTCGGCAAGCGTTTTGCGGATGAAGCCGATGGTCTCGTTCGCCTGCTCGGCCGTGGCCGTCTTGCCCGTGCCGATCGCCCACACGGGCTCGTAGGCGATGACGATCTTGGAGACGTCGTCCAGCCCTTTCAGGCCTTCGCGGATCTGCACGTCGAGCACGGATTCCGTCTTGCCCGTTTCGCGCTCTTCCAGGCTTTCGCCGATGCAGACGATGGGGATAAGCCCCGCAGCCAGCGCCGCGTGCATGCGCTTATTGACCGTTTCGTCCGTTTCGCCGAAGTACTGGCGGCGTTCGCTGTGGCCGATGATGACGTATTCCACGCCGTATTCTTTGAGCATGTCTGCCGAGATCTCGCCCGTGTAGGCGCCCTTTTCGGCAAAGTGGACGTTCTGCGCGCCCAGGCGGATGTTGCTGCCTGCCAGCGCCTTGGAGACGGCGGGGATATCGGTGAAGGGAACGCAGACGACGACGTCGCACTCCGCATCCGCCACCAGGGGTTTGAGCGCTTCCACCAGCTCGACGCCCTGCGCCGCGGTGTTGTTCATCTTCCAGTTACCGGCAATGATCGCTTTTCTCATGATACAATACATTCCTCCGAAAATTTATTGGCAAAACCCCCGCGGCGTGCGGCCGCGGGGGCCCGTTCCGGCTGCGCCGGGGATCAGTCTTTGTCGTTCAGGCAGGCGATGCCGGGCAGCACCTTGCCTTCCATCAGCTCGAGCGAAGCGCCGCCGCCCGTGGAGATGTGGGTCATCTTGTCGGCAAAGCCGAGCTGCTGCACTGCCGCCGCGCTGTCGCCGCCGCCGATGATGGTGGTAGCGTCTTTGGCGTCCGCCATGGCCTGGGCGATGGCGATGGTGCCCTTGGCGAGGATGGGATTTTCAAACACGCCCATCGGCCCGTTCCAGACCACCGTCTTGGCGCCCTTGATGGCGTCTGCAAACAGTTTGCGCGTCTCTTCGCCGATATCCAGGCCTTCCATGTCGGCAGGGATCTCGCTGACTTTGACCGTCTTCACTTCGATGGGAGCGTCGATGGGGTCGGGGAACTGCGCGGTGATGACGGTATCGACGGGCAGCAGCAGCTGTTTGCCCGTATCCTTCGCCTTTTGGATCATATCCTTGCAGTAGCCGATCTTTTCGTCGTCGACCAGCGATTTGCCCACTTCGTACCCCTCCGCCTTGAGGAAGGTGTACGCCATGCCGCCGCCGATGATCAGCGTGTCGCATTTGGTGAGCAGGTTGGAGATGACGTTGAGCTTATCGGCGACTTTCGCCCCGCCCAGCACCGCCACGAAGGGATGCACGGGGTGATCGAGGCTGTCGCCCATCACTTCCAGCTCCTTCTGGATGAGGAAGCCGCAGACGGCCGTCTTGACCAGGCCGTACTCGACGATGGCTGCCGTGGAGGCGTGCGAACGGTGCGCGGTGCCGAAGGCGTCGTTGACGTAGATATCGCAGAAAGAGGCGAGCTTTTTGCAGAACTCGAGGTCTCTCCCCTCTTCGCCGGCGGTGAAGCGGGTGTTTTCGAGCAGGACGCATTCGCCCTCTTTGAGCGCGGCGACCTTGGCCTGTGCGTCGGGGCCGACGGTGTCGGCGGCGAAGGCCACTTTATTGTCAAGCAACTGGTTGAGCCTGTCTGCAACGGGTTTGAGCGTGAACTTGACGGGGTCGTTCTTCTTCGCCTTGGCGGCATATTCTTCCGTCGCCGCGGCGCGTTCTGCCTCGGGCAGAGCCTCGACGGCCTTCTTCTCTTTTTTGTTGAGCTTGATCTTCTCGTCGAAGACGTTATGGGGTTTGCCCATGTGCGAGCAGAGGACGACTTTGGCGCCCTGTTCCATCAGGTACTTGATGGTGGGGAGCGCGCCCATGATCCTGTTCTCGTCGGTGATCTTGCCGTCCTTCATGGGGACGTTGAAATCGCAGCGGACGAGCACGCGCTTGCCTTTCCAGTCTTTGATGTCTTTTACCGTCATCTTGTTCATGGTTGGTTGTTCTCCTTATCCTTTTTGATTACCTTAAATATTCTAATGCTTTTTGAAAAATTTGTCAATACTTTGATGGAAATTTCGGGTACGGAAATCGCAGAAAAGGCGCACATTCAAAAAAAGAACGCGCCCATAAATATGGGAGCGCCTTTGGGAGGATGGCTCCGTCGGGGCGGGAACTCCCGGCGGAGTCCGCGGCGGCATCATGCTTTCGCCGCGGTGACGATGAAGATGTGCAAGGGGCAGTTGCACGCGGACGTTTTCGGGCGTCGTACCCGATCGGGAGTCTTTCCCGTCCGTCCGCATATATCATAGCAGACAGATGTAAAAAAGTCCGCACAAAGTTGTAAAAAAATTGTAAAAAATGCGGCGGGTTGGGAATCCGCCGGAAGGGGCGGTCATTCTCTCCCGCGCGAGAGGGGAACGGTGCCGATCTCCACGCCGCCGATATCTATGGTGACTTCTTTCAGCCGCAGATCGTCAGGAAGTTCATCGCCGTATTCTGATTCGTACTTCGTTGCCGTTTCAAAATAAGGGGCAAATTGTGCGAAAGTGTATTTTGATTGCGTTGCAGCCGTCTGCCCCGGAGAAGAAAAATAATGCTCTGTACAAAAAATATCGGCAAATACAAATTCCGACAAAGCGACAAGGTCGTAGCCGTTGTTTTTTTCGGAGGGAAGAAATTGCCAAGATAATATTTCGTATATACAAATAAAGAAGCTTTCCCATCGTGAGCCGCCAAGAATTTCCGGCCCCCGGAACGATTCGATAAAGCGTCTGTTGTCAGCTGCACTGATTACAAAGACGATAGGGGAACTGACGGATAAACCGTTCTGCATGGGAACGGTCTGTTCTGTATACAGGTAGGTGCAGGGTTCGTTGAAGAGGGCGTCTGCTTCGTCGCCCAGCTTTTCTCGCAGCGTTTCTTCCGAAACAACTTCGACGCCGAGTTGCGTAAGCGCGGTGCCTATGTCGGGATCGGGGAAAATATAGGAGCCGTCCTTTCCCTGCATATA
>DXEW01000020.1 GCA_019114755.1 Candidatus Borkfalkia faecavium
AGTGGCTGACTATAAAGCGACTTAAAAAGCTCAAAGAGTTCACGGTCACGACTTGGGAGAAGATGCCTGAACATGACGATGAAATTGTCATCGGTGCGGAGAAGAAAGGGAAAGGTTTGGAGATTATCTCCACGAGCGCATTGCACGCGCTCATCGTCGGCACGACGGGCAGCGGCAAGACGACGGGCTTTGTCGATCAGAACATAGCCATTCTCGGTAAAAGCCGCGGCAAGCCGAGTATGATTATCGCCGACCCGAAAAAGGAACTGTACGAAAAGCACGCAAAGCAACTTGAAAGTGAGGGTTACAAAATTTCTACGCTCGATTTGCGCGAGCCGTATTCGTCGGCACGATGGAATCCCATGCAGGTACTCATCCGCCGTATCCGTCAGGTGAAAGAGTTGCAGAACGACCTAAAACAGGAGGACGGCAAATACTACGCCTGCGGCGAGGTGTTCTTATCCCACCGTGACGCGCGCACGAGGGTGCAGGAGTTAAAGGACGAGATCTTCGAGAACGCGATGGATTTGGTATATACGCTCTGTCCCGTCCAAAACAAAGACCAGCCCACATGGGAAGAGGGTGCGCGTAACCTCATCTTCGGTCTGGTGCTTGCCTTCTGCGAGGATGTCATTTCGGGCAAGATGGACGAAAAGCAGTTGCAGCTCTTTAACGTGTACCATAATGTGACCAAATATTGCTCTGAGGACACGACGGCATTAAAGCAATACCTGCTCGAAGGCAGGGATGAGTTTTCAAAGGTGAGGGGGCTTGTCAACACGGTACTCATCACGAGCGACAAGACATTGACGAGCTATCTTTCCGAAGTCAACAGCTATATGCAGCAGCTCTCGGACGACGGCATTCTCTCCATGACGAGCGAGAACGACATCGATATAGCGAACATGGACGAAAGTCCGAACGCGCTGTTTGTCATCGTGCCGGACGAGCGGTTCACGCGCCACCGATTTGTTACGCTGTTTCTCACGCAGACCTATAAGGAGCTGGTCGAAAAGGCGAATACCAATCTTCGTAAGAAGCAGACGGATACGGCGATCTTAAAACGCCGCGCCTATTACATTTTGGACGAGTTTGCAAATCTTCCGAAGATGGAGAACATCGAAGGCATGGTCACGGTCGGGCGTTCAAGGGGTATCCGGTATCTGTTCGTGTTACAGAGCTTTTCACAGTTGAATGCCAAGTACGGGAAAGACGTTGCGGATATTCTGAAGTCCAACTGCAATGTAAAGTTGTTTATCGGCTCGGACGATGCGGAGACGAGGAAAGAGTTTTCCGAACTTTGCGGGCAGAAGAAGGTCAAGAGCTTTTCGGTGAATACAAGCGCGGAAAACCCTGCGTCCTCGAATACGGGCGCGAGCAATCAGCCGCTCATAACGCCGGGGATGCTCGAGCGTTTGAACGGCGACGAAAAGGGCGACGCGATTGTTTCGGTGAGAGGCTATGAGCCGATCTGGACGCGGTTCACATCGTCGTATGAGCTAAAACACATTTATTTTGCGGCGGGTAAGGCGGATATTGGGAAGCGCGAAGCGCGGTTGTTCGACAAGAGTCAATATGTGTTTGATATTTGCGGCGGAAGTCAGGCAGAGGAAGAAGAAAGACAGCTCATCGCGATCGAGCAGCGGGAGCGGGAAGAAACAGGGAGTGCGCCGAACATTGCCGAGCTCGACGCGGCATGGTCAAAGCAGCGCGAAGCGATCCGGAAGAAGGTGAGTTCTGCCGCGGCGGTCCTCGGCGATGAGGATGCTCAGGCATTGGTGGAAGCAAAGTTGGAGAATAAGCAGATGCTGATCGCGCTTCTCTTGCAGGAGTACACCGATCTTTCTGTTCGCCAAAAGCTCAACACACTCTCGGCATATCTGAGCGAAGCGCTCCCCAAACTGCTCGAATTGCAGGAAAAGGTAAGAAATTCATAAAAGGAGGGATGATTTGAAAAAGTTTTTATTGGCAGGGCTGGCGGTATGCGGCCTGCTCGCATTCGCGGCACTGGCGGGTTGTGCCGCATCGGAAAGCAATGCGGATCCACCAGCGGCAGGGGAAGAGAGGACAGCTGTTGTCCGGAGCGTGGCGGAAGGGGTATCGCCGCAAGCTGCGGCGATTGCAAGCGTACCCTGCGACCATACCTTTGCCGCGGTGCAGACGGTGGAGCCGTCCTGTACGGAGCAGGGCTATACCTTATACGCCTGCTCGCAGTGCGGGCAGAGCTACACGGACGACTTTACCCCCGCGAAGGGTCACACGATGCGAGAGGTCGTCGTGGAGCCGACTTGCACGCATCAGGGGTATACGACGCATTTTTGCACCGTCTGCGGCTATGAGTATTCAGACGCTTACAAGGAGGAGCGCGGGCATAAGTATGTTTCGGAAAAGATAGACTCCACCTGTACGCAGGCGGGCTGCACGCTGCATACCTGTTCGGTCTGCGGTGAAAGCTATCGGGACGATTACCGCGAAGCGCTCGGGCATGCGTATGCCGAAGAGACGTTTGCTCCGACCTGCACGAGCGAAGGGTATACGAAGCAGACCTGCTCAAGGTGCGGCGACGAGGTAACGATGGACTATGTGCCCGCACTCGGGCATACATACACCCAAACGGCGATCGCGCCGACGTGTGTGAGCTACGGATATACCGAACACCTCTGTTCCGTCTGCGGGGACCGAACTGTCATGGATTATATCGAGGCGACAGGGCATACGTTTCTCGACGTGCTGGTCGAAGCGACGCCCGAGAGCATCGGCTATACGCGGCATATCTGCATCGTCTGCGATTACAGCTATATCTCCGACTATGTAACGAGCGGTGATACGGGCTATATCGAACCGCCCGAACAAGACCATGCGCATGCGTATGCGTTCTATGTACAGGATGCGCCCGAGGAGAAGTACTTCATCGCGCGCTATGTCTGTGACTGCGGCGCGAGCGCCGTGGGCAATGTGTCGGTTACGGCGACGGATCAAAGCGGCACGGCGGTACAACTTTCTGTCAACGAATACGGGCAGGTGGACTATTCCCGCCTTTCGGGAAGCTATACGGTGCGAATCACGGACGGAGCGGGGGAACTTCTCAAAGAGTTTTTTCTGACGGTGGAAGGGGAACCGCCCGAAGGCTTGCCCGAGGACAAGCCGCAGGAGCTGCCCGAAGAGACGGAACGGGGAGAAGAGGGCGGAAGCACGGGGACGACGGTCCTGTTGCTGTTCATCCTTATATTACTCGCCGCAGGCGGTGCCGCGGCATGGCTTCTTATCAGAAGGAAGAAAAAGAAAAATCAAAAGTAAAGGGAGGATATAAGATATGAATTTTAACTTACTTACGGAAACCGGACTGGACAGTAACCTTGCCGAGATCGTGGCAAAATTGCAGAGCCTGATGGATAGCTTCTGGGTGTATATTGTCATTGCACTCGCGGCGGTCGTCGTCATCTGGGGCGCGTACATCGGCATCAAGATCGCCATCGCGCACAGGAACGAAGAAAAGATCAACGCCAAAGACATGGTGAAGCAGCTCATCATCGGCATCGTCATCATATTCGTCGTCGCGATGGGTGCACCGCTTCTCATTAACGGTCTGTCCGCTTGGGTCGGCGCGTAAAAACGGGAGTCTGAACAGAAAGGCGGCGTGTTATTTGCCGCCTTTCATTTTCAGATAACGGAGGAGGTTAAATGCTGATATTTTTACAGGAGATAGGCTTGCAGCTCTTTCTATGGCTGTTGCAGCTTGTGGACGGGCTGATGGACTTATTTTCCGCCATGACGGGCATTGCCACGGTCAACTACCACGGGCAGCAAGTCAATCTTATCGAGTTTATCGTCGGCGACTCCGCCATCGGCACCGTCTTTTGGTGTATTTTCATCACGGCGGTGGGGCTCACCTGTATCTTTGCGATCGCGGGGCTCATCAAGAATATGATCTCCGGCAACCGCGGTGTGGCGACGGTCGTGGGGAAGTTCTTTCTCGCACTTTTGGGAACGATGGCAATGCTGGCGGTCGTGATCCTCGGTATCCTTATCGCCAACGGCTCGCTGCAGCTTCTGGCGCGCATCTTTCAGGTGGAGAACACGACCAAGCTCTCCAACGCCATTTTCAATGCCTGCGTCGGTGATTGGCTGAACGGGTATTCGGCGGGGGATGTGGACGTGACGTCTCTCACGGTGCGCGAGATCCTGGGCGGTTACGATACGGCGCTGTTCGGGATCTGGCCTACGTCCTGGAAGGGGAACGGCATGGTCGACCCGAATACGTTCCTGTATCTTCCCTCGCTCGTAGCGGGCATCGCGCTCTGCGTGGCGCTCGTGATCGCCGTTCTCAATCTCGCAAAGCGCGTGTACGAGATCGTTTTTGCTTACTTCACGATGCCGATCGCCATGTCAACTTTGCCGCTCGACGATGGGGCGCGGTTCAAAAACTGGCGGGAACTCTTCGTCTCCAAACTCATCCTCGCCTATGGCGCGGTGTTCGCGGTCAATATCTTTGCGCTCATCCTGCCGCTCATCAATGTGGTGCATCTGGACGGGGTCAATAGCTTTGGCAACGCCATGTTCACCATCTTCATGATCGTGGGCGGCGCGATGCTCATCCCTGCGGGGCAGACGTTGTTTGCAAGACTATTCGGGCAGGCGGACGATATGCGTGCCGGTGGCGGGTGGCTGAGAAGCGCGTTCTACGGCGGGCGCATTGCAAGTGCCATGACGGTAGGACTTGCGGCGAAAGGCATCAAGGCGATCGCTTCCCGCAAGAAGGGCGACAGCGGTAACGGAAACAGCAGCGGCGATTCGGGCGACGGTTCGTCCGGCGGAGATGAGAGCGACAAGTACAGCGACGGCGGCGAAAGCGCGAGCGCGCCGGACGGAGGAAGTGAAGAAGGAGGGGAAAGCAGTTGAGGATCATTCCGAAAAAAATTAAAGTGAAGAATACGGTATGGAAGTGCTATTCCATGACGGATGTGATTGTGGCGCTGTTTGTGTTTGCGCTCATCTTCATCGCAGTCACGGCTGGGAATTGGGCGTTTGCGATCGTTATGGGTTTGATAGCGGTAGTTATGTTCATGCCCACGCCCGACGGTATCTTTTATACCTGTATCTTTGAAAATGTAAAATTCCTGTTCGCCAAAAAGAGATATACGGCGGACGCGAAAAATCCGAAAGAAAACATAGACACGCTTTTGGGCCTGAAAGAAATCAAAACAAACGGCTTGCTCGCATACAGCGGCGGAATGTTCGGAAGGGTCATCAAGGTCGGGCAAAAGAACTTCGGTATCGAGGACGTAGTGCAGCAGAATATCGACATCAATTACATAGCCAACGCCTTAAAACTGCTCGACGCCAATCAGAGCGCGGACATCATCAAGATCGACCGCCCCGTGAATTTAGACGGTTTCTCGGAAGACCTGTTCGCCCGTCTTTCCGCATTGCGGGAAGAAGAGCCGCAGACGCGGGAGATCCGCCGCGGCATTTTGCAGGAACGCATCGACCGCATCGACAAGCTCAACAACATCCGCAAGCAGTATCTGTCCGACTATTATATTGTAGTGTATGGCAGGAACGAGCTTGATTTAGAGAGTGCGGCGATCAATATCGCGGGCGAAGTCGGCAAGAGCGGATTGTCTACAAAACTGTTAGGGCAAAGAGAGGCGGCTGTGTTTCTGAAATACAGTTTTTCTCGCAATTTTGACGAGCGGGAGGAAAAGGAGATTGCGGATGAGGATTTGCTCGCATGGGTAAAGCCGAAAGAAGTGGTGTTCCACGGTAACAGGTACGTCATTGACGGAACGGAGGCGAGCGTGCTTGCGGTCGCAGACTATCCTCTGCGCGTCAAAAACGCATGGGGCGCAAAACTGTTCAATATCCCCAACACGAAGATCGTGATGCATGTTCGGCCCGTGGACAAGTACAAGGCGATCCGCCGAATCGACAAGTGCATCGGCGAGATGGAAACCAAGCAGATCGTGGCGGAAAAAGCGAGCGAGGCGAACAGCGCGGAAACACATCAGGAAACCATGAACGCGCTTCTCGATAGTTTGCAGACGGAAAACGAAAGCCTTTTGGACGTTACGCTGACCGTCACCGCCTATAACTATCTCAAAAACGAGAATTACAAAAAGGCGGTGCGTAGGGCAATGCTTACGGAAAACTTCAAACCGTCCACACTGTACGGCTTGCAGATCGAAGGCTTTAAGACGGCGGCGGTATCGCCCGTAAGCACGCTCAAAAATCACGAGCGCGGCATCAACAGCTCAAGCCTCGCGGCGGTGTTTCCGTTCGTGCGGACTTGTGTTTTGGACGAGGGCGGTATTCTTCTCGGCGAAAATAAGACGAACGGCTATCCGTTCATTCTCAATCTCTGGAAGAGGGGGAATCTGTATCAGAACAGCAACGCTATGATCATCGGCAAATCGGGCTCGGGGAAGTCGTATTTTCTCAAAACGCTCATCGCGAACGAGTGGGCGAACGGCACGAGAGTGATCGTATTAGACCCCGAAGCCGAGTATCTGACGCTCACCCGAAACCTTGCAGGCAATATCATTGACGTGGGCAACGCAAAGGAGGGGCGCATCAACCCGTTCCATATCTATAAAATACTCACGGAGGACGGCACGCCTGCCGATCCGAAGGTCACGTTCAATACGCACCTGAAAATGTTGGAATCGTTTTTCAAGATCGTACTTGCGGATGCGCCCGTGGACGTCATCGAACTCATCAATAACCTTGTGGTGGAAACTTATGAGCGGATGGGTATTACGGAGAATACCGACTGCTCGGCATTCCCTGCGGACTACTTCCCGTTGTTTTCCGACCTTTTGGAAACATTACAGAGCAAAAATAAGGAAAGTATGGATGAGCTTACCAAGAGGGATATGCGCACGGCGGAACTGTATTTGCAGAAGTTTGTTTCGGGTAGGTATTCGGACATCTGGAACGCGCCGTCCACGTTAAAGACAGACGCAGACCTCATCGACTTCGATTTTCAAAGCCTGTTTGCGAATAAGAACAATACGGTGGCGAATGCGCAGATGCTGCTCATTTTCCGATTCATCGAGCAGGAAGTCATCAACGCGAGAGAGAAGAACAAGGGCGGGGCAAACCTTCATACGCTCATCATCGCGGACGAGGCGCATCTCTATATCGACCCGAAGTTTCCCATCGCGCTCGACTTCTTCTATTCGATGTCAAAGCGTATCCGCAAGTACAACGGCTCGTTCGTTCCCGCCACGCAGAATATCGCCGATTGGAATGCGAACGAAGAACTGCGCGGCAAGACCTCGGCGATCATCAAGAACAGTCAGTATAGCTTCATTTTCAAACTGTCCGCGCCCGACATGAAGGACGTACTTGACATTTACAAAGCGGGCGACAGCTTCAACGACGAGGAGCAGCGCATGATCATCTCGGCGGTGACGGGGCAGACGTTCTTTGTGGGGAGTACGGAGCTTCGCAACTGCATTCTCGTCAAAGCAGGGGATTATACGCAAGGCTTATTTGAAGAAAAGGAAGGGCATCAATGAACAGAGTAAAGAAAAATCGAATTTGCATCATTTTGGCGGCGGTCATGGCGGCGGTGTGCCTCTGCCTCTGTTTGCGGGTGGATATGACGGCGGCCGCGGCAGCGACGCCGCGCTACACCATGACCTTTTCAGGAACATATAAAAATAATTCCTGGGGAGCGGACGGGCTGACGACAAGCATCAGCAACGAGACGAGTTACGGGCTGAAGACGGGGAGTTCGGCGGGCAGAAAGGAATATATGAGCCTGACGCTGGAGGGCAGTTCCACTGCGGGCAGCGCCACGCTTTCAAACGGCGGGTATGTCACCTCGCCGCGGGTCACGATCACGGCGTCGCTGGAGGCGGACGTATCTCTCTATCGCGGCAGCAGGTTGATCGCGTCCGGCAATACGTCTGTTTCTGCAGGCGTGTCGGACGGCGAATATCGGGTAGAGGTGTTCAAAGAAAACGGCGGCGGCGCGGGGTACACGCAGTGGGGGTATGAGCTGGAACTCTATTCCTATTTTAATATAGATACCACGGCGCCCGTGGGTACGATCGAAAGCGGCGGCAAGGCCGTCTCGTCGGGCGGCAGCGTGAGCGAAGATTTTTCCTTCCGCGCCGCAGACAGCGGCAGCGGGGTCGCAAAACTGGAATATCGGGAGCCCGGCTCGTCGTCATGGAAGAGCTATACGGCGGGGAAGGTTATCTCCGCCGCGGGTGAAAGAGGGGAATATACTTTCCGCGCGACCGACCATGCCGGCAATACTTCAGTTAGTTCCGTCACGCTGGAAAACGCGCACGCACATCACTACACGGCAAAGGTCATGCCGCCGACCTGTACGACGGGCGGCTATACCCAATACACCTGCACGGAGTGCGGCGACAGTTATACCGGGGATCGTACGGCGGCGCTGGGGCATGATTATCTTTCGACGACGAGCGGCGTTTCCTGCACCACGGGCGGGACCATCCGCTTTACCTGTTCCCGCTGCGGGGATAGCTATACCGAAGATATCCCCGCAACGGGGCATAGTTATCAGAGCAAGACGGTCTCTCCGACCTGCACATCGGGCGGTTATACCCGCCATACCTGTACCCGCTGCGGAGACAGCTATACGACCAATCGCACGCAAGCGCTCGGGCATAGCTACACGGTATCGTCCGAGCGCGATCCGACCTGTACAAGCGGGTCGGTGACGGTCTATCGCTGTACGCGCTGCGGCAGCACCTACTCGGACGAGGATTCCGACGCTTTGGGTCACAGCTATGACGCGGATGTCATCAACCCCACCTGCACGGCGGGCGGCTATACGGTGTTCTCGTGCAGGAGATGCAGCTATAGTTATACAGGCAATTCTACGGCAGCCTTGGGGCATAGCTACAAGGCAACGACGACGCCGTCTTCCTGTTCGACGGATGGATATACCACTTATAAATGCATCCGTTGCGGCGCAAGTTATACCGACAGTCCCACGCAGGCGACAGGGCATAGCTATGTCGCCGAGATCGTCTCATCCACCTGTACGGAGCGGGGCTATACCGTCTATACTTGCAGCAAGTGCGGCGACAGCTATCGCACCAATGAGACGCAGCCGCTGGGGCATACCTATGTCATTTCCACGGAAGGGGCGACCTGTACGGAGAGCGGCGTTTCCGTATATACCTGCACCCGCTGCGGGTCGAGCTATGAGGGCGGGCTGACGGCACCGCTCGGGCATAACTATGTGGCGGAGCAGAGACCCGCAGGATGTACGGTGGAGGGCGGCACCGTCTATACCTGTACGCGATGCGGAGACAGTTATAACGGAGAGCCGACGCCGCCTCTCGGCCATGCGTATATCTCCAAAGCCGTCGCCGCGACGTGTGCAGAAGGGGGATATGTTCTCCACACTTGCAGCCGCTGCGGGGACAGCTATCAGGACAATGAGACGCAGCCGCTGGGGCATAATTTCGTGACGGAGGAACGCCCGCCTTCCTGTACAGAAAGCAGCCGCACCGTCTATATCTGTCAGGTATGCGGCTTTGAAAAGGCGGAAGAGACGGGGACTTACCCGACGGGTCACGACTATGCTTCCAGCGTACTTCATGCCGCGACCTGTACGCAGGCGGGGGAGCGGAAGTTTGTCTGCGACAAGTGCGGAGAAGAATATATCGAGACTATCCCGGCGACTGGCCACACTTATGCGATCACCGATTCGACCACGCAGGACGGCGTGACCATCCGCACCTATACCTGTTCGGTCTGCGGCGATACTTTCGCGCAGGAGCTCGGCGATCAGTACGAGGAAGTGGCGTCTTACATCGAATATTTGTTCGAGCAATACCGCCCGTATATGATTTGGGTATTCCTTGCTACGGCGGGCGTGTGGAGCATCGTGATGGGAGTTTGCTTCGCCATTGCCCAAAAACATGAGGAGAAGGAGAAAGCCAAGCGCATGATCTTCAACTACCTCATCGGTCTTGTCGTCATCTTCTGTATCCTCGTTGCCGCCCCGCTCCTCGTTCGCGGCATCGCTGCGCTCGTGACGTAAAAAATGCGGAACTTACCTTTGCTATTCAGCCCGTAAAAATTTTTTCGGGAAAATGCTCCGAACCCCTTGACAAACGGGAGAAAATGTGATATTCGTATTAACACGAAGAAAGAGAAAAGGAGGCGCACTCATGAACGCACAGGAAATCATTGCAAAAGCGGACAGGGGAGAGGGGCTGACCGAAGAAGAGATCAGAGTCTATCGTGAAGCAGTCAAGCCTGTCAAGCACACCTACGGCAAGTACGGAACGCTCGCCAAGAAGTATCTGGAAGAGGAGAATGTCGGCAAGTATTGGGCTATTGAAAACCTTCCCGAATACCTGCACGGCATCGACCGTCAGGCAGGCGAGCTGTACGAAACCATGTACGCTAAGCTGTCCAATGATGAGAGATATAAACGGACGGGCAACTTTATGGAGGACTACCGCAGACAGACGGAAATTCAAAAGTTGATTGAGGAAGAGATACTCATTGAACTTGTTTATGTGGATTGACGGGAGGTGTAACATGAGGACTGTTTTAGGAATCGGAAAGGGGTTGCTGAAAGCGATGTTCATAGGGGTTGTGTTTATCGGAACCTGCGTCATGAACTTTATCGGCGCGATCATCTGCGCGATAGCGGGAAATTGAGAGGTGGAGCATGGAACGTAAACCGGATACGCCCGTTCGCAAGAGTCGCAGGAAGTACGAAGAGCGGAATAAGGACGAGCGGAAAGAAAAGAACAAGGTGTGGGGAACGAGCATCGACCGCCAATACGCGAACGAGATAGACGAGTTCCTCGCAAGGCATGACCTTACAAAGGTGGAGCTGATCGTTGCAGGGTACCAAGCCTTGCGGGGTCGCTATGGCCCGGAAGAACAACAGAATAAGCAATAAGTTTGAGAGCGCAAGGACTACGGCTCTTGCGCTCCTGACTTCTTAAAGACAACTGAATATCAATTCCAAACGGCATAAGAAAGAAAATGAACATTGGAGAAATGGAGCGCAACGGACTTATGCCGCTGCATTGCATCTTTCGGTGTTTTTAAGCGGGAGAATGAGGGTGTGAATAAGAGACATAGAACTATCAATTTAGGGAACAAGAATTATATAATTAAAAGTCATTTCGCGGGAGGAAACAAAATTGATGAAGTATTGATGAGGGCGGCTATTTTTGCGGCGCAAGAAGAAATTCGGATGATGTCAAATCAAGAATCAGGGATATGCGATCAAGGAGGGGATCCTTGAAAATAAAAAGCAATAATTGCATAGTAGGTATATACGTTAGGCTGAGCCGAGACGATGAACGTGCGGGTGAGTCGTTATCGATCGAAAATCAAAAGTCTTTACTTGTGCGATACGTCAACGAAAAGGGCTGGATTCTACATGATATATATGTAGATGATGGAATTTCAGGCACTACGTTTGAACGCGAAGGTGTGCAAAGGTTACTTGCCGATGCTAAAAGTGGTATCATAAATACGATCTTAGTCAAAGATATGTCGCGCTTTGGTAGGAATTACATTCAAATCGGGCAGTATATCGACTATGTTTTTCCTATGTATCATATTCGGTTCATTGCTGTCAGCGATAACATAGATACAGGAAGTGATAACACCGTTGCAATGGACATGATGCCCATTACAAATGTATTTAATGAATGGTATGCCGCTAACACAAGCCGAAAAGTGCGGCAAATATTTATTGCGAATGCGAAACGCGGCAAAAGCAATATGTCGCATCCGCCGTATGGTTATTTGTTTAGTGATGACGGTTCACGGAAATTTGTGATCAATACAGAAGTAAGCCCAAATGTTGAGCGCATATTTGAGATGCGAGCCAGCGGGCTGCCTCCGGCGCGGATCGCCGAAAGATTTAACGAAGAACATATCACTACGCCGCAGGATTACAAAGCACAAAGATTTGGTAAATATGCAGCCATAAAGACTTACCATCTGTGGACGGATGCTTCTGTAAGAAAAATTCTCGACAATCCGGCATATATTGGCAATTTAGCTTTACAACGAAGGACATCTGTTTCGTTTAAAAATCATAAGGCTGTATATCGCCCGGAAGAAGAATGGATCGTTACAGAAAATGCGCATCCTGCTATTATTTCCAAAGAGCTTTGGCGCAGGGTTAAAGAAGTAGAAAAGTCTGTCAGTCAAGGGAAAAAAACTCGAAAAGGGTATACCCATCCACTTTCAGGTTTTCTGTTTTGCGCTGATTGTGGAGGAAAAATGAAACTGGACTATTATGCTTTAAAGCATAACGGTGAAGTGACCGGTATAGTTTATACTTTTAATTGCGGCAATCATAAACGGTTAGGGAAAGCATATTGTTCAAGTCATTATATCAAGGCAAAGGACCTAGAAAAATTTGTGCTCGATGATATTAAAGCGATGGCTTCTTGTGTGACTTTGAATGAAGCAGAAGTGCGCAAACAGTATTTAGAACGCAAAACGAAATTGGCGGAAGAAGAGTTGATGCATAATCGAAACGAGTTCGATCAAAAGCGCAGGCGTTGTGATAAACTTGACCAGCTAATAGAAACTGCGTTTGAAGAAAAGATCGCCGGGAATATGCCGGAAGATTTGTGCGTGAAACTTATCGAACGCTATTCAACAGAGCGCCGGCAACTACTCGGCGAGATCGAGGCTATGGATAAGCAGGAAGCTTTAATAGCTAATGTTCAAAATGATGCCGACGACTTTATCGCAAGAGTAAAAAAGCATATGTTTGATGTTACGCTTACACGGGCGTTATGCTTTGAGCTTATTGATAAAATCGTTATAGGCAGAGCTGTTTCAGGTGAGCCGCAAAATATAGAAATATATTACAAAGTTGACTTGAACTTTATTCAATGAGTGCGGGATGAAGGGCTTTGGCGGTTACAGTCCATTGCCGCCAACAGCCACCGCAAGGGAAAATTTGGAGGAAAAGAAAAGGGCAGAGCAAAAATAGATCGCCGCATTATACTGTAAACGGAATGCCGATGCGCCTGTACGAAGGGCATCGGCATTTTTTTGTTTTACCCAAGCCAAAGCAAAAGGGAGCTGCCCCGCAGGCGCATCGTGCGTGCGGGCGGCTGTTTTTACGACCAGTTACGAAGAAGAGGCGCCACTTGCGAAAAAGTTGTGCCGCTTTTTTGTTTTTGTGTTACAATATGCCCGCAAATACGGACAGCCGCCTCATACGGGAAGCCGCTTCAAAAAATCGGCCGATCTTTGGGGGAAGTTTCCTCTTTGGGGGCAGCAGCTTGGCGGGGCAATATCCTCCTCGGGGGCGGGCAGTTCCTGCGAGGGCGGCGCCCCCTGCGGGCGGGCGCATCCTCTCGGAGGGGCAGCATCCCATCGGGCGGCGATCCGCAAAATACAAAACGGAGGTTTTTATGATCCTTAAACGGCTGAGTCGTGGACTCACGACGGTATTCACGGTGATCTTCACCGTGGTGCTCGGGCTGACGGCGCTGGCGTACCAGGCGGAAGCGGACGTCAACCAGATCTTGGGCACGTCGTCGTACGAGATCGTCCAGAATGAAGGGGCGGAAGAGACGGACACCCGGTACTTCAAACAGAAGACGAGATCGATCGACGAATTTATGCAGCAAAAGCTGGATATCATCGAACAGGTGACCGACGAAGGCACCGTCCTTCTCAAAAACGAAAACAGCGCACTGCCGCTGGCGGCGGGTGCGCGGGTGACGCTGTTCGGCAGGGCGAGCTATAACTCTGTCTATGGCGGCGATTCCGGCAACGCGCAGATCGGCAACCTCGGCAACCAGAACATCAACTGGACTTTCCGCCGCGGGCTGGAAGAGGCGGGATTTGCCGTCAACGACGAGATGTGGAACTTCTACGCCCAGCGCAACATCGCCTATAACGCAGATCCTTCCGCCGAAGTTGCGCCCGACCAGCTGCCTATGGGCAGCGTATCCGGCTATGCGGATGCGGGTATCGTCGTCCTTTCCCGCGTGACGGGCGAAGGCGGCGACGCGCCCGACGGCTATTATGAACTGACGCAGACCGAGCTTGACCTGGTGAACGCCGCCAAAGAGGCGTGCAGCAAGGTCGTGGTCATCATCAATTCGCCCTCGCCCATCGCCATCCACGCCCTCAAAGAGGACGCGGGCGTGGGCGCCATCCTGCAGATCGGGGGCCTGGGCGCCCTCGGCACAAAATCGGTGGGCAAGATCTTGGCGGGCGAGGTCAGCCCGTCGGGCAAGCTCATCGATACCTACGCGGCGAGCTCCCGCTCTTCGGCGGCGTACCAGTCGGCGGGCACGGTCGCCTATGCCAATGCGGACGCCGTCTCCGCTGCCGCTACCTCCATCGGCATCGGCGCGGGCGGCACCAAGTACACGGTGTTCAGCGAGGGCATCTACGTCGGCTATAAGTATTATGAAACGCGCTATGAAGACTGCGTGCTCGGGCAGGGCAACGCCGCCTCTTCCGCGGGCGTGTTCGCAAGCAGCGGCAACTGGAATTACGACGAAGAGGTAGACTATCCCTTCGGCTACGGCCTCTCGTACACCGATTTCTCGCAGGAGCTTACAGGCCTGACGGTGGAAAACGACGTGGTCACCGCCACCGTGCGCGTCACCAACGAAGGCGACGTGGCGGGCAAAGAAGTGGTGCAGCTGTACGTGCAGTCGCCGTACACGGAGTACGACAAAGAGAACGGCGTGGAAAAATCTGCCATCCAGCTGGTCAACTTCGGCAAGACGGGCATCCTGCAGCCGGGCGCATCGGCGGAAGTGACGCTGAAGATGGACCTGTACAACATCGCCAGCTGGGACTATAACAAGGCCAAGACCTGGATCCTGGACGAGGGCAGCTATTATTTCGCCGTAGGCGAGAGCGCGCACGACGCCCTCAACAACGTGCTGGCCGCCAAGGGCGCAGACGTCGCAGGGGATAAAGATCTGGCGCGCGTCTGGGAAAACGACGCCTTCCGCACCCTCGGCGAATATGAATTTACGGAAGCGGGCTTCACCACCGAAAACGGCCTCTTCCACAACAATACCGAGACCGCTTATACGAACCGCCTGGACGAGGCAGACCTGAACGACCTCGTGGGCGAAGGCACCACCACCTATCTGTCCCGTTCCGACTGGAGCGGCACCTGGACGGAGGGGCTGAAGGCGGTCACCGCCACCGAAGAGATGATCGACCAGATCGCCTTCCTTTCCGATTATCAGAAGGGCGAGCCGGTGGGCGATTCCTACACCTACGGCGCAGACACCGCCTTCAACATCCTCATGGCAAAAGGCAAATCGTACGACGACGAGGTGTGGGAAGATATCCTGAACCAGCTGATGGTGGAAGAGATGATCGCCATGGTGGGCAAAAACTTCGGCGCCATCGACCCCGTGCTCGGCCTCAACTTCCCCGGCACCAACGACAACGACGGCGTCGGCTCCGGCCCCTGCGTCGGCTATCCCTCTTCGCTGGATACGGGCAGCACCGTCATCGAAGGGGAAACCAAGTACAGCGCCATCGAGCCGCGCATGTATCCTTCCGAAACGGTAGAGGCCGCCACCTTCAATCAGCAGCTCGTCTACGATTTGGGCGAGGTGATGAGCGAAGACTGCTTCTATACCGGCATGACCACCCTGTGGGGCCCCGGCCTGAATATCCACAGGCATCCCTATTCCGGCCGCAACTTCGAATACTTCTCGGAAGATTCGCAAATGACCTACATCATGGGCGCGCAGATCACCGCGGGCGTGCAGTCGAACGGCGTCATCTGCGGACCCAAGCACTTCGCCTTCAACGATCAGGAGACCGACCGCTACGGCTTTGCCGTGTACACCAACGAGCAGGCGGGGCGCGAAAACAGCCTGCGCGGCTTTGAAGGCGCAGTCGCCGTCGCCAAGGCCAAAAACGTGATGACTTCCCTCAACCGCGTCGGCTGCCGCTGGATGGGTATCAATACCGCCCTGCAGAACGACGTCCTCCGCAGCGAGTGGGGCTTTGACGGCTACACCATCACCGACAACGCCTTAGAGCCGTACATGTGCGGCAGATCCATCGCCCTCGGCACCGATAAACTGATGCTGCTGCCCGGCAACGAGCGCAACGACGAGCTCAATAAAGAGGCGCTGCTGGCAGACAGCACCCTGTTCGCCGCCGTGCGCCAGGCCTGCCACCGCATCCTGTATGTTTACGTCAACAGCAAGGCGATGAACGGCATCTCCGCCGATACGCAGATCGTGCCCGTCACCCCTTGGTGGAAGACGGCGCTGGTCAACGTCAACGTCGTCCTCGGCTGCCTCGTCGCCCTCGGCATCGTCGGCTGCATCGCCACCTACGACTGCCGCGGCAAGAACGCAAAAGTCAAAGTAGAGGAGGAATAGGCAATGAAAAACATTCTCTCTAAAAAGGGCGCAGGCTTTTACCTGCAAGTTCTCACCATCCTCTGCGCCGTCGTCGGGCTGATCGCCTATACCGTCGCCGGGCAAGACAGTTACGGCTTTGTCCCCGCGGTAGACGTGCTTTTGGCGCTCGGCATCGTCTGCGGCATCGTATTCTGCGTCAAAGACTTCTTCCGCGCCGGGCCCATCCTCACCATGGCATTCTTAGGCTCCGCCGTGGGCGTGTTCCTGCTCTCCCGCTTCATGTACTACGCCCACCAGTTCTACGGCATCGCTTCCGACCCCATCACGGGCGCCATGGTCGCCACCACCGTCGCCTTCATCGGCATGCTGGTGTTCGGCATGATTTCGGCATTCTTTGCCTGGGATAAAGAAGGTGAATGATATGAAGAGTTTATCCTTAAAAAATAAGATCATGGCGGCACTGGCCATCGCCCTCTGCGCCGTCATCGTCGGCTTCCTCATCTATACCGCCGTCGTCATCGTCAACGGCGTAAAGCCCAAGGCGCCCGCCGTCATCGGCGACGATACCGTGTACGATGTCAATTTCGGCGGCAATATTTCCCTTCTCGGCGTCGACTACGACGTAGAGCTGCAGGGCAACGACGGCGAGTTCACCGTCAACGCCGGCCGCATTTCCGGCGTCACCGGCGGCACCTACACCTTCACCGAAGGGCAGGGCTGGACCTTCTCGTTTGCCGATGCGGGCAGCACCGTCGTACGCTCGCAGTTCGACGATGCGAGCAAGACCTTCTCGTTCGTGTACCACCTCGACCTCGGCTCGCGCGGCGCGGGCAACCTGCGCTTCTCCTTTACCGATGAAGACTTCACCGTAGACGGCGAGCCGTGGGCGGATATCCCTTCCTTCGGCGGCACGGCTGTCTGGTTCGGCGGGGCTGTCTCTGCGGGATGCAGCTGCTCCTGCGATGCGGAAGGAAACTTCACCATCTTCTCGGAGCCTACGGCGGCGGCCGCCATCACTTCGATCACGGGCACGTATGAATTTACGGGCGGCGTCTATGTGCTGACGGCGGCAGACGGCACGGTATATACTTCCACCGTCAATGCCGACGGCCTGCACGAGATCGCCTTGAAGGTGTTCTGCCCGCAGCTGGCAGCCTACGGCGACGCCATCGCCTATACCGATCTCGTCCTTACGCAGATCGTACTCACGGTCGATTAAGTTCACCGGCTCAAGCATTCTTCCTGAAAAGGGGGCGCTCCGCAATTTTGCGGAGCGCCCCTGCATGCTTACAGGCAAAGCCGCGCGCCGTGGGGGGCTGCCAAGAACAGCCGGCGGCAAACGGTTGCCTTTTGCGTCGGCGGATGGTATACTATAAGGATAAAATACGGGTCGTTTCTTTCCCGTACAATAGAATGACAGCCGGGCCGAAGCCCTCGGGGGAGAGCGCTTCGGCTCGGCAACGGGGATCCCCGTTGCTTTTTGCGCAGCAAAAAGCAACTCCCTTGTTCGGCAAAATAAGGAGGAAAGCACATGCTCAACATCGCCATCGTAGAAGACGAGCCCGCCCACGCGGAGGTGCTGCGCGGCTTTTTGCAGCGCTACGCCGCCGAGCGGGGCGAAGAGGTCGCGGCCGAGGTCTTCCCTTCGGGGCTTGATTTTGTCAGCGACTATCAGCCCCGTTACGACGCCGTGTTCATGGATATCGAAATGCCGCACATGAACGGCATGGACTGCGCCTTCAAGCTGCGCGAGCGCGACGCCGAGGTGCCGCTCGTCTTCGTCACCGGCATGGCGCAGTACGCCGTCAAGGGCTACGAGGCGGGCGCCATCGGCTACATGCTCAAGCCCGTGGAGTACTTTCCCTTCGCCGTGCTCATGGACAAGGTGAAGCAAAAGGCGGAACTGAGCGGCAAAAAGCGGCTGAGCATCGGCAGCGGAGACCGCGTCCGCCGCATTTCCCTGCAAGATCTTTGGTATGTGGAAGTGCTCGATCATTATCTCATCTACCACTTGGCGGGCGGCGAAACATGGCAGTGCCTGGGTAAGATGAAAGAGCTGGAAGACGCCCTCGCCGGCGAAGGGTTTTTCCGCTGCAGCAACTGTTATCTGGTCAACCTGCGGCATGTGAAGGGCATCGACGGCAGCGAGGCGGCCGTGGGCGGCGACGCCATCCAGATCAGCCGCCGCCGCAAAAAGGAGTTTTTGCTGGCGCTCAACGCCTATCTGCAGAGGGGAGGGGTATAGATGGCAGACTTTCTCAACGGAGATATCTTCGGCTACCTGCTGCACGCGGCGGAAGTGCTCATCGCGCTGGCGCTGTTCACCGTCGGGCTCAAGCGCCGCCGCCTGTTCCCCTTGCGCGTTGTCGTCGTCTGCCTGCTGTATCTGGCGCTGGCTGTGGGGCTGGGGCTGCTGTTCGAGCGCTATTTCCCCGTGATACGGTATTTGTGCGCCTTCTTGCTCTCGCTGACGCTCATCCCCCTGTGCTACCGCGTAGAGCTTTGGGACGGGCTGTTCCGCGCCTCGGCTGCGGCAGCCACGCAGAACCTCTCCTATTCCGCCGCGGCGCTGGTGGCGGGCTTGGGCGGCTGGGATCCGCTGTTGGTGCAGCTGCCCTATGCGATTCCGCAGGCGGCGGTGTATCTGGCGCTGCAGGCGGTGATGTTCTTCTTCTGTTTCCGAGAATTGAAGCATGCCGACGCCGACTTCGCCCGCGAGCGCTATCCCCTGGTCATCGTCTCCGTCATCCTCAGCATCGTCATCTATGTCATCCAGCTGGACCGCCGCTCGGCGGAAAGCGCCGACTTCGTCGCCTGGCAGGTAATGTTCGTCAGCTTCGATATCCTGCTGCTGTGCATGCTGTTCGGCCTCTCCGAGCGGGGCAGGCTGCGGCGCGAAAACGCCATATTGGACCAGCTGCGCGCCGGCGAAGAGCGCCAGTACGAGCTGGACCGCAGCGCCATGGAGATGATCAACATCAAATGCCACGACTTGAAGCACCGCCTCCTCGCCCTGCGCGATATGCATGGCGAGGAACAGGCGCGCGCCCTGCAAGACGTGGAAAATGCCGCCAACATCTATGACGCGGTGGTGCAGACGGGCTGCAAGCCGCTCGACCTCATCATCAAGAACAAAGTCCTCTTGTGCGAAAAGTACGGCATCCGCTTCTTTTATATGGCAGACGGCGAAAAGCTCTCCTTCATGTCGGCGGTGGATATCTATTCACTGTTCGGCAACGCGCTGGATAACGCCATCGCCGCCTCGCAGCAGGTAGAGGACGAAAGCAGGCGGCTCATCAACCTCGCGGTGGCGGCGCGCGGGCGGCTGCTCACCATCCATGTGGAAAACTATACCGCGCAGGAACCCGCCATCGGCGCCGACGGCCTGCCCCGCACCACCAAGGCAGACGCCGCCAACCACGGCTTCGGCATGATCAGCATGCGCCGCACGGCGGAAAGCTACGGCGGGGTCATGTCCGTCTCCTGCAAAAATCATATCTTCAGCCTGGATATGACCATCCCCATCAAAAAATGACGGGGATATAACGACGCGGCGGGCCGAAAAAAGACAAAAATACAAAAAAGACATCAAAAAAAGAGCCCCTGCGGCTCTTTTTTTATATCGGCTATTTCCAGTACAGCGTCTTTTGCGACGGGTCTGTTCTGTCTATCAGCAGGCACACCCTCTCTTTTGCCGCGCATACCGCGCCCACGGCGGGGCTTTGCAGGCACTCTTGCAGAGAAAGCGCCGAAAGGTCCAGGCAGTTCGCCCGCGCATCGGCAGCGAGGGGCAAAATGCGCGCGTCTTGGGGGAAGTTCGCGGGTGCGTGCAGCTCGTACAGGCCGTGTTCCGCCTCCGCGGGCGCGCGTTCGCAAAAGTGCAGCTCCGCCAGCAGCGAGCCGAGGCCGCCGTCTTCGGCGGCGCTTTGTACAATATTCATGCTCAGTTGCGTCGGTTTGCTGCACCAGGCGACCCATTCGCTGCGGTCAACGTATATCGCTTCGGCAAAGACCACTTTTTGAAACAGCGCCTGCAGCGCCTCGGCGGCAGCCGTATCGCCCGCGTCGACGGTTATAATGCTCGTGTATTGTACCTCTGTCTGTTCTGCGCGCTTTTTATGGGCGCAGAGCGAAAACAGCGCCGAAAGTATGCTTGGCCGCTGGGCGAGCGCCCTCGCCTGCGGCTTTATCGCCTGCTGCTGCGCGGGGGTGAGGTCATATCCTATCCGCCGCCGCAAGGCGGGCAGTTCGCGCCATTCCCGCGGCTGCTCGAACAGGGCGTTCAGGTAAGCGGCTGCGTCTTGGATCTTGATCGCTTGCATATTTCCATTTTTCTCTATTATGTTTCTGAATATAGTATAACGCCATTCGCCATAAAAGTCAATCACTTTATAAAAATGAAAGATGAAATTTCACCCGGCAGGGGAGGGGCGTTTGAAAGGCTCCGATCATTGGCGTACAGGTGCGGGCGAGCAGGTACGGGTGAGCAGACGCAGGCGATACAGGTGCGGGCGTATAGGTGCGGGCGTACAGGTGCGGGCGTACAGATATGGGCGGTACAGGTGCGGGCGGTACAGGTGCGGGCGGTACAGATGTGGGCGTGCAGGTGCGCGTAATAAAAAAACGAGGGCAGATCTTCTTGCCCTCGCCGTTTGATGATGAAATATTTGTGGCAAATTCAGCGCAAGCCCTCTTTTTCGCACAGGGCAAAGGCGCTGGCGATGACCTTGTCCATGTCGTAATACTTATATTCGCCCAGTCTGCCGCCGAAGATGACGTCCGGCCGCTCCGCCTTTAAGGCGTTGTAGCGCTCGTTGAGGGCGGTGTTCTTTTCGTCGTTGACGGGGTAATACGCCTCCATGCCCTCGGCGTACTCGGCGGGGTATTCGCGCGAGATGATGGTCTTGGGCTGCTTGCCGAAGTTGAAGTGCTTGTGCTCGATGATGCGCGTGTAGGGCACCTCGTATTCTGTGTAGTTGATGACGGCGTTGCCCTGGTAGTCGGGCATGTCCAAAACTTCCGTCTCAAAGCGCACGGTGCGGTAGTCGAGCTTGCCGAGCTTGTAGCCGAAGAATTCGTCGGCGCGGCCGGTGTACACCGTCTTGCCGAAGGTGTCTTTGGTATCTTTGATGAAGTCGGCGTAGTCGGTATTCAGAACGATCTTCGCCCCCGCGAACATCTTTTCCGCCATCTTGGTGTAGCCCTCGGTGGGGATGCCCTGGTACTTGTCGTTGAAGTAGTTGTCGTCGTAGGTAAAGCGCAAGGGGAGCCTGCGGATGATGAAGGCGGGCAGGTCTTTGCAGCTGCGCCCCCACTGTTTTTCGGTATAGCCCTTGACGAGCGTCTCGTACACGTCGCGCCCGACCAGGCTGATGGCCTGCTCCTCGAGGTTTTGCGGCTGTTTGCCGCCAAGCTCGGCGCGCTGCCGTTCGATGATCGCCTGCGCCTCTTCGGCAGTCTTCACGCCCCACAGCTTTTCAAAGGTATACATATTGAAGGGCATGCTGTAGATGGTGCCCTTGTAGTTTGCCTTGACGCGGTTGATAAACCCGTTGAACCCGGCAAAGCGGTTGACGTATTCCCACACCGCCTCGTCGGATGTGTGGAAGATGTGCGCGCCGTACACGTGCACGTCGATGCCCTCCACCTGCTCCGTGTAGATGTTGCCGGCGATGTGGCTCCGCCGCTCGACGACCAGGCAGCTCTTGCCCGCGCGCAGCGCATGTTCGCAGAACACGGCGTTGAACAGCCCCGCGCCCACCAGCAGATAGTCATAGTGCATATGTTTTTCCTCCGAAGGTTTTGTTTTTTATGTTTTGGAAGCCGCCGCTCCGTTTATTTTTTCGAAGCCGCCGCGGAGATCTCTTGCGGCGCCTGGATAAAGGAGAGCTGCGCGTGCGAAGGGTCGGTCATGTAGGCGCTGTAACAGTCGAACACGTCCGAAGCCTTTCCGTCCATCACCACTCTGCCCCGCTCGATCCAGATGGCGCGGTCGCACAGCTTGCGCACGATGCCCCCGTGCGAGACGATGAGGAAGGTCAGCCCCTTTTTGCGCAGTTCCGTCAGGCGCGCCGTGCACTTTTTGGAAAAGGCGGCGTCGCCGACGGAGAGGATCTCGTCGATGAGCATGATCTCCGATTCCATGTTGATGGCGATGGAAAAGCCGAGGCGCGCCATCATACCAGAAGAATACGTCTTTACGGGCGAGTAGATAAAGTCGCCCAGTTCGGCAAAGTCGAGTATGTCCGGAAGTTTTGCCTCGATCTCTTCTTTGGTGTAGCCCATGATGGCGGCGTTGAGGAAGATGTTCTCCATCCCCGTGGCGTTGCCGTCGAACCCCGCGCCCAGCCGCAGCAGGGGAGAGATGCGCCCGTCAAAGCGCGCATAGCCCTCCGTCGGCTCCATGATGCCGGAAACGATCTTCAAAAGGGTGCTCTTGCCCACGCCGTTGCGGCCGATGAGCGCCACCGCCTCCCCCTTGTGCACCTGAAAGCTGATATCTTTGAGGCAGACGAACTTTTCGCGCTTCAAATCTCCCTTCAGCGCCCGCACCACCCACTCTTTGAGGGAGTTGACGCCCACCTCGTATTTGGTGAACTTCATGGTAACGTGCGAGGCTTCCAACACCACACCCTCGGGCATGGGCGGCTTTTCTTTCGCCGCCCTGCGGGCGGCGGCGGAATCGCGCAGCTTGCGCAGCGGTTTTTTGAGGCATTCGGGAAGGATGCGGGAAGCAAAGCGCATGACGGGGCCGCGGCTTTGCGCCTGCGCCGCCTGCCGAACATCCTGCGGGGCGGCCTGCGCGGGCGCTCCCTGCGGGGCGGTTTCTATTTTCTTCGCATCCATACCGCCTGCGGCGGCCGCTCTCTGTGCGGGGATGCCGTTTGTCTTTTGTTCCATGGCGGCCTCCTATAAGTTCGCGGCGATGCGGTTGCGCACGGCGTATAAAAAGGCGTAGCCCAGCAAAAAGGCGCCCACGCCGAAGGCGTAGCAGATCAAAAGCTCGCGCGCCCCCGGCACCGCGCCCGAAAGCGCGTCTCGGAAGTAGCTGACGTAGTGGTACATCGGGTTGTAGGCGATGATCTTTCCCACCCGCTCGTCCAGCCTGTCAACGGTGTAAAAGAGGGGCGTCAGGTACGTCCATAGCGTCAGCAGCACGCCGTACAGGTGCATGAGGTCGCGGAAAAACACATACAGCGCCCCCAAAAAGTACGAAAGCCCCAGCGAAAACAAGGTCAGCGCCGGCAGCAGCACGATCACAAGCAGTATCTGCCAGTGAAAGGTGAACTGCCCCGTACAGGCGAGGATGATCGCCACCAGCAGCAGGGCGATGAACGAAAACCCGAAGGTCACCAGCGCCGAAAGCACGTTGGCGGTGGGGAACAGGGTGATGGAGACGCGCGTCTTCTGCAGCATGTCTCGCTGGCCGACCAGGCAGGTCAGCGACGAGCTGGTAGAGCCGCGCATGACGGCGAAGATGATGTTGCCCGAAAGCAGGTACAGCGGGTAGGGCAGGTTGCTGACCATATCCCTGCCGAAGATGTTCGAGAACACGAACCACATCACCAGCATGTTCAAAAGGGGGTTGAGCACCGTCCACAGAACGCCGATAAAGGAGCGGTAGTATTGGTTTTTGATGTTCCTGCGCACCAAAAGCCCCAGCAGAAAGCTCTGCTGGCGCACTTTGCGCAGGGTGGGGTGTTGTATTCGTTCCATATATTTTTTTCTCCGTATGCGGCCGCCCTTCTTCCGTGTGCCCTGCGGGCGCCTCTCCGGCGGCTGCGGGCACGGTATGCCTTGCGGGCGTTTGCGGATCGCCAAACCCTTTGCGGGTTCAGCGGAGCGCCTCTGCGAGGGCGGCGGCGTAAAAGTCAGTCAGGCGCGCGGCCTCCGTGCGGATATCGAAATGCGCGGCGGCAAGTTTGGCGGCGTTGTCCGCCTTGGGCGGAAGGCCGCCCGCCATCGCCTGCGCCCAAATTTCGGTGTCGAGGGGAAGGAATTTTGCCCCGCCGCAGATGTCCGCCTCGCGCGTCACCTTGTCCGAAAACAGGCAGGCGATCCCCGCCGCCTGCGCTTCCGCCGCCACCACGGGCATCCCCTCGTACAGGGAGGGGAGTACCAGCGCGTCGGCGGCAGCATACCACGGGGCGGGGTCCTGCGGGGGCAAAAACAATACGCTCTTTTCGATGCCGCGCATCTTTGCATGGGCGCGCAGCGCCTCTTTCTGCGGGCCGTCGCCGAGGAGGGCGAGCGCCATGGGGCGCAGGGGCAGCGCCGCCGCAAAGGCGTCTAACAAAAAGAACAGATTCTTTTGGGGAACGAAGCGCCCTGCGAACAGCAGCAGCCGTATGTTTTGCGGCAGTGCGGGGGGCAAACCTTGCGCGGGGGCTGCGGAGGCAGAGCCCTGCGGCAGCGCTGCGGGGGAAAAGTCCTGCGGAAGAATTGCGGGGGCCGCGCAGGCAAAGCGCGAAAGGTCTACGGCGTTGGGTAAAATAAACGCCTCGTCCGCCTTTTTTCGGTACAGACTCTCTGCCGCCAGCTTCCCGCAGGCCATGCGGTGGGTGGCGAAGATCGCCGCAAAGGGGCGCAGCGCTGCCTTGGCGAAACAGTGGTCAGACTGCCTGTCGAAGCTGCTGTGCGCGTGGCAGATGCGCACGGGCACGCCCGCGGCCTTGGCCGCCGGCAGCACGAGGGCGGAAAGCGTCGTCATATGCGCATGCACCGCCGCATACCCGCCGTCGCGGAAGGCGCGCCGCAAAGCGCGCATGGCGGCGAGCGGGTGCCTGTCGATGCGGGGGAAGGAAAATACCTTCGCTTCCGGGTCGATGGCGCGCACCTCTTCGGCAAAATCGCCGGGAATGCGCCCTGCGGCCGTTTCGGCGCCGCCGCTTCCTTGCAAACAGCCGCCTTTGCCCGCGTTTCCGTTTGCGCCGCCGTTTTGCGGGCTTTTTCCGTCCGCCGGTGCGCCGCTTCCTTCACAAATAAGATCGGCGCCGCCGCTTCCTTCATACACAAAAAAATCAAAGCAGAACCGCTCTTTGGGGGCGAAGCGCATGTAGTTTAAGATGCACGAGCGCACGCCGCCCAGCGACGCATCCCCCAGCACCTGCGCGATCTTCTCCCTGCCGCTTTCCGTGCGGCGCAAAACAAAGCGCCCCATCAGCGGTCGGTAGAGGGGCGCAGCTGTGCCCGCGTTTCCGGGCGCACGGTATACGAGCGCGTCACTTCCAGCTTCAGGGCGCGCATCTCTTCCTGTGTGGGGCGGCGCAGATAGCGCTTTTCGCCCTTGAAGACGACGCCCACGGTGCGGAACAAGATCTTTATATCCATCCGCGGCGAAAAGTGCATGGCGTAATAGGCGTCATAATACTTGCGCTCGAAGATGTGCAGATTTCCGTTGCCGTAGATCTGCCCCAGGCCGGTAAGCCCCGGGCGCACTTCGAACTTGACCATCTCCCAGTCTTCGTAGTCGCGGTCGAAGTCGGGCAGCAGGGGGCGGGGGCCGATGAAGCACATGTCCCCTTTGAGGATGTTCACAAGCTGCGGCAGCTCGTCTAACTTGTACTTGCGGAGAAACCTGCCCACTTTGGTCAGGTTTTTGTCGTCGTCTTCGATCACCCGCTTGTGCTTGTCGTAGGGGACGCAGTCGCTCTTCATCGAGCGGAATTTGTAACAGGTGAACTTTTTCCCGCCCAGCCCCGTGCGGCGCTGGCGGACGAGCACCTTGCCGCCGTCTTCGGCGTTGATGCACACGGCGATGACCGCCATCAGCGGCCACAGCACCAGCAGTGCCAAAAGCGCCAGCACAAAGTCGAGGCAGTATTTTATTCTCAGGTAAACAGTCTGCATTTTCTTCCGCTTCAGGCGCGGGCGGCGCCGCGCTGCTTTCTCTCCCATCGTATTTCCGCTGTATTATGATAGTTACAAAAATTATAGCATATGCGGCGCGATTAGGCAAGCAAACGGGCAAGAAACCCGCATATTTTTGGCGGGGTTGCCCTCTTTTCATATTTTTTTTGAACGATACACAAATTCGCCCGCTTTTTGCGCTTTTTTGTCGAAAGCACTTGAAATTTGCCGCTTCTTCTCTTATAATAGATTCAGAAATTTTGCAAGGGGCAAGCCCCTTCTCATTGCCGCAGGCAATGAGAAGCCCGCTTCCTTGCGCCGTATATAGGAGGGAGTGGATGGAAGAGACGTTCAATATCGATATCGTGGAAGACGACGAGGGGAGCGTGCGCGCCCTCACGTCTATGCTGGCGCGCTACGGCAAAGAGGCGGGGGTGCAGTTTACCGTCCGCACCTTTGCCGACGGGTTTGCCTTCATCTGCGACTACGACGGCAGCGCCGACGTGGTGTTCATGGATATCGAAATGCCCAACCTCAACGGGCTGGACGCCGCCAAAAAGCTGCGCCGCGTAGACGGCAGCGCCGTGCTGGTGTTCATCACCAACCTCGCCCAGTACGCCATCAACGGCTACGAGGTAGACGCCACCGACTTTATCGTCAAGCCCCTGGCGTGGCCGAGCTTTTCGCTCAAGCTCAAAAAGATCCTCCACACCTGCGCCCGCAGGCGGGCGGCGAGCGTGCGGTTAGACACGCAGGAAGGCCAGGTCGTTCTCGAGCGGGGCGAGATCTATTACGCCGAAAGCGACAAGCACTACGTCACCTTCCACACGGCGCGGGGGAATTTCCGCGTGCGCATGTCGATGGCGGAGGCGGAAGCGTCGTTCAAAGACTATAACTTCGCCCGCTGTTCCACTTCCTTCCTCGTCAACCTCGCCCGCGTCACCCGCATCCGCCGTGACAGCGTCAGCGTCGGCGGGGAAGAACTGCCCCTCAGCCGCACCAAAAAACAGAGCTTTTTAGACGCGCTCACTCTGTTCACGGGAGGCAATTGAAATGGACGCCTTTGTCGATTGGTATTTGCACAACATCAGCATGGGCGGCCCTGCGCGGGTGGTGTTCGCTACCGAGATCTTCATCGCCGAGCTCCTGTTCATGCTCCCGTACAAGCGCCGCCGCGGCTTTGCCTGGCGGGCGCCTCTGTCGGCGGCCTTGTACATCGCCGTCGCCTTCTTCTTCCCCGAACAGTGGCTGCATTTGGGGTCGTACATCACCATTCCCGTGTTCGCGCTGTCCATCCTCCTGCATAAATTCTGCTCGGGGTATTCCTTCAAAAAAGTCGCCTTCAACTGCATCGGCGCCTACGCATTGCAGAATATCTCCGTCAACGTCGCCATCGTGGTGCGCGCACTGCTCCCCTGGGCGGCGGAGTACCGCATCCTGACCGACTTTCTCTGGCCGCCGTCCTCTTCCCCCTCGGCTGGCTGTGTTTTGCCCGCCGCAGCGGCAAGGATGAAGACATCAACATCAACCGCGTGTGGATGATGCTGCTCACCGTGGGCGTGGTGCTGCTGGTGGATATCCTGGTCAAGATCGCCAATTATTTCCCCGGCGACAGCGCCGACGGCGTCATGCTGCGCGTCAGCATGACCTTTTCCGACATCCTCGCCCTCCTCTTGCAGTACAGCTCTTTCCGCGCGGGAAAACTCGAAAAGGAAAAGCTGCGCACCGAAGCGCTCTTGCAGGCGGAGCAGGAGCAGTACCGCCTCTCGCGCGAGACCATCGAGCTGGTCAACATGAAGTGCCACGACTTAAAGCACCGCCTCGCCCAGATCCGCGCCGAAGGCGGCGGCGTCGAACAGCTCAAAGACGTGGAAGAGGCCGTCCTCTTCTATGAAAACGTCGCCAAGACGGGCAACGACGCCTTAGACAGCGTCCTCACCCAAAAGTCGCTCTCCTGCGAAAAGCACGGCATCGCCTTCACCTATATGGCAGACGGCGCCGGGCTGGAAGCGATGCAGCCTTCCGACGTGTGGTCGCTTCTCGGCAACGCCCTGGATAACGCCATCGAAAGCTGCGCGCAGGAAGGGGACCCGCAAAAGCGCATCGTGTTTTTGAATATCGGCGCCAAAGACGGGCTTTTGCGCATGCGGGTGGAAAACTACTGCTCCCGCCCCGTCCGCTTTGAAGAGGGGCTGCCCGTCACCACCAAGGCAGACAGGCAGAACCACGGCATCGGCGTGCGCAGCATCCGCTACATCGCCCAAAAGTACGGCGGCAACGCCGTGTTCTCGGCGGAAGACGGCTTCTTCCGCCTCAGCGTGCTCATACCGCTGGCATCGTAATACATTTGCGCTCATTTTTCACGGGGCGGAGGCGTTTGCTTCCGCCCTGTTTGTATATCGTGCCGATTTTGTGCGGAATTTGCCAAAAATGTGAAAAATTCAAAATTTGTGCTATGATAGTCGCGGTGACGGGGAAAACGGCCGCCGCAGCGGAGGAAAAAAACCGCCGCAGCGGAAGGCAAACGGGCGTTTTTTCCCTTCCGGCAGGCGCCGCCCCGCTCCTTTCCCGGAACATCCGTTCGATTTGATATTTTTTGCGCATTTTCAAGTGATTTGGAAGCATCTACAGCATGCAGTACGAAGAAACGGAAAGCGCGTAAAAATTAACAAATAAAAAATTTTCATGGAGGACTGTATGCGGACAGTATCAAAGCACACAAAACTTTGGGAAGGCCTGACGGCGCTGTTTGCGGTCCTGCTGGTGATCGTGCTGATCGCCACCAGCATCTGCAACACGTACGCATCGACCATCAACGACGCGCTCGGCCTGAAAGACAGCGAGTTCGTCAACGACGACGTCGATCCCGATGCCGACCTCGAGTACTACAAGTCGACTTTCGGCGACCTCACCAAAGAGGAAAACCTGAAAGAGATGATCGCCTTCCTGCAAAAGCAGAACGAAGACGAGATGCGCGAAGGCGCGGCCCTGTTGTATAACCAGAACAACGCCCTGCCTTTGGGCAAGGGGCTCAAGGTCTCTACCTTCGGCAACGGCGCCAAGAACCCCGTCAGGACGGACGGCGGCGCCAGCACCAGGGTCAGCGAAGACGTCTCCATCAACCTGAAGGACGCGCTGGCGGCGGAAGACATCGAGGTCAACCCGACCATCTGGGACGCGCTCCCCACGACTGCGTACACGATCGCCGGCTATGCCATCCCCCGTGGTTCGACCACCGGTTCCTGGGGCGGCGCAGGCTACAACGAGAACAGCATCGAGTTCTATCAGCAGCAGATGGCAAACGTGGGCGATTATGACGACGCAGCCATCATCGTCATCGGCAGAAAGGGCGCCGAAGGCACCGACAACGCCATGTCGATGGCAGACAACACCACCGGCGAGATGATCAGCTCTCTGTCCCTGTTCGAGAACGAGAAACAAATGATCAACCTCATCGCCGACAGCGGCAAGTTCGACAAGGTCATCCTCGTGCTCAACACGGGCGGCTACGCCATGGAGACGTATGAGGTGGAAGACAAGGTAGACGCCATCCTCATGATGGGCAACCCCGGCCGTTACGGCCTGACGGGCGTGGCTGAGATCCTCAGCGGCACCACCAATCCTTCTGGCAAGCTGGTCGATACCTATGCCAAGAATTCGCTCTCCGCTCCCGCGGTGGTCAATTCGGGCACGAATACCCCCTTCTTCTCCAACTCCGGCCTGCCTTCCGATATGGAAGCGTATGAAGTCGTCCGCGGCGGCGCCGGCACCTTCGGCGGCAAGATTCCCGCAAACGAGCAGGTCGCGCTCATTTCCATCCAGGTGGAAAACATCTACATCGGCTACCGCTATTATGAGACCCGCTATGCCGACGTAGTCACCGGCGACGGCAACAAGAACGCTTCCAGCGGCGTGGGCGCTTCCTTCGGCGCCAGCGAATGGAAGTACGAGAATGAGATCTCTTATCCCTTCGGCTACGGCCTCTCGTATACGACCTTCGAACAGTCGATCGAGAGCATCAACACCGACGGCGACGACGTCGTGGTGGAAGTCAAAGTCAAGAACACCGGCTCCGTTGCCGGCAAAAACGCCGTGCAGGTGTATGCACAGACCCCGTACGGCGAATATGAAAAGGAAAACATGGTAGAAAAGGCAGGCATCCAGCTCGCCGGCTACGGCAAGACCGGCCTGCTCGCCCCGGGCGCAGAGGAGACCGTCACCGTCACCATCGACAAGTACCTGCTCGCCTCGTATGACGACAACAACCTGAAGGGCTACTACCTCAGCAGCGGCGACTACTACTTCGCCGTCGGTTCGGACGCGCACGACGCCCTCAACAACGTATTGGCGCTCCGCGGCTTCGGCGTGGCAGACGGCATGGTCGCCTCCACCGCGCAGGACAACAACGCCGCAGGCAATGCGGACCTGGCGCGCAAGTGGACATTGAACAGCCGCGACGAAGAGTCGTATATGTATTCCGAGACGGCGAACGGCACGCCCGGCACGCGCGTCACCAACCAGTTTGACGACTGCGACATCAACTATTGGATCGAAGATGCCGCCACCTATCTTTCCAGAAGCGACTGGGAAGGCACCTACCCCGTAGAGCAGACCACCGTCGCCGCGACGGACGAAATGCTCGAGCGCATGGGCGGCACGGAAAACGGCATCCTTTGGTACGAGACCCCCGAAGACGCGCCCGACTTCAATACCGTCGCCGCAAACTTCGGCAACGACCAGGGCATCACCATCGCCTCCATGAGGACTGTTCCCATCTCCGAAACGGAAGCGTGGAGAAACTTCATCTTCCAGGCCGACCTCGAAGAGTTCGCTATCTGCTTGGGAGAAAGCTTCTCCGGTTATCCGGCGGCGGGCGCATATATCCCCGCAGCGCCCATCGGCGACGGCACCAACGGCGGCGCGGGCGGCAGCGACGTTACGGTCGGCAGCACCACCTATTCCGCCGTGCAGTATACTTCCAAAAACATCCTCACCGGCACCTTCAACGACGAGCTGTATGCCGGCCGCGGCAGGGCCATGGGCGAAGAAGCGCACCTGGCAGGCAAGTCTGAATGCTTCAACCTCGGTATCGACCTGCACAGGACCCCGTTCGGCGGCCGCAACTCCGAGTACATGAGCGAATGCCCGACCCTCACCTACCTTGCGTCCATCCCCGAAGTGAAGGCGATGCAGGAATGCGGCGTGGCTGCGGCTCCCAAGCACTTCGTCGGCAACGATCAGGAGACCGGCCGTGACGGCGTGGCGGTGTTCTTCACCGAGCAGGCCTTCCGCGAAGGCAGCCTCCGCGGCGGCGAAGGCGCGCTCCGCGTGGCCAACGCAGGCGGCATCATGCAGTCCTTCGAGCGCCTGGGCACCGACTTCGCCTCGCTGGATACGGCGATGAACACCAACGTCCTCCGCACCGAATGGGGCTGGGACGGCAACATCATCACCGACGCAGTTCCCATCGAGAGCGGCGATACCTGGGGCAACGGCTACAGGTCGCACACCCTGGAAATGCTCGCCTCCGGCACCAACGACTTCTGCCTCGACTTTGCGGGCGAACACGCTCCTAAGGCCTTGGAGTGGGCGAGAGAGCATAACGACGGCTACATCCTCGAAAAACTGATCGATTCCGTCATCCATCACGCGTTTGTGGTCAGCAGAACGGTTCCTACCAACGGCATCAGCGGCAGCGGCCACATGGAATACTACAGAGTCTGGTGGGAAGATGCGCTCCTGGCGGCAGCCATCGTCTGCGGCGTGCTTGCGGCAGCGGGTGCGGTCCTGCTGGTGATCGGCAAAGTAAAGGAGGAAGACTAATATGAACGCATCGAGTAAATTGAAGAGCAAAACGGTCGGCTTCTGGCTGGCGTGCGCGGCGATCCTCTTCGCCATCGCGGGGCTCATCGTCTTCGGTATCTATCAAAGCCAGAAGGGCGTCGGCATCGGCGGCATCTACGCCTTCATCATCATCGGCATCCTCTGCCAGGTCGCGCTCTTCTTCTATGACGGAAAGCTCGGGCCCGTGCTGTCCATCGCCGCAGCCGTCCTGTACGCGCTGGCGTTCGGCTTCAGCGTCAGCGGCGGCGTAGGCAACATCACCGACTACTTTACCGGCGTCGTCTGCTTCGGCATCCCCGGGCTCGCACCGCTGAACTTCGTCATCGCGGCGCTCCTGCTCATCAGCACGATCTTGTCTATCGTCGTCTGCTTCATGCGCAGGGAAAAGAGCGAGTGAGCATAGGAAAAGCGATATGTGCCCTATGTTTGAGTAAGTGATAGAGGCGGCTTCGGGATCTTTTCCGGAGCCGCTTTTACCGCTGCGGGGCGCGCCTGTTTTGCGTACCGCAAAGGGCTGCATGCGTGAGGCGCGCCGCAAAGGGCTGCTTTGTCCGCGCAAAGGTGCTATACTGAAACAAAACCGAAAAACGGCGGAGAGTGGGTATGACGGAAGAAAAGAAGAGTATCATCAAATGCGATCTCGTATCGCTGGCAGGGTTTGCGGCGGTGTGCGCCGCCGCCCTGTGGAAGCTGATCGCCGCGGCGGTGCTCGGCGAGGCGGTCAATTTTATCACCGCGGCGGCTGTCTCCCTGCTGGCGGCGCTGCTCGGCCTCGTCGCCTGGCGGGGGCGCGTCCCCGCGCTGTGGGCGGCGGTATGCGCGGGCAGCATCGTGCTGGCAAGCTGCGTCAACTACGGCGGTTGGGGCGAAGAATTTTCCTGCATCGTCTGGGCGGCGGTATCGGGCGCCTGCGCCGTCGCGGGCACGGCGCTGCAGATCTTCGAACGGGCAAAGCCGCGCCGCGGCTTTCTCGTCCCCCTCGTCGCCTTTGCCCTGGCGGCCGTCTTCTGCCTCGGCAGCTGGGCGGGGCATGCCTCCGCCGCCCGCGGCCGGGAGGGCGCGGCAGGGCACGAGCTGTGGCAGGTGTCCGCCCGCTACGATACGCAAGCCTGCCCGCAGCCGGGCAGGGTAGAGGAGCTGGCGTATGAGACGCGCGCCTACGCAGCGGACGGCCACGCCGTCACCAAGCGCGCCTATGTGTATCTGCCCTACGGCTATACGGAGGAGGAGCGGTACGATATCCTGTATCTCCTGCACGGCACCGGCGACGACGAGGCGTATTGGCTGGTCGAGTACGGTTACAACAAGACCATGCTCGATAACCTCATCTATCACGGCGATATCCGCCCCGTCATCGTCGTCACGCCCACCTGGTATGTCGAAGGCGTGTGCGAAGACGACCCCGACGCGCTCACCTATTCCTTCAAAGACGAACTGAAAAACGACCTCATCCCCGCGGTCGAGGGCACCTATTCCACCTACGCCCAAAGCTGCTCGCGGGAAGACCTCATCGCTTCGCGCGACCGCCGCGCCTTTGCGGGGCTCTCGCGGGGAGCTGCGACCACCTGGCATTCCGCCTACTGCGGCGCGCTCGAATACTTTTCCATGTTCGGCGCCTTCAGCGGCATGCTGACCCCGCAGGAAGAATTTGCCCCCACGCAGGCGGGCGAGCAGGCGGAATACGAGATACAATATCTGTACAATACCTCCGGCGCCTTCGACTTTTTGCTTTCCGAACATTGGCGGGGCTTTGCACGGCTGCTCGCTTCCGAACCGCGCCTTGTTTGGGGCAAAAACTGCTCGTTCGACGTGTTCCCCATGGTGTACCACCATATGGAGTCGTGGCATATCGCCCTGTACAACGCCCTACAGCTCTTCTTCCCTGCGGCGTAAGCGCATATCTTGCCGTTTTTGTGCGGAAGCTGCCAAAAACGTGCAAAACCTGCAATTTGTGCTATACTGATGGCGGCAAAAGGGAAACGGGCCGCCGCACTGTCCGCTTCGGCAAAGCGGTTTGTTTTGACTTGGTCAGGGGCGGAAGGCGGCAGGATGAAGCTTGCACCGCCCGCGGGTGCAGAGCCGCAGAACGGGCGCATATGCCCGCGGGTCCCTTTCAAAAGCCTTTTTGCCTGCAAAAAGCGTTTATTACTGAAAAAGCAATGCGGAGGGGGCCTCCGTCCGCCGCATGCAGTGCTTTTCTCCCCCCAAAGCCGCCGCGCAAAGTTTGCGCGGCGGCTTCTCGCCTGCCCCCGCAAAGTTCGCGGGCGGGCGCGCGGGCGACTTCTTTCGCGGGCGCGCTGCGGCAGATAATGGTGAGGGCGGCGGATATGGGCAGGCAGATATGGGCGGGCGCGGCGCATTCTTTTTTACAAATATGCCGTACCCCCTTGCATTTTCGGCAAATTTGTGGTAAGATCGATAAAAAGGAGGGAACAGAGATGGCAGACGATTTTTGGAAGGACATCGGCGACATGTACGACCCGTTCGGCACTTTCGATAGAGACGGTGACGGGCACGACCGCGGCGAGGCGTGGGAGGCGATCGACTTTGAAGACGCCGTTTCCCGCCGCAGAGAGCAGGAAGAAGACGACCTCGCCGAATTTTACGGCGACGAGGACGAAGGGGAGGACGAGGAGTACTGAGCGTCCCGCTTCTTTGCACGGCGCCAAAGAAAAGCGATTGCCCGAAACGAAAAATATCCTCCGCACCGCTGCGGAGGACATTTTTATGCGCTGCACTATACGGGGAACAGCCTTTGTGTATATTCAGGCGATGGTCTCCGGCCACTGCTGCTGCGGCGGTTCCGGCCAAAATCCGCCGATCCACGGCTGGAGGTAGTAGTACCCCAGCAGCCCTATGGCGATGCCGGCGGCGAAGGAGCCTGCCAGCCACAGCCAGTCGGAAAGGCGCAGGCGGAAGGAACGGCGGTAGAAAAAGTACGCCGCCAGCCCGCACGTGAAGATGATGGGCATGGTGATGAGGTCGAAGGCATTCGCGAGCCCGTTGGCGGAAAAGACCGCCGCAAAGCAGAAGACGTACAGGGGGATCATCAGGCGGTAGCCGAAGGGGGAATCGGACGGCTGTTCGATGGTCTCCGTCTTGTGCCTTGCCGCCGTCCAAAACAGCCCGAAGTACGCCGCCGCCCCCTCGACGCCCGCCACCGCGCAGGTGAGCGCGGAGACGTCTTTCAAATCGATGCCGTCCCCGAGGATGGCGGAAGCGAAGGCGGAGCCGATCTCATCCAGCGGCTTATCGGTCAAAAAGTGGTATTGCAGCCCTTTGAGCGCGTCGGGCGCGTAATAGGGGATGAGCGTATCCAGCCACCAGAAGGGCATCAGCAGCAGCGCCATGCTTCCCAGTTCAAAGACGATGCCGTCGATAATGGTGCTCGCGCGGGTGAAGAGGAAGCAGTTGATGCCGAACAGCGCCAGCCCCGCGGGGATGAGGGCGGCGAAATAGCCCGCGTAATATCCCATTACAAACAGATTGTCGCGGAAGGCGATGACGGCGACGCCCGCCGCAAAGGACACGGCGTAGGGCACGAACACGAGCAGCAGCCCCGCAAGCAGCCGCTGCAGCAGCAGGGCGCCCCGCTTGACGGGCAGCGAATACCATAGGTCGGCAGAGCGCGTCTTCATGCGGTAAGAAAATTGCAGGACGGGCACGATGTAGCACAGCACGCCCAAAATGGAGGCGGGCACGGGCGTCAGCGGGTTTATCGCGTGCAGCGTGCCGTCGGAATATTCCCGGACCAATTCGGTGCTCAGCGCCGCCACCACGAACACGACCGCCGCCACGGCGGTGAATACGATGAGGGGCAGAAGGATGCGTTTGAGTTCGTAAACAAATTGCCGTTTCATTGCAGGTACCCCCTGTTTTTCACTTCACAGATGAACAGTTCTTCAAAATCGACGGGGATCTCTTCGATGAACAGGGGATGCAGCTTGTCGAGCTCGGCGAGGTATGCTTCCTTGTCGCCGCGCACGATCAGCTTTGCCACCCTGCCGCTGGCCTCGAAGGAGACGCAGGCAAAGGGGAAGTCTTCCCGCCGCGCTTCGTGGCTCAGCGCCACCTGGAATTTTGTCACCTGTTCCAGCGCCCCCTGCAAGTCGCCCGAGTCGGCGATCTGCCCGCCGTCCAGCAGGGCGAAGCCGCTGCAGATGTCTTCCAGCTCGCGCAGCGAGTGCGAAGAGATGATCACCGTGCTCTCCCGCTCTTCCTGCAGTTCGATCAGCCCGCGCTTGCATTCCAGCCGCGCCAGAGGGTCCAGCCCGTCAAAGGCTTCGTCCAAAAATAAATAGCGGGGGCGGCAGGCCAGCGCCAGGGCGATGAACAGCTGCCGCTTCATCCCCTTGGAAAAGGTGCGCAGCGGCGCCTTGCGCGCCAGGCGGAAGCGCTGCTCGTACTGCTCGTATACGTCTATATGGAAGGGGTAGAAGGCGGAATACAGCTCGATGAGCTTTTGCGCCGTGGTGTCCGCCGCGTAGTACGGGTCGTCGGGCAGGAAGAACAGCTCTTTTTTCGCCGCCGGGCAGTCGTACACCTCCTGCCCGCCGATGCGCACGCTGCCGCCGTCCGCGCGCAGCACGCCCGAAAGCAGGCGCAGCAGCGTCGATTTGCCCGCGCCGTTGATGCCCACCAACCCGAAGATGCTGCCGTCCGGCACGGTCAGGTCGATGCCGTCCAGCACCTTTTTGGCGCCGAACGATTTTTGTAATCCGCTGATCACTATCATCTTTTTTCTCCTTTTTCGGCTTCGCCGAACAGCTGCTTTATAAGTGCGTGCGCCTCGGCGGCGCTCACGCCCGCCTGCCTGAGCCGAAGCAGCGCCTCTTTTGCGCGGAGGAGCGCTTCCTGTCTTTCCGCGCCTGCAAGCGCCTCTTGTCTTTCCGCGCCTGCAAGCGCTCCCTGCATTGCGGCGGGCTTTTTCTTGTCTTGCGCGGCTGCCGCGCCTGTATCGGCGCTCCCGTCCGCATGTTCCGCCTGCGGCGGCCCTTCGGCATATACGCCGCCCGTCCGGCCGCTCCCCGTTTCGCCGCCCGGCGGCTTTTCTTCCGCCTCTGCGCGCACGAAGGCGCCCTTTTTGGGCAGGGTGCGGATGAGCCCGCGCTTTTCCAGCTCGCTGTACGCCCGCTCCACCGTGTTGGGGTTGATGCCCAGCTGCATGGCAAGGCCGCGGCAGGAGGGCAGCTTTTCGCCCGCGCGCAGCGCGCCCGTGCGGATGTATTTTGCGTAGGTCTCCACGATCTCTTCGTAAATATTCCTCTTTCCGCTCAGATACACTTCCATCGCCATGCTCCCGCAGCCGTGCTGCCACAACTGTATTAACTGTATTATCTGTATTAAGTGTAGCACAAAAAACCGACTCTGTCAAGGGGCGGAAGAATATTTTTTGCGCGATTTGTGAAAAAGTTGAGGGCGCGGCAAAAGTTTTTTCCTCTGTCAAGGGTCGGGCGCATATTTTTTGCGCGTTTTGTGAAAAAGTTGAAGGGGGCACGAAAGTTTTTGCCCCCGCCCCCGCCGCGTTGACAATTTTGCCCGCATATGGTATAATTTGGAAATCACTTTACAAAAACAAAACCGCCGCAAAAGCGGCAAAAGCGCCCGCCCCGCAAGGGACGGAACAGCCGCCGCAGAGGAAAGGCAAGCCCCGCAGAGCCTTCCCTCCCAAAGGCGGAAAGTCGCCCGCCGGAAGGGCGGAAAGGAAGTTTATGCTGCGGATATTTAAGACATTGCATTGGAAAGAATGGCTGTACGCGGCCCTGTCGGTCGGCTTCATCGTCTTGCAGGTGTGGCTGGACCTGACCATGCCCGACTACATGTCACGCATCACCCTGGCCATCACCGGCGGCACGCCGGATATGGCGGAAGTGTGGAAAGACGGCGGCCTCATGCTCGCCTGCGCGCTGGGCAGCGCCTTAAGTTCGGTCGCGGTGGGCTTTTTTGCCGCCCGCATCGGGGCTGCGGTCTCGTACCGCCTGCGCGCGTCGGTGTTCGGCAGGGTAGAAAGTTTCTCCATGCAGGAGATCAACCGCTTTTCCACCGCTTCCCTCATCACCCGCACCACCAACGACATCATGCAGGTGCAGATGATCATCTCCATGGGCCTGCAGGTGGTCATCAAGGCGCCCATCCTCGCCGTGTGGGCGATCGCCAAGATCACGTCCACCCACTGGCAGTGGTCGGCGGTGACGGCGGCGGCCGTGGTATTGATGGTGGGGATGATGCTGTTCCTGCTCATCGTGGTGTTCCCCCAATTCCGCCGCGTGCAGAAGCTGACGGACAACATCAACGCCGTCACCCGCGAAAACCTCACCGGCGTGCGCGTGGTGCGCGCCTGCAACGCCGAAGCGTATCAGGAAGAAAAGTTCGCCGCCGCCAACGAGGCGCTCACCAAAACGCAGCTGTTCACTTCTCGCGCCATGGCGATGCTCGCGCCGGTGATGACCATGCTGATGAGCGGGCTCACCCTCGCCATCTACTGGATCGGCGCCTATCTCGTCGAGGGCGCCGCCGATTTTACCGCCAAAACGGAGACCTTCGCGCAGATGGCGGCCTTTTCCGGCTACGCCATGCAGGTGGTGGCGGCGTTCATGATGCTCGCCATCATCTTCATCATCCTGCCCCGCGCCATGGTCTCGGTGCGCCGCATCGACGAGGTGCTAAAGACCGAGCCTTCGATCACCGACGGCTCCCTCTCCGCCCCGCCCGAAGGGTCGCCCGTCGGCACCGTCGAGTTCAAAAACGTGTCCTTCCAATATCCCGACGCGGGCGAATATGTGCTGCACGACATCAGCTTCAAGGCGGAACGGGGGCAGACGGTCGCCTTCATCGGCTCTACGGGCAGCGGCAAGTCTACCGTCGTCAACCTCATCCCCCGCTTTTACGACGCCACGGAAGGGGAAGTGCTGGTAGACGGGGTCAACGTCAAAGACTATACCCTCCGCGCCCTGCATGACAGGCTCGGCTACGTTTCGCAGCGCGCCGTCATGTTTTCGGGCACCGTGGAAAGCAACGTCGCCTACGGCGAAAAGCAGGGGCTTACCTTCGATGAAGACAAGGTCAAAGCGGCGGTGCGCGTGGCGCAAGGCGATTTTGTGGAGCAGAAGGAAGACAAATACGGGGCGCACGTGGCCCAGGGCGGCTCTAACTTTTCGGGCGGGCAGAAGCAGCGCCTCTCCATCGCCCGCGCCGTCTGCCGCGAGCCGGAGATCTTCATCTTCGACGATTCCTTCTCCGCCCTCGACTATAAGACGGATAAGCTCTTGCGGCGGGCGCTGAAGCGAGAAGCCGCGGGGGCGACCGTGCTCATCGTCGCCCAGCGCATCGGCACCATCCGCGACGCCGACCTCATCGTCGTGCTCGACGAGGGCAGGGTGGCAGGCAAGGGCACGCATGAAGAGCTGATGCGCTCCTGCGAGGTCTACCGCGAGATCGCCTATTCGCAGCTTTCAAAAGAAGAACTGGAAAATACCGCGGGAGGTGAACGCGCATGAGCGAACAGGTCAAGCGGCCGCAGCGGCGCGGCCCGCACGGCAGGGGGCCTGCCGAAAAGCCCAAAGATTTCAAAAAGGCGATGGCGCAGCTGCTGCGGTTCTTAAAGCCCTTCCTCGTCCCCGTCGTCGTGGCGCTGGCCTTCGCCGTGGCGGGCACCGTGCTCAATCTGTTGGGGCCCAACTATGTGGAAGACCTCACAGACCTCATCGAGGCGGGCTTTCTTGCCCCCATCGACATGGCCGCCGTCACCCGCGTGTGCATCCTCCTGGTAGTGCTGTACGGCTGCGGGCTGCTGTTTTCGTATATCCAGGGGCTGATCATGGCCTCGGTCACGCAGAAAAACGCCAAGGCGCTGCGCACCGCCATCTCGCAGAAGATCAACCGCCTGCCCTTGAAGTACTTCGATTCGCACGCCATCGGCGACGTGCTCTCGCGCGTCACCAACGACGTTGACATGATCGGCCAGACGCTCAACCAGTCGCTGGTCACCTTCGTCACCGCCGTGGTCATGCTGATAGGCTCGGTGGTGATGATGTTTGTCACCAACTGGGTGATGGCGCTCACCGCCATCATCGCAAGCCTTGTCGGGTTCGTGTTCATGTTCCTGATCATGGGCAAGTCGCAGAAGTACTTTGTCCGTCAGCAGCGGTTTTTGGGCGAGATCGACGGCCACATCGAAGAGGTGTACGCCGGGCACAACGTGGTCAAGGCGTACAACGCCGAGCAGGCGGTCGAGCGGCAGTTTGCCGACATCAATTATAAGCTGTACACCAGCGCCTGGAAGGCGCAGTTCTTCTCGGGACTGATGCAGCCGCTGATGGCGTTCATCGGCAACCTGGGCTATGTGGCCGTGTGCGTGGCGGGGGCGCTGCTCGTCTCGTACGACGTCATCGGCTTCGGCGTCATCATCGCCTTCACCCTGTATGTGCGCCTGTTCACCTCGCCGCTGTCGCAGTTGGCGCAGGCGTTCACCTCCATGCAGACGGCGGCGGCCGCCTCCGAGCGCGTGTTTGAATTTTTATCGGAAGGGGAACTGTCCGACGAAAGCGGCAAAACGGCGTACCTTGCGCCCGAAAAGGTGAAGGGCGAGGTGACGTTCGAGCACGTCCGCTTCGGCTACGACCCCGGCAAGATCATCATTCACGACTTTTCTGCCGTCGCGCATGCGGGGCAGAAGATCGCCATCGTCGGCCCCACGGGTGCCGGCAAGACCACCATGGTCAACCTGTTGATGCGCTTTTACGAGCTGGACGGCGGCTGCATCCGCATCGACGGCATCCCTACCAGCGACCTCACCCGCGAAAACATCCACGATCTTTTCTGCATGGTGCTGCAGGATACCTGGCTGTTCGAGGGCACCGTGCGCGAGAACATCGTCTACAGCAAGCAGAACGTGCCCGACGAGGACGTGGTGCGCGCCTGCAAGGCGGTGGGGCTGCACCACTTCATCCGCACCCTGCCCCGCGGCTACGACACCGTGCTCGACGACAAGGCCAACCTCTCCGCCGGGCAGAAGCAGCTGGTCACCATCGCCCGCGCCATGATCGAAAACGCGCCCATGCTCATCTTAGACGAGGCGACCTCCTCCGTCGATACCCGCACCGAGGTGCTCATCCAGCAGGCGATGGACCGCCTGACGGTGGGCAGGACGTCGTTCATCATCGCCCACCGTCTGTCCACCATCAAAAATGCCGACCTCATCCTGGTGATGAACGGGGGCGACATCGTGGAAAGCGGCACCCACGCGCAGCTGCTGGAGCGGGGCGGCTTCTATGCGGAATTGTATAATTCTCAGTTTGAACAGGCGTGATCGCCCGCAGAGGGCGCATCGGCCCGGCGCTTCGGCCAAGACCCGGACGCCGGGTCTTTTTTTATATCGAATGACGGGGAAATTTTATATCGAAGGGCGAAAATTTTTATATCGAATGGCAGAAAAAGCGGAGGGATCGCTCCCTCCGCCTGCGGCTTCTAACCGATCTTGAACAGGTTCATCGTCACGCCGGTGTAATTGAAGGTGCCGCCGCTCGAAACGAGTTCGAGGGTGGCGGGCGTGCTCGTCACCGTAAAGATGATCGAGGCGGACTGGGCGCTCGTCTCGTTTGCCGTCGTAAACACGTGCTGCGTGGCGGCGCCGTTCAGCGCCGTGCCGTTCAAGCTGAATTGCAGCAGGTTTGAAACGGGCAGCTGTGCGTTGGCAGGCGGCGCGGCCGTGCCGTTATAGGCGGCAAAATAGGTGCCCGGCTGGTCAATGGTGAACAGGGCGGAATTGTCCGCGTGCGAAACGGCCGTGCCGTTTTGCAGCGCGGTGCGGTCAAAGACGACGGCGGCATTGTTCGCCACCTGCTGCGACGGGGTGGAATATGCCGTCATCGACTCCAACGGCGCACTCGCCCCCGTCGCCCCCTGCGGCCCGGTCGCACCGGTCGCCCCGGTCGCCCCGGTCGCCCCCTGCGGCCCGGTCGCTCCGGTCGCCCCGGTCGCCCCGGTCGCTCCCTGCGGGCCGGTGGGGCCGGTCACACCTTGAATACCCTGAATACCTTGCTCGCCCTGCGGCCCCGTCGCCCCGGTCGCACCAGCTGCACCTTGAATACCCTGCGGGCCGGTCGCCCCCGTTGCGCCTTGGGGCCCGGTGGGGCCGGTCACACCTTGGATACCCTGAATACCTTGCTCGCCCTGCGGCCCCGTCGCCCCGGTCGCCCCGGTCGCACCTTGGGGGCCGGTCGGGCCCGTTACACCTTGAATGCCTTGCTCGCCCTGCGGCCCCGTCGCCCCGGTCGCTCCGGTCGCCCCGGTCGCTCCCTGCGGGCCGGTCGGGCCTTGGGGACCGGTGGCACCCGTTGCTCCCTGCGGGCCGGCGGGGCCTTGGGGGCCGGTCGCCCCTGTCACGCCTTGGATGCCTTGTTCGCCCTGTGGGCCGGTAGGGCCCTGTGCGCCCGTGGGACCCGTTATGCCTTGAATACCCTGCGGGCCTGTCGCACCCGTTGCTCCCTGCGGGCCGGTCGGGCCTTGGGGCCCCGTCGCGCCTTGTGCTCCCGTGGCCCCCGTTGCTCCCTGCGGCCCAGTCGCTCCGGTTGCACCTTGGGGGCCGGTCGGGCCCGTTACACCTTGGATGCCTTGCTCGCCTTGCGGCCCCGTCGCCCCGGTCACGCCTTGGATACCCTGAATACCTTGCTCGCCCTGCGGCCCCGTTATGCCTTGGATACCCTGCGGCCCGGTCGGGCCCGTTACGCCTTGAATACCTTGCTCGCCTTGCGGCCCCGTCGCCCCGGTCGCCCCCTGTGCGCCCGTTGCGCCTTGGGGCCCTGTGGGGCCGGTCACACCTTGGATACCCTGAATACCTTGCTCGCCTTGCGGCCCCGTCGCCCCGGTCGCACCTTGGGGGCCGGTCGCCCCGGTCGCCCCTTGGGGACCGGTCGACCCGGTCGGGCCAGTTACGCCTTTAATGCCCTGCGGGCCGGTCGCACCCGTTGCTCCCTGTGCGCCCGTCGGGCCCTGCGGCCCCGTCGCTCCGGTCACGCCTTGAATACCCTGAATACCTTGCTCGCCCTGCGGCCCCGTCGCACCGGTCGCCCCCGTTGCTCCTTGCAGGCCGGTTTGACCGGCGGGGCCTTGGGGACCGGTTTCGCCACGCGGGCCCATGGTGCCGCGCAGTACGGTCACCTGCATCGAGCTTTGAGGGCAGCAGGGGATGCATTCGCAGCCGCACATGCCGTGAGGAAAAATTATACGATCGTCCATGAAAGTTCTCCTTTGTTTTCGGGCGGTTTTGCCCGCTATCATGTATATGCGCCGGCGCGCCGCGCGTGTGCCGTTTTCGGCATCCACGCATATAAGAGGCATTGCTGCATTCGTATTGGCCGCGTGAGCATTTATTCCTAAAAGTCTTCCGTAACTGCCAATGTGCATCGGCGCGGCAGCTGCCGTTTTGCGTATAGATGTTTGTCGTTGCATTTTTGCGGGGAAAGTGTTATAATTGGGTAAGATCGGTCGGGAGGAGGAAAATGATGACAAGTCCGGAAGAGTTTTATAAGGTACGGTTACAAGGAAAAAACGAGCAGCAGGTGCTTTCCGTGATCGAAGGTATACGGCAGCGCATGGAATGGCTGAAAATGCAGATCGAAGATCCCCGGCGCGCATATGGCGAAGGGGAAGAAAACCTCGGCAAAAGGCGGCAGCTTGTGATGGAGCGGGAGTATCTTGCGCTGGCAAAGAGGGCACTTGCCGATTGCGGCGGAAAATATGTCCCGTCGAAGGCAGAATTAAAGGCAGCCGCCTTTGACAGGCGCTTGCAGCACATCTGCCGGGCAGAGTTTTCTTCCGAGTGTCTCTTTCGGGATCGTTTTTTGCGCGTCATCACCGTCGATCCCGTTACGGGAGAGATCGCCTATAAAGAGTTGATCGGCATGGCATATTGCGAAATATCGATAGAGGATGGCTGTCCGCGCAGCAGAGAAGAGCTGATCGGCCGCCTGCAGGCGCTGCATTTGGGGGAATGGAGAAGGGCGTATTTCCCCGAGCAGTACGGCATGAGCGTTTTAGACGGCGAGCAGTGGGAGCTGCGGTTTGCCTTTGCAAACAGCAAGCGTTCGGTCATCTTTGAGGGAAGCAACGTCTATCCCTTCAATTTTGATGAAGTACGGCAGTTGTTCGGGCAAAGATATTGAAGTGCCGCAAAGGTGCGCGGCTGCGATCGTTTCTGCACGGCCGCCGTCTTCCCTCCTTCTTATTATTATATAAAAAAGGAAAAACGGCAGCCCGTATGAGCTGCGATCGTCCTCTTTTGCCGGTCGCCTTCCTTCTTATTATATAGAAAAGGAAAAGCGGCAGCCCGTATGAGCTGCCGCTGTGCGCTATAAAGGGCGGCGCCGTCGGTGCGGCCGCCTGTGCGTTTTTGCATTTTTGTCGAGCGCCGCTTGCTTTTGATCGATCCGGCGCCGTCGCTATGGCCGCCCGTGCGTTTTTGTATAAACAACAAGGCAAAGCCTGCGCCTTGCCCTGTTGTGAGCAGCGGCTAAGGCCGCCGCATATCATGGTTTCGTATCGCCTTGCGCCGTTTGTTCCAACGAGGCAAAATAGCGCGCGTTGTGCAGGTAATTTTCGTCCTGCGGCTTGCAGCGCCCCGCAAGCTCGTTGCAGGCGCGGGCGCGGGGGATGTCTCCCAACTTGTCGTAACACACGCACAGCCACATGTAGGGGATATAGCCGCTTGCATCGGGACAGACGAAGCCGCCCGCCTCCGCTTTGCCCGTATGCAGGGCGAGGCGGAACCAAAAGATCGCCTGCTTCCAATTTCCTTCTTCCACAAAAAAACGGCCGACGCAGCAGCAGGTCTCGGCGCGGGGCGGGGCATAGGCAAAGCTGCGCAGCAGCGCCTCCAGCTGCTCTTGTCTGCGCCCGCAGGCGGCGTGGCAGTGCGCCAGGCCGCGGCAGGCGCATATTTTATCTTCCGCCCACCCGCTGCCGCGTAAAAACCATTCGTACGCGCAGGCGGCCGTATCGTACAGCCCGCTGTCTTCCAGCTCGCGCGCAAAATAATATTTTTGACGGCTGCACGGCGTCTTGCCGTCGGCAAACAGGCGGGCGAAGATGCGCAGGTTCCTGCCCTGTTCCTTATGTTCCGCGCGCAGGTGCGTGACGGAAATATCCGCCTGCGCCGTAGTTCCGCTCACTTGCAGCGTCTCGTGCACGGCACCTTCCCATACAAAGCCGCAGCTGCGCCGCACGATGCGTTCGCGGCGGAAATGCAGCGTCACGTTTCCGTGGGCGTCGAAGGCGGCGTCGTAGCGCAGATACCAGCAGTCCGCCTCGCCGAGGCGGGGTTTGAGGGCAAGAAGCGCCTGCCGCGCCTGCGGCAGCAATACGTCGTCGGCGTCCAGCCACATGATGTAGTCGGTGCGCGCGGGCGCAAAACTCGCGTTGCGGGCGGCGGCAAAGTCCTGCCGCCAGGGGAAGCGGAACACGAACGGCGTAAACTGGGCGGCGATGCGCGGCGTATTGTCGTGCGAGCCCGTATCGGTGATATAGATCTCGTCGAACACGCCCTGCACGCTCTGCAGGCAGCGCCCGAGCACCTCTTCCTCGTCTTTTACGATCATGCACAGTCCCAGCGTCATGGCATTCCTCTTTGGTGCGCGGGCTTTGCCGCCCGCTACTGTATCTTACGCAATTTTTTTTGGGAAGGTGCAAAAAATCCTTTCTTTTTTTTGAAATTTTTGCTATAATGATGTAGTCATCGCAAATATGTGTCCGTAGCGCAATTGGATAGAGTGACAGCCTCCGACGCTGTAGGTTCCGGGTTCGATTCCCGGCGGGCACACCAAAACGGCAGCCACCCGTATGGGTGGCTGCCGTTTTGGCATACCCGCCGGAAGCGAACCCGAAGGGTTCGCGCGAGCGAAGCGACGCTCCGCCGACTCGTCGCCGGCAAGGCGCCATGGCAGGCAGCGCGCTATGCTTGCCGCCTTGCCTGAAGCGCCTGCCGCTCCTCTTCCCAAAAATCTCGCTTCGCTGCGATTTTCGGGAGCCCTGATTTTTGAGCTGCGCAGTCGATCCGTCTCTTTTTAATGCAGAATGTAAAATTGAGGATGGTTTTGATTTTCAGAGATCCTTCGGCGCGCGCGGGCTACGCCCGCGCTTACTCAGGATGACAGGAGAGGGAGACTGCGCCGTGCCGGAGCGGGGTGGCTGTGGGGGCTGCGCCGTGCCGAAGTAGGGTGACCTGAGGGGAGGCGTATTGATTCTTTCGGGGCTTCGGCGATCGGCGGGCACAGGCGGCACTTTTGTATGCCCGCCGCTCTTTTTGGGACGGCGGGCAGAGAGTTGTTGCCTGCAATTTTTTCCGGGTGCCGCAAAGCAAAAGCAGCCCCGCTGCAGCGGCGAAACAAAACAAAACCAGCCTCGCTGCTGCGGCAAAGATCACTGATCGAACGTCTCTTCCAAGAGCAGGTTGAGCTCGCCTATATCGGCGGCGATGGGCGGAAGTTCTGCAAGTCCGTCGGGGCCGCCGCAGTCGTCGCACGCCATGCCGCCGCAGAGGTTTATCAGGCGGGGCGGGGAGACTTTTTGCGCCTCTTCCGCCTTTTCCACATAGATCGTGACAGCCCAGCCGTCGCCGAAGTCGTATTCATACAAAAATTTTTTCACGTTGAGAAGGATCAGCTCGAGGCAGACGTCCTCTTCAAAATAAAAATTCGGAGGCAGGTCGTCCACGTTGCCGTCGGGGCATATGCCGATCTTCATCTTCCGCACGGTGAACAGGTGCAGGTGCATATCTTCCCACCCGAAGGCGATCTGTATGGCGGAATGCAGGTCGGCAAAGCTCATGCTGCCGGGGATCTCTAAGTGCCGCCAGATCTCCGTGTCGTTCAGGTGCATCAGCAATCTATAGCGCTGCGGGTGCGCGCCGGCGGGCGGCTTGATCTCGCCGTTTTTGGCAAATTTTCCGCGGCGGACGATGCCGCCCTGTGCGGCCGTCTCGCTGCTTTTCTTTCGGGGCATATTCTTTTCCTCCGTATCCGTGCTGCCCCGCTCTGCGGGGTGCCGGTTTCAGCATACCATGCTCGCCGCAGTTTGTCAACCGTATCTGCCTTTTTCCGCGCGGTATTGACAAAATGCGGCGCGTTTGGTATACTATAAAGGAAAAATGTGAGGCGCCCGCCTTGCAAGGGAGACGGCGCTTCGACCAAGAGAAATGGAACAAGGGAGGGCGATATGATCCGCATCGCCATCGTGGAGGACGAAAAGAAGCACGCCGATATCCTCACGGGCTATTTGGAGCAATTCGGCAGTGCCGAAGGGGAGACGTTCGATGTTTCCCTGTTCAAAGACGCATTTTCTTTTTTGGAAGAATACCGCCCGGAATACGACGTCATCTTCATGGATATCATGATGCCGGGCATGGACGGCATGCAGGCGGCGGCAAAGCTGCGCCAAAGGGACGGCAACGCCGTCCTCATCTTCGTCACCAGCATGGCGCAGTTCGCCGTCAAGGGGTACGAAGTCGCCGCCTTCGATTTTATCGTCAAGCCCATGTCGTATTACGATTTCTGCATCAAGATGCGGCGGGCGGTGTTTTCCGTGCGCAGCCGCGACGACAGGTTCATCGTCGTGCCGGCGGAAGGGGGCGATTTGCGCATCTCCGTGCGCGATCTGCAATACATCGAGGTCTCGGGGCATAACTGCCGCTACCACATCGCCCCGCACCGCGTGGCGGAAGGGCGCAACACCATCCGCAATTTGTCGGCACTGCTCGCTCCCTACCACTTCATGCGCTGCAACAGCTGCTATCTCGTCAACCCGTCGTGGATCTCGTATGTGGGCGGGTATACCGTGCGGGTGGGGGAGGACGAACTGCAGATCAGCCACCCGCGCAAGAAGGAGTTCGTGCGCGAATTCAACGAATGGGCCGCGCGCGGCGGCGGGAGGGCGTGACATGAGCGAGTTTTCTTTGTGCGGGAGGGCGTGACATGAGCGAATTTTTCTTTTATATTCCGGCGGCGGGAGGGCGTGACATGAGCGAATTTTTCTTTTACGTTTCGGGCAGCTGGGTCTTTTTGATCGTGCTGTGCGCGGGCGAACACCTGATGACGCCGGCGGGGCGCAGGCGGGAAAAGTATGCCCTGCGCTATGCCCTGAGCTTTTTGGCGCAGGCGGCCGTCGCCGTCCCCGTCACGGGGGTGTATTTCATCGTCGCCTCGGCGGGAGATGTGCTCGCCGCCAACATCGCCGCCGTGGCGGCGTATGTGGCCATGTTCCTCGTGTCGCTGGCGGGCATGCGGCTGTGCTTTGCCGGGCCCTTCCGCGAGTGCGTGCTCAGCGGCGTGGCGGCATACGCCGCGCAGCATATCGGCTATAACCTGTTCGGGCTCGTCAATTACAATAACGCGCTGACGGGCGCCTGCTACATGCTGGGGGCGGGCGCGGGGTACGTCCTGACCACGCTGATCCAGCTGGCGGTCTCTGCCGCCGTGCTCGCCGCCGTCCGCCTGGTGTTCGCGCCGCGCGGCGAGGGGGAGGGCAGCATCCAAAGCGGCAGCGTCACCGTGCTCGCCGTCGTCACCCTGCTCATCGTGCTGGTCGCCAACGGCGCGCGCAGCGTCTTTGCGGCGGAAAGCGCTTCCCTCTCCGCCCTGTGCAGCGTGCTGCTCGTCTGCTGTTGCGTCTTCATCCTCTTCCTGCGCTCGGACATGCTGGAACGGCGGCGGCTGAAGCAGGAGATCGGCGTCATCGAGTCGCTGCGCGCCAAAGAGCTGCGCCATTACGAGCAGCTCAAGAGCAATATCGACCTCGTGAACGTCAAGTGTCACGACATCAAGCACTACATCGACCGCGCGGGCGCGGGCGGCGGCATCGACCCCGAAGAGCTGAAACACCTCGTCAACATTTACGACAGCGAGATGAAGACGGGCAACGAGACGCTGGACATCGTCCTTTCCGAATACCGCATCTACTGCGCCTCGCACGGCATCCTCTTCACCGCCTTTGCCGACGGCGCCGCCCTGCGCGGGATGGGCGTGGCGGACATCTGTTCGCTGTTCGGCAACATCATGGAAAACGCCGTCGAGGCGTGCGAGCGCGTGCAGGACCCCGCCCGCCGCGTCATCAGCCTCAACGTGCGCAGCCTGGCGGGGCAGGTGTCCGTGTGCGCCGAAAATTATTTTGAAGGGGAAGTACGCTTTGCCGACGGCCTTCCCGTCACCCGCAAAGAGGATACCTTCCGCCACGGCTACGGCGTCAAGTCTATCCGCATGATCGCCGAAAAGTACGGCGGCACCATGCAGTGCGGCGCTGCGGGCGGTCTGTTCAGCGTGCGCGTGCTCTTCCCCGCTCCCGCCGAAAAGAAGGGCGCGGCGCAAGGTTAGGACAATATTTGCAAGTTTAGGACGGTCCTATTGACGGATCGTCCTTTTTGTTTTATACTGCGGCCGTCGGAAGGGGAAAGAGATAATTCCCCTTCAAAAAAATCAGGGCCGAGCCGAAGCAAACGGGCCCTTTCCTTCGGCTCGGCCGATCAAACGGAGGTCAATATGCAAGGAAAGCTCAAAATGCGCAACGGCAAAGTGCTCGCCATCTGGATCCCCATCCTGGCGGTGCTGCTCGCTCTGCTGATCGCGCTGAACGTGCTGGCGGGTATTTTCGGCGGCGTGCTGGATACCTCGCTCGGGCGGGGCGAACGGCACACCATCAAGCCCGAAAACACCGAAACGTGGGACACGGAGTATTACGAGGAGCGCTATGGCACCCTCGAAGAGGCCGTGGCCGCTTCCCAAAAGGTGATGAAGCAGGTAGACGACGAGGGCACGGTGCTGCTGAAAAACAACGGCGTCCTTCCCCTGAAAGACAAGACGGTGACGCCTTTCGGCAGAGGATATGCCCATCCCATCTACAACGGCATGCAGGAGGGCGGCTCCATCCTCTATACGGAGCCTGAAAAGGGCGTCAGCCCCGCGGAGGCGCTGGAAGAGGACGGCTTTACCATCATCAGCGCCGCTGCCGACAAGCAGCCCGCCGATATGGGCCTGACCACGGACGGCGGCTTCGGCGGCTACATCCAGGACGACGACGGCTCCTGGATCCAGGTGTTCAAGTATGAAAACTATCCCGACGCGCCGCGGAGCGCCGAGGGGACCAGCCGCCACAACACCATGTCGTTCGGCGGCGACAACCAGATCCCGGAACTGAAAGCAGACGTCTATAACGACATCCCCGCTTCCGAACTGGAAAAGATGAAGGACTCCGCCGGGCTGGTATTTGTCAGCCGCAGCGGCAGCGAGAGCCTGGATAAAAAGGCGGACGCCTATGACGACGGTACCCCGCACTTCCTCGCCCTCTCCAAAAACGAAAGGGACATGATCGCCTACGCCAAAGAGCACTGCGGCAGCGTCATCCTCATCGTCAACTCCTCCAACCCCGTCGAGCTCGCGCCCGTCATGCAGGGCGAGCTGGAAGTGGACGCCATCATCTGGGCGGGGCACCCCGGCGACCAGGGCTTCCGCTCGGTGGCGGACATCCTGGCGGGGGAAGTGAACCCCTCGGGCAGGCTGGTCGATATCTTCGCGACCGACTTCACCAAGGCCCCTTCTTACAACAACTGGGGCAAGTTCCGCTACACCAATGCGGACAAATCTCCCTTCGTGGAATACCGCGAGGGCATGTACAACGGCTACCGCTATTACGAGACCGCGCACGACATCGGCGCCGCAGGCTTCGTCTACGGCGAGCTGGACGGGCAGGGCGGCGTGGTGACGCCGGGCGAAGTGGCGTATCCCTTCGGCTACGGCCTCTCCTATACCACCTTCGAGCAGAAGATCTCTTCCTTCACCGCGGGCGACACCTTTACGGTGACGGTAGACGTCACCAACACGGGCGACATGGCGGGCAAAGAGGTGGTGCAGCTGTACTACACCCCTCCCTATACCGACGTCGATCAGGATCTGCTGATCGAAAAACCGACCGCGACCCTCGTCGCCTTCGGCAAGACGGAGAGCATCGCCCCCGGCGAAACCAAGAGCGTCACTCTCACCTTCGATAAAGACGAGCTCGCTTCCTACTGCTACACCCGCGACAACGGCGACGGCACCACCGGCTGCTACTTCCTCGAAGAGGGCGAGTACAGCTTCACCCTGCGCGCCAACAGCCACGAGGTCATCGAAGAAAAGACGTGGAAAAACGGCAGCGACATCTGGTACGACAACAGCGATCCCCGTCCCTCCGAGATCGAGATGCAGGCGGCGATGGCGGACGACGGCACCCTGCTCCCGTATCCCGAAAAGCGGGCCGAAGACCCCGACGCAAAGTTCATCGCCGCGACCAACCTCTTCCCGTACATGAGCGAATATATGCAGGAAGAGAGCGTGATGCTCACCCGTGCAGACTGGAACAAGACCCTTCCTTCCGCCCGTACCCCCGATAAGGATGTGAGCGAAAAGTTCTCGTCCATGTTCAACCTCGAAGACACCTTCGATTATAAGACGGACGAAAAGCTGGGCAACGTGGAAGGGAGCGCCGTGTACAGCGAGTCGGTCACCGAAAAGGCGGATAAGCTGCTCACCGTGCTCGACATGCGCGGCAAAGATTATTACGACGAAGATTGGGAAGCCCTCCTCGACCAGCTCGATTACGACGCCGACGCCGACGATATCAAGCAGATCCTCGTCGCCGAGTCGTACTTCACCAACGGCGTCGATTCCATCGGTCTGCCGCCCAGCCGCCACTGCGAGGGCGCCAACGGCGTCCGCCTCAACAACGGCAACGACCTGGCGACCGACGACCGCGAGACCTCCGCATGGTGCATGGCGCCCATGATGGCCTCCACCTGGAACACCGAGCTCATCCGTCAGGCGGGCGAGGCGATGGGGCAGGAAGGCCTGCTCGGCGGCAGACAGGGCCGCATGGCGCCCGCCTTCAACCTGCACCGCTCGCCCTTCCAGGGCCGCGTGTTCGAGTATTACAGCGAAGACCCGCTGCTCTCGGGCAAGATGGCGGTCGCCATGGTCAACGGCACCTCTTCGATGGGCATGTTCGACTACATCAAGCACTTCGGCCTCAACGACCAGGAGACCTACCGCGACAAGCGCCTGAAGACGTGGGCGAACGAGCAGGTCATCCGCGAGCTGTACAACAGACCGTTCGAGATCGCCATCCGCGAAGCGCGCAAGACCATCAAGTACACGGCAGATCAGGAAGGCACGGTCAAGACCAAGGTGATGCGCGGCGTATCGGCAATGATGGGTGCGCAGAACTGCTTCGGGCCCGTCACCGCCTTTGCCAACTACGATCTGATGACAAAACTGGTGCGCGAAGAGTGGAACTTCAACGGCGTCATCATCACCGATATGTTCAGCGGCAGCGAGTCGTTTATCGAGCTCACCATCCGCGCCGGCACGGATACCTGGCTGGTGTGGCAGGATACCAACCCCGCCGTGCATACCGATACGGCCACGGGCAAGTCGCTCGCGCGCACCGCGCTGCACCGCCTGTCGTATACCATCGCCAACTCTTCCGTGCTGCAAGACAGCCCTCCGGGAACGATCATCTACTATGATATGTCTCCCTGGCGCGTGGGCCTGTTGGTCGGTACCATCGTCGGCGGCGTCGCCATCGGCGCGGCGGCATTGTGGCTGGTGATCCGCACCGTGCACAGCATCCGTCACCCCGAACAGTACCGCACGAAGCAGAAGAAGGAAAACTAAACAAGGCACACGGCCGCAAGGGAAAGGCGGTCGCAGCGGAAAAAAGCGCTCTCCCCGCCAGGGGAGGGCGCAATATTTTTCGGGGGGAAAGAAGGGGCGCTCGAGAGCGGAGAAGGGGAATTTGAACGCGAACAGGCGGCTCTGCGGCGGGTTTTTTGCAAAAAGGGCGGTACGGACAAAAAATTTTCGCTTTTTCAGATAAAAATTTTCGCCGCGGGCGGATATATCCTTGAAAAGTCGATGAATATTGCTGTATAATAATACTCGGGCCGAAAACTTATTTTCGGCATTTTTATACATATTATCGGCAGAAAAAATTTTCGGGCCGCGGCAGACCGCCCGCCCGATACCGCCGCCCGCGCCAAAGCGGGGGCGGGGTGAGACCGCCAAAGCGGGGCGATCAAAGGCCGCCGTTCGGGCGGCGGCGCAGAGGGTAAGATGAACGAGAGAGAAAACCTGGAATTGGGAGAGCTGATCGTCCGCATATCGCAAGGGGATACGGGCGCCATCGGCGAAATATTTGCCAGGGTCGGCCCGGCGATGCTGGCGGCCGCTGCTTCTTACCTGAAAAACAGGGCGGACGCGGAAGACGTGGTGCAGGAAAGCCTGGTCATCATCGTCACCAAGGCGGGCAGCTTCCGCGAAAACAAGAACGCCAAGGCGTGGATCAACGCCATCGTCTACAACACCGCCAAAAATAAGCTGCGCAGTTCCTTGCGCCGCCGCGAGAGCGGGCTGGACGAGGCGCAGGAGATGAGCACCGGCTACGACGAAGACACCCTCATCGTCAACGAGATCTTTGAAAAGCTGACCAAAGCCGAGCGCAAACTGGTCATCTACCGCTATTGGTATCAGTGCTCCCTTTCGGAGCTGACGCACATTTTCCACTGCTCCAAATCGACGGTGAAGTACCACCTGGATAAGCTGGAAGACAAGCTCAGAAATTTTTATCAAAAAGATTAAAAATTTTTCGCACGAACACCCGTTTTCGGGTGTTATATTATAGATAGCACAACAGGAGGAACACTGCCGTGAAGCCCTGCCGCCTGCAATATAAGGCGCTTTCCCTCTCTCTTGCCGCATTGTTTGCGCTTGCGGGCATGTTTGCCCTCTGCGCTTCGCCCCGCCCCGCTGCGGCGCAGGGAGCGCAGGAGATCTATTATTGCGATACCTACTACACGGGGGCAAACTACGGCGGAGGCGGCCTGCGGGAAGACGGCGAGTACATCTACCGCGACAGCTATACCGTCGGCGAAAATTACCGCGTGGCGCAGGCGCCCTCGTACGGGAGCGATAATCAGAGCGTGCAAAACTACTGCGCCGTTTCGGCGGGCAGGAACATCGTCGTCTATTACGACAGGGCCTTCCCCGACCTCATCCCCGGTTTCGAGCCGGGCGTGTCCGCGGGCGGCCAATATATCTACCTGCCCGACCTCGGCTATGAGGAGACGGAAGAGGTGTTCGATATCCTCTACGACGAGATGAAGACCAACGTCGGTGGCGCCGGCACTTCGGGCACCAATTTCAAAAACGGGCTGAAAACGTACGCGCAGGACCGCGGCTACAGCCTTTCCTATTCTTCTTTTTATGAAGACAGGGAAAACGTCGATCTGGCGGCGTTTGAAGACGCCATCGACGCCGGCAAGGTAGGGGTGCTGCTCCTTACAAAGTATAATTTTATCTATTCGATCGACCACGGCAGCGGCAGCACCTATCTCGACCGCTGGATCTCCGATATCGCGCATATCATGATGGTATACGGCTATATCACCGTCCGCTATTACGATAACGGCTCGCTGATCGGAACGGATACATTTTTGCAGGCTTCCAGCGGGTTCAACACCGCCGACCAGGGCTATATCCGCATGGACGACTATTTACAGATCGAGGAGGCGCTGATCGTCAACGTTAGCTGATCGTTTGTATGGAAAAGAAAAAAGACGCGCTCGCCGCGCTGCGGGCGTATGCAGATAAAAAGCCCTCCCGCAGCGAGGGGGCAGAAGAGGCCGCACGGCTGACCGGGCGGCTGTACGGGGCGGAAGGCACCGCCCGCGGCAGGGGTGCCCTTGCGTTGGCACGCCGGCCCGCCCTGCTCGCGCTTCTTGCCGCGGCGCTGGTGCTGACGGCGGCACTGCTGTTCGCCTTTTTCTACGGCGGCGGGCAAAAAGAGCCGATGTATTTCGAAGATTCTTCCATTTACACGGAGACCATCGAAGATATCGGGCAGTTTCAGCAGGAAAACGGCCTTTCCCTGTCGCTGTTTGAAGGGGACTTCCTCGGCTCCAAATACACCGCCGTGCGCTATATAGAAGACGGCCGCCTCCTGTACGTCAGGCAGACTGCGGCCGCGCTTACGGAGGAGGGGCCGGATACGATCACGCTGAGCATCTGCATCAGCGAGGGGCGCTTCCCGGGGTTCAACGTCTTTACGCAGCTCGATCAAACCATGCAGGTGGGCGGCATTGAGGCGGCATACGGGCAAGACAGCGTGGATGAAAACACCTTCTATGCCAAATTCACCGCCGGCGGCTTCGCGTACTGTTTGAAGCTCGTCACCTTCGGGGATGCGCAGGCGCTGGAAAGCTACATCGCGCAGCTGCTTTGACGTTTTTTTGCCGAAAAGGCGGAAACGCGCATCGCGCGATGTCTTGAAATATTTTTATTTATCAATTTTGCACACACAGAACGGTTTTTTGCAAACATTTGGGGTGTCCGGTCCGCAAGGGCCGGGCACTTCAATTTTACAGACAGTTGCGCCCGTTTCATGGATACCGCTATTACACCAACAGGCAAGCCCGCGGGCTTGCCTGTTTCTCTTTGGCGGAAGGTGAGGGGGCGTTGTTTCAGGATGTGTTTTTTCCAAAGCGAGCAGAAGGGTTGCAGATTGTGCACTTTCAAATGCGAGGACGAGGGAGTTTACTCAGGCGTAAATGACCGAAGTCCGAGACATGAAGAAAGGGCGCAAGATGCGCCCTTATCCTCGCTTTGGCGGAAGGTGAGGGATTCGTAAGGAGCCGCGGGAAGCGGCGACGGAACAGCGGCCGTTCGCCGCAGGCGCGGGCGCGTCACGTTATTTCGGCGATCCCTCACCTGCAGCGGCGGCAAAAAGGGAGCAGCGTTTGCTGCTCCCTGTTGCCTGGCGGAAGGTGAGGGATTCGAACCCCCGGAGGCTTTCACCTCTTCAGTTTTCAAGACTGACGCCATCGACCACTCTGCCAACCTTCCGTCTATATACGGCCGCAGCCGGCAGCCGTAATTTTCTAAGCCATTGTATCAAAAAGCGCGGCGCTTGTCAACCGATTTTTAAGCGGGCGGCAATGTGACGGAAGGGGCGGCGGAAGGAAGGGGCGGCAATGTGACGGAAGGGGGCGGAAGGAAGAGACGGCGGGTAAAACGGGAGGGCGGCGGAAGAAAGGGGCGGCAATGCGGCAGAAGGGGCGGAAGGAAGAGACGGCGGGTAAAACGGGAGGGCGGCGGAAGGAAGGGCGGCGGGTGAAACGGCGAGGGGCGGGCGCGCCCGTGCGGGGGCGGGCGGATAAGTACAGGCGGCGGGCAGGGAAGGGGCGGCCGCTTGCGGCGGCGCAGGGAAGGGCGAGCGGGGCCTGCGGAGTGTATATATGAAAAAATAAAGTATCTGTATAAAATTCAATACAAAAATGCCTGCGGCTGTTGACAAGTTCACCCGAGTATAGTACAATAAAGGTATATATTGCAAGGGAAAGGGGAGCCAATGAAGAACATCGCCGTCATCGAAGATCAGGAGGGGGCAGCCTCCAAGCTCATATCCTACATCGAGCGCTTTTCGGCGCAGACGGAACAGAAATTCAACGTCGTGCGCTTCCGCACGGGCACGGAATTTTTAGAAGATTACCGCGCCGTGTACGCCGTCGCTTTCATGGACATCCAGATGCCCGGCATCAACGGCATGGATACCGCCATGGAGCTGCGCCGCCTCGACAAGACCGTCTCCATCATCTTCATCACCAACCTCGTCCAGTACGCGCAGAAGGGCTACGAGGTAGACGCCGTCGGCTTCCTCGTCAAGCCCGTCAACTATTACGACTTTTCGATGAAGTTCCAAAAGGCGCTCGACATCTATGTGATGAACGAAGACCGCGCCATCACCTTAGACCTTCCAGGCGGCATGTGCCGCATCTCCACCGACAAGCTCATGTTCGTGGAGATCATCAGCCACCGCCTGTATTACCACCTCGTCGACGACGTCATCGAGATGACGGGCGTGCTTTCCAATGTAGAAAAACAGCTGGCGGAGTACGGCTTTCTGCGCTGCAACAAGTGCTACCTCGTCAACCCCAAGTTCATCGTCAGCGTCAAAAACAACAACGTGCAGGTGGGCAACCACACCCTGCAGATCAGCCGCCCCCGCAGGGCGGCGTTCATGGCAGAACTTGCCAACTGGTTCGCGGGCAGCGGCGGGGGAAGAGCGTGATGGACATGCCCGATATCCTCTCCCTCTATGTGCGGGTCATCCTCGAATTTATTTTGGAAATGACGGTGTTCTGCGCCCTCACTTCCTGCCGCCTGCAGCGGGCGCGGTACTTTGCCCTGCGCGTCGTCTGCGGCATGGCAGGCATGGCGGCGGCGGGCTTTGGCATCAGCTTTTTCTATGCCGCCTTCGGCGCCACCGTCTGGGGCAGGATCGCCGTATATATCGTGCTCTTCCTCTTATTTACGGGATATATGCGCCTCTGCTTTGACGAGCCGTACAAGATCGTGCTGTTTTGCTGCAGTTACGCCTATGCGGCGCAGAACCTGGTATACAAGCTGTTCCTCTTCTTTTGGAGCATCGGCGAAGAGTTCCGCCTCTACGACGGCTGGGGAAATCATTTCGAGCTCTTCTACCGCCTCTTCTATTATCTCTTCTTCGCGGCGGCCGCGGCGGCGGCGTACTTTTTGTTCATCCGCCCGCTCACCCGCCGCCTTTCGGAACGGCAGCTGAATTTCCGCACCTTCATCATCTCCGTCATCGTGCTCGGCATCACCGTCATCCTCTGTTCGATAGACGACATCTTTTTTGCCAAACTCAGCGACTACCGCGAGAACCGCTACGAAAATTTTGACTACTTCGTACTCAGCCAGACGGGCCACGCCTTCTCCGTCGTCTGCTGCGCCCTGGTGATGATGCTCATCTCCCGCACGGTGGAGCGGCGCGAATTGCAGGAAGAGCTCTCGTACCTGCAATACGAGATGCGCCAGCGCGAACAGCAGTACGAGATCTCGAAAGACACCATCGACCTCATCAACGTCAAGTGTCACGATATCAAATATAAGCTCGGCTCGCTGCTGGCGGGGCAGGGGCAGGGGAGCGAAAACGCCGTCAGCGACCTGTACGAGAGCATCTCCATCTACGACACCAAGGTCTCCACCGGCAACGACTTATTAGACGTGCTGCTCACCGAAAAGAGCCTCTACTGCGAACAGCACGGCATCACCTTTTCCTGCCTGGCGCAGGGCGAAAAGCTCGCCTTTATGGACCGCGGCGACCTCTTCTGCCTGTTCGGCAACATCATCGACAACGCCCTCGAAGCCGTCCGCGGCCTGCCCGAGCGGGAAAAGCGGGTCATCAACCTCTCCGTCAAGAGCAAAAACGACCTGCTCATCGTGCAGGAAGAAAACTACTTCGGCGGGCAGCTCTCCTTCAAAGACGGCCTGCCCGTCACCACCAAGGAAGACAAAAACTACCACGGCTTCGGCACCCGCTCCATCCGCATGATTGCCCGCAAGTACGGGGGAGAACTGACCACGGGCGTTTCCGGCGACGTGTTCCACCTCAACATCATCTTCAGCATGGGCGAGGCAAGGTGAGCGGCCTTTGCAGGGGCCGTTCCTGCTCCCGGCGGAGAGCTGCCTCTTCCCGCTCTCTTTCTGCCGCTCTGGCTCGGCCGACGGTGCCGATGCGGCCAACGCGGAAAAATGCAGAAAACCGCCTCGGAATTTGCAGAACAAGTAAAAAAAACGACAGTTTAAGCAGCGCCCGCCTACAGCGCGCGTTTTTCTGTTATACTGGAGCCATGAAACGAGAAAGGAGCAAAAGCAATATCCACCATAAGATTGGCGCGCTGCTGTGCGCGGCGCTCTGTTGTACGGGGTTTGCCGGCTGTTCGCCTGCACCCAGCACGCCGCAGCATTCCGCCGCAGGTATTCCGGACCGTTTCACGGCGGAAGAGGACAAGATCGCCGTGTTTTCGCAAGGAGATGCGGACGGCTTTTTTGCGGCGGACGGGTGGAAGAACGGGTTTCCGTTCAACTGTCATTGGAAAGGCGAGTGTATCCGCTTTGACGGCGGGGTCATGAGCATGACGGTGCGGCAGGAAGAAGACGGTTCCTTTTCGGGCGCCGAATACCGATCTCGCTCTTATTTTTCATACGGCTATTATTCGGTCAACATGAAGGCTGCCAAGTGTTCCGGTGTCATCTCTTCTTTTTTTACGTATACGGGGCATCCGTGGGACGAGATCGACATCGAATTTTTGGGCAAAGACACGACCGGCATCCAGCTGAATTATTATACGAACGGCGTCGGCGGGCACGAATATTTCTATCGCCTCGGCTTTGACGGAGCGGAAGATTTTCACGAATACGGTTTCGACTGGCAGCCCGATTCGATCACCTGGTATGTAGACGGCAAGGCCGTATACCGCGCCACCGAAGAAATCCCTTCTGCGGATGCGCAGATCATGATGAACGTATGGAACGGCGAAGGCGAAGGCTTTACGGAGTGGTGTGGCCCGCTGGATACAGGCGCATTGCCGGCGACGGCGCAGTACGAATGGATCGCATACCGCGCGGCATAAGTCCGCTTTGGTATATAAACAAGAATTTTATTAAGGAGGAATTGTATGAAGAGCAAGACGAAAAAGCTGCTCGCCATCGGGCTTTCGCTGGCATTGGCGGCAGGCTGCACTATGGTGCTGTCCGCATGCGACCCCGAAGAGGAGCCGCCCGTGCTGACGGATGAGCCGTTGGCGGGCGAAACGGTGGCAGACTTTACCCAAGGGGAGTCTGAGCGCTTCTTCTCTTCGGACGGCTGGACCAACGGCAGCGTGTTCAACACCTGGTGGTCGGGCAGCAACGTGCTGTATGAAGACGGCGTGATGCAACTGACCATCGACGAGAACCCCGACGGCTCGGAAGAGAACAACAACGAGTACTTCGGCGGCGAGGCGCGCTCGCACGAGTGGTACGGCTACGGCGACTTTGAAGTGCGCATGAAGCCCGCCAAAAAAGCGGGCACGGCGAGCACCTTCTTCACCTGCACCGGCGATTACGACACCAACCTCGAAGGCGAAAAGAATCCTTGGGATGAGATCGACATCGAGTTTTTGGGCAAAGACACCACGCAGGTGCAGTTCAACTACTATGTGAACGGCCAGGGCGGGCACGAGTACATGTACGATCTCGGGTTCGACGCTTCCGAAGAGTTCCATAACTACGGCTTCCGCTGGACGGAAGACTATATCTGCTGGTTCGTGGACGGCGAGCCCGTGCACAAGGTAGAGGCGAGCGAAGGCAACCCCATGCCCGCCGCTGCGGGGCGCATCCTCATGAACTACTGGTGCGGCACCTCCGAGGCGGAGGGTTGGATGGGCGCGTACAGCGACCCCGGCGACGAAGGCCCCGTATATGAATGGGTCAAGACCAGCGGCGACGTGTACATGAGCGACATCAAGGAAGAAGAAGAGGGCAATGTGCCCGAAGTTCCGGAAGGGACGGAGGCGCAGAAGCTGCTGTTCAACGGCGACTCCTATGAAAGCGACGCCGCAGAGGCGGCGGAGACGGTCACCCTGACCTACGAAAACATTGGCGGCGGCTCCTATCAGCCCGCCAGCGCCGACATCGCCGCCGTGGCGGGGGAACACAACACCTTCACCGCTAAGATCAAGAACAACGGCACCGAGGCGGTGCAGGCGCGCTTCGATATCCTGGGCGCCAACCAAAACCCGCCGCCCGAGGGGCTGAACACGGCGGCGGTCAACCTCTCCGCAGTCAAGGCGGACGGCACGCAGCTGCGCACCGATACCGACTGGGGCGGTTCGTTCATCGACCTCGCGGCAGGGGAAGAGGCGGTCGTCTTCATCACTTATAACAATGCCGACGCCGTGCGCGGGGCGGTGACCACCCTCAACGTGTTCTTAGACAGCGCCCGCGGCGACGAAAATACATACAGCGGCAGCGTCACCCTGTCCGAGATGATGTTCTTCACGAACGAGGGCGCGGTTCAGCCCGGCGTGCCCGGCGGTTCCGACTCCTCCGTGCAGATCAACGGCGCGGATATCCCCGTGCAGGGCAACGACTACACCGTCACCGTCGGCGAGGACAACGCCATGCACGTCACTTATACGGGCATCCAGGGCGCCACCTATAAAAACGTAAACATCACCGATATCTCCGCCGTCGCCAAAGACAACAATACCTTCACCGCCAAAGTCACCAACAACGGCAGCGAAACGCTGACTTTGCGCATCGACGTGATGGCGAACGAGCAGGTCACGCCCAATACCAAGGCGTGCAACATCTCCGCCACCATGGACGGGCAGGCGGTGTATACCGACCGCGAGTGGGGCGGCTCCACCTTCGAGATCGCCGCCGGCAAAACGGTCACCGTCAAGGTCGTGTACGACGCCTCTTACGGCCCGCAGAGCCTGCAGATGATGTTCGATTCTTCCATTTATGAAGATACCGCCGTCCACAGCGGCGACGTCACCGTCGCCGAAATGGCGTTTTCAAAGGCTTCGGCGCCCGCGCCCGACCCCGTGCCCGAACCGGAGCCGGAGCAGCCGGGCGAAGGCGAAACCGAACAGCCCGAACAGCCGGGCGAAGGAGAAACGGAGCAGCCGGGTGAAGGCGGCGAAGAGCCCGAGCAGCCGGGCGAAGAGGAAATGACCGAAACGCCCATCGACCTGACGCAGGACACCATCGCCGGCAACGTCGGCGAAGGGAACGTGTATACGGCAGAGGTCACGGAAGAGGGCGCGCTGAACGTCGCCTATACCGACCTGGCGGGCGGGCAATATGAAAACGTCAAATTCTCCGTCGCCGAGATCGCGGGCGAGAGCACGGTGTTCTCTCTGAAAGTCACCAATAACGGCAGCGAAAAAGTGACGCTGCGCATCAATATGCAGTCGGCAACGCAGGTGACGGAAAACACCAATGCGTGCAACCTCTCCGCCACGATGGACGGGCAGGAAGTGTATACCGACCTGCAGTGGGGCGGCTCTAAGTTCGAGATCGAAGCGGGCAAGACCGTTTCCATCGAAGTCACCTTTGACGCGACGAAAGACCTGCAGAGCATCGAATTTATGATCGATTCCTGCATCGACGGCGATACGGGCGTCCATTCCGGCGACGTGACCTTCTCCGAAATGAAGCTGCTCGCCGAAAAGGCCGAGCAGCCGGGCGAAGAGGAAACGGAGCAGTCCGAAGCGGACGCCGGCGCGGCCGCATAAAGCGCGGCAGCTGCAGGCACGGCCTGTTTTTGCAGGCACACTATAAATAAGCGGGGTATCCCGCCAACATCAAAGGGGATCTGATATGAAAGAAAACAAGAAAAATCTCAGCCTCATCCTCATGTCGGTCGGCATGGCGCTCATTTTGGCGTTTTCCATCGTCGTCAACGTGCTGGCGTTGGGGCAGTTCGACAACATTCTCACCCAGTTCTTCCGCAAATCGCCCGACAGCCTCGCAGGCGACACGTTGGGCGCGGACGTAGACTATTATGAAAGCGACTTCGGCAGCGCCGCCGAGCTGTACGCCTATGAAGAAGAGGTGGTCGCCGAGATCGCGCAGGAGGGCGTCACGCTCCTCAAAAACGACGGCGTTTTGCCCCTGGCGGAAGGCACCACGCTCAGCCTGTTCAGCCATTCTTCGGTAGACCTGGTCAGCGGCGGCTCCGGCTCGGGCTCGGGCAGCTTCGAGCTGACGGCAAAGCTCAAAGAGGGGCTGGAAGGCGCGGGCTTAAAAGTCAACGAGTCTTTGTGGAACTTCTATGAAAGCGGCGCCGGCTCTTCGTATACGCGCGGCATCGGCGTCATCAACTACGGCCTCGGCGCCGACTGGCGCATCAACGAATGCCCGCTCAGCGTCATCACCGCCGATCATTCCCTGACCTCCACCTTCGGCGGCACCACCGCCATGTTCGTCCTCTCCCGCACGGGCGGCGAGGGCGGCGACGAGGCGCGCGACATGGCTGCCTTCGGCGGCAAGTCCGGCCAGCATTATCTCGAGCCGGACGAGACGGAGCTGGAGATCATCTCTTACCTCAACGACACCTTCGACGACGTCATCCTGCTCGTCAACTGCAACAACGCGATGGAGCTGGGCTGGGTGGAAGAGTACGAGAACATCTCCGCCGTCGTCAACATGCCGGGTGCGGGGCGCACGGGCGTGTACGGCCTCGGCCGCGCGCTGGTCGGCAAGGACAAAGACGGCAAGCAGATCTCGCCGTCCGGCCACCTCGTCGATACCTTCGTGTACGACAACTTCTCTTCCCCCGCCATGCAGAACATGGGCGACTACAACTACGAGGGGACAGATTACTATTACGTCAACTACGCCGAGGGCATCTACATCGGCTATAAGTACTACGAGACCCGCTACGAAGACGTGGTCACCTCCCGCGAAGGCGCAGGCAGCTACGACTACGCCTCCACGGTGACCTATCCCTTCGGCTACGGCCTTTCCTACACCACCTTCGAATGGTCCGATTTCTCCATGACCCCCGCCGACGAAGATGGCAACATGACCGTCTCCGTCACCGTCACCAACACGGGCGACTATTACGGCAAAGACGTGGTGCAGGTGTATGTGCAGTCCCCGTACACCGAGTACGACATCGAACACGGGGTGGAAAAGGCGGCGGTCACCCTCGTCGGCTTCGATAAGACCAAAAACCTCGCCCCGGACGAATCGCAGACGCTGGAGATCGCCGTCAACGCCGAAGACTTCGCTTCTTACGACGCCGAAGGCTATAAAACGTATATCCTCGAAGAGGGCGACTACTATGTGACCGCGGCGGAAGACGCGCACAAGGCGGTCAACAACATCCTCGCGGCAAGGAGCGAAGGGGGCGATGCTTCCGTCGACCTTTCCAAGATGGTGGGGGATAGCGACGCATCCTTCGTCGGTACCTATGTGCAGGCGGAAACGGACGCCGAAACGTACGCTTCCTATGCCAACGAAAACGGCGAAGGGGAGATCACCAACCGCTTCGACTATTCCACCATCGAAGGCGCCGTCTACCTCTCCCGTTCCGACTGGTCCGTGATGGAAAACGACGGCCTGCGCTACGGCAGCCCTTCTTCCGTCGACAGCCCCGAAGAGATCGGCGGCAAGCAGTTCTCGCACTCCATCGATGCAGGCCTCAAGGCGGAGCTCGATTCGCAGTCTTCCCGCAACCCCAATGAGGGCACCGTGGCGGAAGAGGTGACCTTCGGCGCCGACAACGGGCTGGACCTCATCGACCTGCGCGGCAAGTCCTTCCACGACCCGCTGTGGGAAGATCTCCTCGACCAGCTGACCATCGACGAAGTTTCCAAACTGGTCGCCGAAAGCGGCTACTGCTCGCCCGAGGCGAAATCTGTCAATAAACCCAAGGTCACCGACCTCGACGGCCCCGCCGGCCTCAACGAAGTGGTCAACCACGGTTCCGCGCCCCTGCGCGAAGACGACCTCGTGGCCATGACCTGGCCCACCGAGTACCTGCTCGCCTGCACCTGGGAAGTGGACTACGCCCTCGAAATGGGCAGGGGCATCGGCGAAGACGGCCTGTATGCCGGCGTCGTCGGTTGGTACGGCCCCGCCGTCAACATCCACCGCACCCCGTTTGCCGGCCGCAACTTCGAGTATTATTCGGAAGACAGCTTCCTCTCCGGCGCCATGGGCAAAGAGGCCATCCAGGGGGCGGCGCAGAAGGGCATGTACGCCTTCCTCAAGCACTTCGCCCTCAACGATCAGGAAAAGCACCGCGACCATCTGGGCCTCATCACCTGGGCAGACGAACAGACCATCCGCGAGATCTATCTCAAGCCGTTTGAAATGTGCCTGACCGATAACACCGTCGAGATCAAGTACAACGAGCCCGTCAAAGACGCCGAAGGCACCGTCACCGGCTACACCGCCAAGACGACCATCGTCCCCGCGGCTACCGCCGTCATGTCTTCCTTCAACCGCATCGGGCCCACCTGGGCGGGCGGCAATTACGACCTCATCACCGGCATCCTGCGCGAAGAGTGGGGCTTCAACGGCTTCGTTCTGACCGACTACGAGGTCACCTCGTACATGCACACCCGCCAGTCGTTGGCGGCGGGCGGCGACGCCAAGCTGACCACCGTCGACTGGGGCGGCTTCACCGTCAAAGACGATCCCGAATACCAGGTCTACGCGCGCGACGCGGCCCACCACATCCTCTACTGCGTGGTCAACTCCGCGGGCATGAACGGCTATGTGCACGGCGTGTACTTTATACCCGGCTTCGCCTACTACAAGATCTTCGTCATCGCCATCGACGTGCTGTGCGCGGCAGGCTTTATCGTCCTCGGCGTGTTCGTAGTTCGCAACGTCCGCAGGCGTCTGAAAAAATAAACCGAGCATTGATAGCATATATACCGTATCTTTACAGGCGGGCGTCCGTTTGGGCGTCCGCCTTGTAAATTTTTTGCAAATGCCGAACGGAACGGATATTATTTGCGGATATACATATTGCAGTGCATTGTGCTTGACAATGCGCCCGCAGTGTGGTACTGTATTGGCAAATCAGTGTACTCTGAGGTAACCATGGATTATTTGACGATCGTTTCGATCGTATTCGGTATTATCTGGGGCGTCTTTTTCCTGCTCCTGTTCCACTACGTCGCCTTTACGGTCATCGGTATTTTCAAAAAGAGGCGATTCCCTTCCACGGAAGAAAAGAAGAAGTACGGCATCATCATCAGCGCCCGCAACGAAGAGGCGGTCATCGGCGCCCTCATCGACAGCATCCATGCCAGCCGCTACCCGCAGGAAAAGCTGCAGGTGTTCGTCGTCGCCCATAACTGCACCGATAAAACGGCGCAGATCGCCCGCGAACGGGGCGCCACCGTGTACGAGTACAACAACCCGAACGAGTGCACGCTCGGCTACGCCTATAAATTTTTATACGGAAAGATCAACGCCGAGTGGGGCTGGCAGAACTACGACGGCTTTTTGGTCATGAATGCCGACAACGTCGTGCCGCCCGACTACATCTCCAAGATGAACGACGCCTTTGTGGCCACAAAGGGCGAGCAGGTCATCACCTCGTACCGCAACTCTTCCAACTTCGGCAGCAACTACATGTCCTGCCTGTACGGCATCTTCTTTATCTCCTGCTGCCGCTACGAGATGCGCGGCCGCACCTACTGCGGCTGCACCACCCGCATTTCCGGTACGGGGTATCTGTTCCGCTCGGATATGGTCAAAGACGGCTGGCCGTATGTGACCATCACCGAAGACTGGGAATTCACCGCCGACCGCGTGGCGGACGGCGTCAAGATCTATTACTGCGACGACGCGGAATTTTTCGACGAGCAGCCCACCACCATGCCCATCATGTGGCGGCAGCGGCTGCGCTGGGCGCGCGGGCACATGGTCGTGTACTTCACCCGCTTCAAAAAGCTGGTCAAGGGGCTGTTCACGCCCGTATCCAAGGGCGGGCCGAAAAACAAGTTCTCCATTTACGACATGGCCCTCTCCATCATGCCCCTCGGCGTCATCAGCACCTCGCTCGCCATCCTTCACCTCATCTGCATCGCCCTGAGCCCGCTGCTGGGCTATTCCGCGGCGGCGGTGTGGGCAAGTTACGGCTGGGGGATATTGGCGGGCTTTGGCGGCACATATGCCGCCGGCGTTTTGATGGCGGCGCTTCTGGTTCTCTTAGAGCGCAGGCGCATCCCCAAGGTCGGCGCGGGCAAAATGACGGCCGCCGTGCTGCTGTGGCCGCTGTTCATCGCCCTGAACATCATCTTAGACGTCATCGCCCTGTTCGTGCGCAACCTGCAGTGGAAGGCCATCCCGCACAAGGGGGTAGAGGCCATCCACAAAAAGGACGGCTCGCAGAAGGTGAAAAGAGAAGTCATCCCCGCGCAGGAAGCGCAGAGGGATCCCGAATAAAAAACCATGTGCCTGCACCGTCCGTGTGCGGGCATTTTGCATGAGGCGAACTATGATAACTACGATCAAAAAATACAGTTTCGGCGCGCACGCGCCCACGGGCGCCGTCACCGCGCAGGTGGAAGAAGGGGATACGCTGCCCTATTTTTCCGCGCAGAGCGAGGGGCGGGGAACGCGTTTTCGCTGCCCGCTGGAAAAAGACGACATCGTCTACGGCCTGGGCGAGACCATGCGCGGCATCGATAAGCGGGGCGGCAGGTACGTCTCCTTCAATACCGATAACCCGCACCATAAGCAGGACATGCCCTCGCTGTACGGCTCGCACAACTTCATCGTCGTGGACGGAAAAAAGACGTTCGGCGCCTTCTTCGATACCCCCGCCCGCGCCGTGTTCGAGATAGACTATGGCGGCAGCGGCGAGGTGAACGTGCTGTGCGAGCGCGGCGTCACGGTATATATCGTCGAAGGGGAGTCCGCCCATGCCGTGGTGCGCCGGTTCCTGCGCGCCGTCGGCAGAAGTTACCTGCCCCCGCTGTGGGCGTTCGGCTTCGGGCAGAGCCGCTGGGGGTATAAAGACGAGCGGGATATCCGCCGCATCGCCCGCGGCTACGCCAAGGCGGGCATGCCGCTCGACTATATCTGCATGGATATCGACTACATGGACCGCTATATCGACTTCACCGTCAACAAAAAGCGCTTCCCCGACCTGAAGGCGTTCGTTTCCGAGATGAAGGGGAAGGGCGTCCGCCTCGTGCCCATCGTCGATGCCGGCATCAAAGTGGAGCCAGGCGACCCCGTCTATGAAGAAGGGGTGCAAAAGGGGTATTTCTGCAAAAATATCGAGGGAAAGGACTTCTGCGCCGCCGTCTGGCCGGGCATGACCCACTTCCCCGATTTTCTTCGCCCCGAAGTGCGCGCCTGGTTCGGCAGGCAGTACAAGGTGTATACCGACGCGGGCATCGAAGGCTTCTGGAACGACATGAACGAGCCCGCCATCTTCTACAGCGAATATACAAAGGGCAAGACGGGCGAGCGCAGCGAAGGGGATCCTCTATACCGCGGCAACACCTTCCTCAGCGATTACCGCAATTTCTGCCACAATATCGAGGGGAAAGAGGTCAACCACTGGGAGGTGCACAACATCTTCGGCGCCAATATGACGCGCGCCTCGGCAGAGGGACTGGATGCGCTCCTTGGCGGGCGGTACCTGCTCTTTTCACGCTCGTCGTATATCGGCGCCCACCGCTATGGCGGCATCTGGACGGGCGACAATTCCTCCTGCTGGGATCATCTGCGGCAGAACGTGCGGCAGATGCCCTCGCTGAACATGTGCGGATTTTTGTATAGCGGCGCCGATACGGGCGGCTTCGGCGGCAATGCCTCGCGCGAGCTGCTGCTGCGCTGGCTGGCGTTTTCCGCCTTCACGCCCCTGTTCCGCGACCACGCCTCCAAGGGCACCCGCCCGCAGGAGTGCTTCCGCTTCCGCGGCAAAAAGGACTTCCGCTCCATCCTGTCGCTGCGCTATCGCCTGCTTCCGTATATCTATTCGGAATTTATGAAGGCGGCGCTCTCCTTTGACATGTACATGCAGCCCCTCGCCTTCGGCTACCCGCAGGATAGCCGCGCGCGCAGGGTAGAAGACGAGCTGCTCGTCGGCGGCAGCCTGCTCATCGCGCCCGTGCTGGAAAAAGGAGCCAAAGGCAGGCTCGTTTACCTGCCCGAAGCGATGACCGAAGTGCGCTGGGACGGCGCCTCTTTCCGCACGCGGCAGGCGGCGGCAGGGGAGCATTTTGTGAAGGTGCCCTTGGGTGAAGTCGTCTTCTATATCCGCAAAGGCAAGCTCCTGCCCGTGGGCGGGGCGGCCATGCACACGGGCGAGTGCGACCTTTCCGCCGTCACCCTTTTGGGCGACGGCGAAGAGTACGAACAATACCTCGACGACGGCCTCACCCGCAGCGTTTCCGAGGGCAATATCCGCCTCCTGCGCCGGCTGGGGTGAAATATTTTTTGCACGGGCTTGGGGCGGTTCTTACCGCCCTTGCCGACCGCCGGTTTCGCCGTCCTTTTCGCCCTTTTGAAAAGTTTTGAAACGGCTGTAAAAAATCGTTGACAAAACTCATAAAAAAGGGTAAAATAATAAAGCTGTCTGTGAACAGCTTTACCATGCAGAGATGTCTGAGCGGCCTAAGGAGCACGACTGGAAATCGTGTGTACCTCGCAAGGGTACCGAGGGTTCAAATCCCTCTCTCTGCGCCAAAAAAGCACCCAAGTCGGGTGCTTTTCTTTCATTATAGCGGTTCTGCACAGAATTTTTGATATTCAGCTCTGCGAAATTGTGTACTCGTGTGCGTATAAATCCCCAGCGTTGTTTTAATATTGCTATGCCCTGCAATGCTTTGGCAAACATTTGGATTGATACCGCATTCGGCACATCGTGTAACGAAGGTGTGCCGTAAGTCGTGCAATCTATGGGTAGGGCAAAATTTGTGAAAAGTGCGGCTCACGATACAAGGCTTATACGGAAAGACAAATTCACTATCAGGGCACTGTATTTTCTGCCGTCGCAGCAGCTCTTTGATATAGGGGAGCATATCTAAACGGCGAAAAGAAGACTTTGATTTCGTTCCTCGGATAAGAAATGTTTCCTCTTCGAAGTCGACGTCAGACCAGCGCAAATTAAGTGCTTCGCAGCGGCGTACGCCTGTATATATGTAGAACTCAAACAGATTGCGCATATAGTGATTACCGACCTTGCGCAAAAACTCGCGCTGCTCCGTCACCGTGAGCGCTTCTCCGCTTTTCGGGGTGTGCTTTACCTTCTCTGCCTTTTGCATGATATCCGTTTCAATATAATCTAAACAGAAAGCCTTGTGTAAGCTGTTATTGAGGACATAGAAAGCGTATTTGCGCATGCGGGTAGATCGTATACTTGAAAGCGCTTTATCGATCGTGAAGGCGTCCAGCTCGTCGAGCGGCATATCTTTCAGCCATTGCGGGATATGCAGGCGGATAGTCCTCTCTATATTCTCTGCCGAGCTTTGGGCGAGCGTCGGGAGCTTATAGACCTTGAACCATTCCGCGAGCCACGCGCCGAGCGTATATTGTACCTTCTTTTTCTTCATAGCCGACCGACCTTTCACCCCGAACAAAACATAAGACCGAGCAAGCGCGGGGCGCGCTGACATGCTCAATCGGCGCATGCCTCCGTCGGAGCGTTGCATTCCGGACAAGCATGCTATTTTATCCCAAACAAACGACCTGCGCCGGCACAGGCAACGCTCTTGCCTTGAAAGCGCTACACGGGCAGCGGTTTACACACTCCCCAAAGCGGCGGAAAACAGCCGCTCGCCTGCGGCTTGCGATATGCCGACAACGTCACGGAGCGCTCTAAAATGAGCTGCGTGTAGCTTATCGAACCGTAATACTCGCTTTCAAATTCTGCCGTATAGGCAACGCGTTTGACGCATACATCGGCAAGCACCGCCTCTATCACCTCTGCATCCGTCGTCTCCTCGGGCTTTCTCAAATTGCGGCTCATGGTATAGCTCTTTTGCCCTGCAAGCCGCTCGTCCATGTTCTCTTTGGTCATATATTTGGTGATATAAGCGCCGATATTGTCGGTATCGTCGATTTGATTGATTTTTACGAAGCCATGCCCCCATAACCGTTCGAGCTCTTTATGTGGTATGTAGGGAATGTTCATCAAGACATGGAAGTGTATCGCGCCTCGCTTTTGAAATTCAAGAACGGCGATATATTGCGGAGGCTTTTTCAGATACCGTTTCAAACGCTTGAAGAAGTTGGAGAGCATTCTATATGCCTCATTTACGTTGACAACATTTTCTGCAAAAGTGAGAGTAACGAATTTTGAGTTTTGCGAGAAGTTTACGTTAGCCATATTGCGAACGGTCTGCCGAGCACGGTATGCCGTTTTACCGCGGTTATCCCGTTTTGTTTCAACGCTTGTTGTGCCCTGTCCCGCTCTGCCGATACGATTGCAGCGGGAAGAGCGTACCACAGGAAGCCCGTATTCGATTACTTCCAATACGGAACCGCAATTGATAAGTTTTGTGTGGTAACACTTGCCATAGCGTCTGTTAAACATCTCATTCCCCAAGCAGCCCTGCGGCGTTAAGAATACCTATAATCAAGTTAAGTAGGCGCTGCCGCGCCTGCAGCCCGCAACGCGGAGCCCGCGAGCGGGCCCCCGCCTTTCGGGCGCTCGTCGAAGCTCATCCATTGCGCAACAGCTCCGATATCAAACAACAAAAACACGCCATCGGCGGCAAAACATACATCCCTCGCATACATCACATTTGAAACATTTTCGATAACTGTAAAAGCCCCTGCAATAGTGGCGGTGCAGAGGCTTTACAGAATGTTAAACGGTCGCTATGACCTATGGAGTTGACTACGAGCTGCGCCACTATTCACAGAACGGATATCTTGTATATAGAATAACACACATTTTTCGTGTTGTCAATGATTTTTACACGTTTTTCGTGTATAATTTGTGTGAGGTAAATAAAAATGAAAAATATTGAATTCGGGAAGAGGTTATCGCAACTGATGGCTTATAAGGGCATAAGTCAAACACTTTTAGCGCAATTCTGCCAAACAACACAGCAGACTGTTTCACGCTGGTGTAACGGTCAATGTGAGCCTGATTTGCAAAATATCTATACGATTTGTGCCGTGTTAGATGAATCGCCAAACGAACTCTTTGACTATAACGAAGAAGAGGCAAACTATTTTGTTCAAAGAGCAATTGAAAAAATCGTAACCCATGGAAAAGAGTATCAAAAAGAACAAACGCAGCTTGAAAAAGAGCTCCAGAAGCAGGGGCGATTAGAGCAGCTTGATGATGAAGTCGAGAAACTTGTTCAAAAACATTTGGAGAAGTTTTATCAAAAATATAATTTTCGCAAAGGGAAATAGGAGATGATTTTCGTTTTCCGCTTCTGGAAATCGTGTGTACCTCGCAAGGGTACCGAGGGTTCAAATCCCTCTCTCTGCGCCATACGAAAACGGGAGACGGCTAAGGGCCGTCTTCCGTTTTCGTTATACCGGATATGAGAGGGATTTGAGGGTGGAGGCGCGAGCGAGAGCGAGCGGTTTGCGCGTGAATTGTTGTTTTATAGCAAGGTTGGGCGCAAACTGAACAGCCCGGTGGGCTGTTCACCGGGGCGCGCCGCCAAAGGCGCAAATCCCTCTCTCTGCGCCAAAGCGAGGATAAGGGCGCATCTTGCGCCCTTTCTTCATGCAAACCGAGCACGCTTCCTTAAAGCACCCGCGCAGGGTGCTTTTTTTGTTTGCTCTGTTTGAGGCTGCAGGGCGGCAGAGGTGCGGAGGTCGTGCAGGTGGTTGCGGGAAGCGGGAAAGATGGCGCGCCCGCCGCTTTAACTGCGGCGCGGGTGGGGGATATAGGGCGTATCATTCGTTATGGCGGCGGAAATCTTGCGTTTTTTTTGAGAACGCGGGGGTGATGCCGTTCCGCGCCCCAAAAAAGGCGCGGGAAACGATCGATGAAGGCGTCGCCGAAGCTGCCGAAGAGATGCCGTTCCGCGCCCGAAAAGGTGGTTTCGACAAAGCCCGAAAAAGCGGTTTCGACAAATTTTTCTAATTTTGTACAAAATTCAGTAAAAAGCGCCGATATTTGTAAAAATATAATTTAATTTTGTACAAAAAACACTTCACAATTTTACTAAAATATTATATAATAGGCACATAAATCCAAAATACAGCAAAATTTAGGAGGTCATGCTGAAATGCAGCAGAAGAAAATTGTCATTTTGGAAAGTAATAAAGAGACCGCCCAGGAAACGGCCGATCACCTCCGCGGAGAAGCATTCGAAGTCTGTGGGATCACAGACGACGGTAACGAGGGGATAGCCATGGCCGAGCGGTTCAGGCCGGACGTCATATTGGTCAGCCTCGTATTGAAGGAGCTTGACGGCTTCGGCGTGCTCGATAAACTGAAGAGCATGCGTTCGACGGCCGCCGTCATCGCCATGGGCAGCTTTGCCGACGACGAGCTGATCGCCCGCGTGCTGGAAAAGGGGGCACGCTATTACCTGATGAAGCCCGTTTCGCCCGCCGTGGTGGCGGCGCGCGCCAAAGAGCTGGTGCAGCCGGGCGGCAGCGGGCGCGAATCTTCGCTTCCCGTGCGCGAAAAGCGCAGCCCCGTTTCGCTGGACGAAAAGATCAGCGGCATCTTCATCTCCATCGGCATCCCGCCGCACATCAAGGGGTACGGATACCTGCGCGAAGGGATCAAGATGGCGGTCGCCGACCCTTCCATCATCAACAACGTCACCAAGCGCCTGTACCCTAAGATCGCCGAAAAGTTCGGCACCACGGCCAGCAAGGTCGAGCGCGCCATTCGCCACAGCATCGAGGTGGCGTGGAACCGCCAGCGGGTAGAGGCGATCAACGCCGTGTTCGGCGTGCGCGTATATATCGGCACCGATAAGCCGACCAACAGCGAATTCATCGCCCTCGTCGCGGACAAACTCATCTTAGAGGGCCTCGTCAACTATTGATCATCCCCTGCAGCGGGCGGGCGGCTGCGAAAATTTTCCCTCCTCCGCCCGCCCTTTCTTCGCCGCTTCCGCTTCTCGCGGGGCGGCGGTTTTTATACTGTCGAAGGGGATATGCGGAAGTGCGCGGCGCGTTTCCGTCCTCGCGGGGCGGCGGTTTTTTGTATTGCAGTCTTGCGGCGGGGCGGCGGTTTTTGTCTCTTAAAATCCCGCGGATAGTCCGCGGGCCTGCGGTTTTTTTACAGAACTCTTGACTTTACGCCGCGTTCCGTATATAATAAATAGTGGAATAGAGGGCGGCATGCCGCCCGCCAAAGGAGCCGTATCGATGGAGAGCGGAAGGCGCGACGGGCGCATCAAAATTTACATATCCGGCCATAAAGACTGTGCTGCCGTACAGAACGAGGTGTTCGTTCCCGTGCAGCAGAAGGCGATCGTCCGCTTTTTGATGGACGGCACCCCCGAAGACAGGTTCATGGCGGCGCACGCCAACGAGTATTGCGAGCTCCTCACGCAGTATTGGGCGTGGAAGTACGACGACGCCGACTATTACGGCTTCTGCCATTACCGCCGCTATTTTGAATTCAACGACGCCGTCAAGGGGAGCGACGCGCGCACGGTGCGCCGCACCTACCTCAACGCCCGCACGGCGGCGGAGCTGGGCCTTGCCGACGTTCCCAAGATCAAGCAAATCGTGGGGCAGTACGACGTGACCGTGCCCAAGCCCGTCAATTATTATCTCTATACCGTGTACTGGCAGTGGCAGAGCGCCGATACATTGCACATCCGCGACCTCGACACGGTGATGGAGATCATCCGCAGCGAATATCCCGACTATTACCCCGCCGCCAAGAGCTATCTCTACGGCCACTATTTTTACGGCTGCAACATGTTCGTCATGCGGCGGGAGCTGTTCCTTCCCTATTGTGAATGGCTGTTTGCCATCCTCCGCCGCTTTTACGAGCGGAGAGACATGGCCGCCGACGGGTACAGCGGGGAGGCGATGCGCACCCCCGGGCACCTCGGCGAGCGGCTGTTCGGCATCTATCTCACCTGGCTCATGCAGCAAAAGCGCTATACGATCGGCAAACGGCGCACGGCGGTGTTTGAAAACACGCAGCCGCCCTTTGCCGCCCTGCCCGCCTTCGGCGGCAGCGCCGTCACCCTGTTCATGCCTGCGGATGCGGGCAGCGTCGCCCTGGCGGCGGCGGCCCTGCGTTCGGTGGCGGACGCCGCCTCTTTCGAGCGGCGGTACGACGTGGTAATGCTCACCAGCGGGCTGGTCGAGCAGGACAGGCTGAAGCTGCGCGCCGTGCTGCACGGCAGGACGAATTTTTCCCTTCGCTTTTTCGATGCCGACAGGTTCTGCGACGAGCGCGGCATCGCCTCCCTTTCCCCCGCCGAAAAAGAGGCCTTCTGCCTGCTCATGCTCCCGCACCTGTTCACGCAGCACAGCCGCGCCGTGTGGCTGGATGCCTGCGTGGTGGCGCTGGAAGATATCGCCGCCCTGTACGACGCCGACCTGGGCGCGGGCGACTGCTGCGCCGCCGTCGCCGACGTCTGCCTGGCGGGCGGCATCAACGGCCACAGCGAGCATCTGCGCGAATATTACCGGGCGCTGGGCGCCGCCTGCGGGGCGGTGGCAGAGCCGGGGGTGCTGGTCTTGAATTTGCCCGCCATGCGCGCCGCCTACCGCGAGCAGGAGCTGTACGGCTACCTGCACGGCAGCCCCGAGTTTCCCCTACGGGACGCCCTCAACTATTTCTGCGGCGGAAAGATCCGCTTTTTGGAAGGGGCATGGAACGTCGTACCCGAGCGGGAAGGCAGCGAGCGCGCCGTCTGCTGCACCTTTGCCCCGCAAAAGCTGTACCTTGCCTACCGCGCCGCGGCGCAGTCGCCCCGCCTGCTGCATTTTTCGGGCAGCGACCGCCCGTGGGAAGACGCCGACTCCGTGTGGGCGCATATCTTTTGGCGCGTCAGCCGGGAAACGCCGTACGGCGAAGGGCTGCTCGCCGCCCTCTGCCGCAGCCGCCCCGCCAAAAAAGAGGGGAACTGGTTTACCCGCAGGGCGTTCCCGCACGGCACCCGCCGCCGCTCCCTGCTGCACCGCATCCGTCGCTGGTTCGGGCGGACCTGAATTTGTCTTTCGGCGCCCCGCCGCTTATTGCGCGGGGCGCGTTTTGTATCACCGCGGCAGATGTGCGCCGCAGGAGGAGGAAAAGATGACCGATCTGTTTTCGTTTTACCGCGGAAAGCGCGTGTTCGTCACCGGCCACACGGGCTTCAAGGGCGGCTGGCTGTGCCGCCTGCTGGCGCTGGCGGGGGCGGAGGTGTGCGGCTACGCGCAGGATCCCGCCGAGCCTTCCTTTTTCCGCCTCTGCGGCTTTACGGGAGAAGATGTGCGCGGCGACGTGCGCGATCATCCCCGCCTGTCCGAGGCGGTGCGGCAGTTCCGCCCGCAGCTCGCCTTCCACCTGGCGGCGCAGCCGCTGGTGGCGGAAGGGTTCCGCTTTCCGCGCGAGACCTTTGAAGTCAACGTCATGGGCACGGTCAACTTTTTAGAGGCACTGCGCGCCTCGACCGTGCGCAGCGCCGTCGTCGTCACTACCGACAAGGTGTACGCCGAAGAGGGCAAGGCCTGCCGCGAGGGCGACCCGTTAGACGGCTTCGACCCCTATGCCAACAGCAAAAGCTGCGCCGACCTTATTTCCGGCTGTTATGCCCGCTGCCTCCTGCAGGGGACGGCCGTCAGCCGCATGCGCGCCGGCAATTCGCTGGGCGGGGGCGACTACGCCCCGGGGCGCATCTTGCCCGACTGCGTGCGGGCGGCGGAGCGCGGCGAGCCCGTCCGCGTGCGCGACCCGCGCTCGGTGCGGCCGTATCAGCACGTTTTAGAGGCCGTTTCCGCCTATCTGCAGCTGGCGGCGATGCAGTATGAGGACCCGCGCCTTGCGGGCAGCTACAACGTCGCCCCGCTTTGCGGCACTTCCACGGGCGAGCTTGCGGGGCTGTTCTGCGCCGCCTGGGGCTGCTCTTGGCGGCAGGGGGGCGAGCCGCTCCCGCACGAGGCGGCGGCTTTGTATTTGGAAGGAAGCAAGCTGCGCGGCCTCGGCGTCCTGCCCCGCTGGAGCGTGCGGCAGGCGGTGGAAAAGACCGTCGAATGGGAAAAGGCCCGCCTTGCGGGGCGTGACCTGCGCGCCGTGACCGACGCGCAGATAGAAGAATATTTCTCTTCCCCGCCGCTGCATCTATAATTTGCCGCCAAAGATCGGGTCGCCGCCGCATCCTGCGCGATGGCGCAAAAACGATAAAACCGAAAGCGCTCCCCTGCCATTGCGGGGGAGCGCTTTAACAAAAAAGCCGCTTGCTCGCACGCTCGCTCTTTGTCCCCGCTTCCATGCATCGAAAAATGCCGCAGAGAGGTGTCTGTGCGTATTTCAAAAAGAATGTTCATAAATTTCAAATCTCACTTGACAAGCCGCCATTTCTATGTCATAATGGTATTATGATAGATGTGTGAAAACCGCGAATATAGGGGCAGAAAGCGGTGCGGCAGCGGGGCGCGCGTCTTGACGGGGAGAAAAAAGGAAAGCTCTTGCCCACGGGCAAGGGGATAGACAAGGAGGGAAATCATATGAGCCAAAGGATACGGATGCTTCTGCAAAGAGGGATGCTCTCCGCTGCCTGTATGGCCGTCTTTGCCGCGGCGTTGTTGCTGTTCGGCTGTACGGATAGGCACGAGCATGAATTGTTCTATACAGACGCGGTCGCGGCTACCTGTACGGAGAGCGGTTCCGTCGAGTATTGGAAATGTTCCGGCTGCGGCAAGCTGTTTGCCGACGCCGAAGGCGAGCGAGAGATCGAAGACGCCGCCGTCGAGGCGCTTGGCCATGACTGGGGCGAGGGCAAAGCCGAGCCCGTGCAGTTCTGCACGGACGACTATACGCTCACCTATACCTGCCAAAGGGCGGGCTGCGGCGAAACAAAGGCGGAAACGGTGCGGGGGAGTGCCGCGCACTCCTTAGACGCAGGGCAGGTCGTCAAAGCCGCCGCCTGCACCGCCGAAGGCGAACGGCTGTTCCGCTGCACCAACGCGGGCTGTACTTATACGAAGACGGAGGTCATCCCCGCCACGGGCCATACTTTGGATGCGGGCACGGTCGTCAAGGCCGCTACCTGCTGCGAGGCGGGTTCGCGACTGTACAGCTGCACGGCGGAGGGCTGTAACTATACGTTTACGGAGCTCATCCCCGCTACGGGCGCACATATATTGGATGAGGGCGAGCAGATCAAGGCGCCCACCTGCCTGAGCGCGGGCGAAAAGTTGTGCCGCTGCACCGGCGAGGGCTGCGCCTATACCGAGCTCGTGCCCGTAACGCCCCTCGGTCATGCATGGGGCGATGGTGTCGCTTCGGAAAAGACGCTCTGCACCGAACCGCAGACCATCACCTATACCTGCCAAAGAGCGGGCTGCGGCGAGAGCAAGCAGGAAAGCATCTCTGCGGAGCATACCGCCCACGCCTTGGAGCAGGGCGAGATCGTCAAAGAAAATTCCTGTACGGAAAGCGGCTCCGCCGTCTACCGCTGTATCAATGAGGGATGCAGCTATGAGGTGACGCAGCCGCTGTCGCCTTTGGGCCACAGCTGGAACAGCGAAGCCGCCTGTGCAGAACGCTCCTGCCTGGTTTGCGGCGCACAGCTGCCTGCGTCCGAGACGCATATATACAGAGAGGAATTGCGGGCGGCGACCTGCTCGCAGGAGGGCGCGCGCGTCTTTACCTGTACGGCGTGCGGAGATTCTTATCAAGAAGTCATCCCCGCCTTGGGGCATGCAATGGAATGGGCGGAGAGCACGGCTGTCAAAGGCTGCGTGACCACCGTCACCGTCACGGGCAGGTGTACGCGCGCGGGCTGTACACATTCTGAATCTATGCAGCCGCAGGTGACGGAAACACACAAATTTACGGAGAGCATCGCGCGGCCGGCCACCTGCCAAAGCGAAGGCGTGCGCCGTTTCACCTGCACCGAATGCGGTACCACAAAGGAAGAGCCGTATACCGATAAAGAAGCGCATGCCTGGGTGCAGGGCGCGCAGACGGGCAGCACGGTCACGTCCGCTTGTTCGCTGTGCAGCGCTACAAAGACTTCGATCGTCGCCGAAAGAGAGGCGAAGGTCACCAAAGCGGACTTGAAAGAAGCGGACGAAGTGGCGCTGGGCGATACCTATATCCAATTGGACGATAAAGCCGTCGAGGCGTTGGAAGGCGACAAGTTCACGCTCGCCGTGGAAGAGGTCCCCGTGAAGGAAGTAGAAGGGGCGATCGAAGGCGAAAGGGTGTACAGCATCACCATGAACGGCGGCGACGTCACGCAGTTCGATGGCGCGATCACCGTGCGCCTGCCGTATACTTTGCAGGAAGGGGACGACGTCGGCGCCATCCACATCGCCTATATCGACGAGAACGGCAATGCCGAGGCGATCCGCGGCGCATATTCCAACGGCTACGTCACCTTCGAAACCGACCACTTCTCCTACTATACGGTGCGCCAGTACACGGCAGAACAGCTGTGTGAGCAGTTCGGCCACAATTTACAGGTGACGCAGAAAGAGGCAAACTGCCTGCAGGACGGCTACCTGATCGAAACGTGCACCCGCTGCGGCAAGATCGTCACCAACAAGGTCGTGACTGCGCTCGGGCACGATTATCGGGTGAAAGAACAGACCGACCCGACGTGTATCGCGGCGGGCAGCACGGTATACGCCTGCAGCCGCTGCAGCGAAGAGTACACGCAGCAATTCCCCGCCGCGGGGCACAGCTGGGAGCAAAGCGGCACCGCCGCCGCCACTTGTACGGCTGCGGGCAGTATCGATTATACCTGTCAAAACTGCGGTATCGTGCGCAGTGAGGCGACGGAAGCGCTCGGGCACGACATCGAGCAGACGGTCACGGCGTACCCGACCTGTACCGGGCGAGGCGAGTATACATACGCCTGCACCCGCTGCGATTATTCGTATACGGAAGAGATCCCCGCCGTCGGGCATATCCTGAACGCATCTGTCACGCCCGCCACCTGCGGCGAAAACGGTTATACTACTTATCTCTGCTCCGTCTGCGGCTATTCATATGAAGACGACGTCATTCCCGCCACGGGCGAGCATACCATCGTGAACGGCATCTGTACCGTGTGCGGGCAGGGCTGCGAGCACGAATTCGGGGAAGGCGCCGTCACGCCGCCGCAGTGCACGCAGCAGGGATACACGACGTACACCTGCACCGTCTGCGGTTATTCGTACACCGCCGATATCACCGATGCGCTCGGCCACAGCTATACCGTCGATCCGCTGCACTGCGATCGCTGCGGGCTGTGCCGCTACGAGCACGACGACGAGGTCACCGCGCAGCTTGTCGGAGAGCGCTGCGGCGAAGGTGTCGTCATCACCCGCACCTGTAAAAGCTGCGGTCGCGTGCAGACGCAGACGCTGCACGAGCACGCGATGCTGCAGGAAAAGGTCGTCCTCGATATGCCCGTCGAGCATGCGGGCGATACCGGCGCGCGCCTGACCTTCGTTTGGCGCAGCTGCCTGTGCGGTGAAAGCTGGGGGATCGACTACGGCGTGGGCGATTGCCAAGTGGAAGTCAATTTTTGGGACGGAGAGAGCTATTCCTTCTACTGCACGGTGGAAGGCTGCAATATCAACGGCAAAGAGTATGTCGATTTCGTCTACGACGGCGACGACGTCTGTACGGGCGTCTATACCATCCGCTGGCTGGTCTATGACGGCGAGGAACTGCTCGGCGAGGCGAGTACCGCTTTTGCAACAGAGATCCACGATATCCGCTATATCGATGCCGAGCTCGCCAAAGGCGCCGAAACTTGCGATGACGGCGTCATCATCACCAAAGCGTGTGACCGCTGCGGCGAAGAATTCGAGCCGTATGAAGACTATTGGCACGTCACCATTGAAGAAGAGATGGTCAACGTCGCCGTGCCCCATACGGGCGAAGAAGATGCCCGCTGCATCCTGACCTATTATACCTGCCCCTGCGGCGAATTTTACGGGATCAATATGAACGGCTGCGTGCTCAGCTCGTTGGAATACGACGAAGAAAAGGGCTGCTATATCGCCTATTGCACCGAGCCCGGCTGCGATTTTTGGCTAAAAGAGTACAAGACGCCCGAGCCTACACAAAGCCCCTGCGAGACCTGGTACGACGAATATTTCGTCTTCTACCGCGGCGAAGAGCAGGTGGGCGAGTTTGCAATGCGCTATCTGCAGAAAGAGCATAAAAACACCGTCACCGAGGCGGAGCTCGTGCCGGGAGCGACCAGTTGTGAAGAGGGCGTCGTCATCACGCAGTACTGCATTGACTGCGCTGCGATCGTCTATCAACATACAGTCGATTTCCATTACACGTTTGAAGAGGTACTGCTCGACGTGCCCGTCAGCCACGGCGGCGAAGAGGCGCATCTGGTGGTGAAAGAGACCGTCTGCATCTGCGGGAGTGAGCAGTTTATCGATTATTTGAGCGGCGGCTGCCTGCTGCATGAGTTTGTTTGGGATGAAGAAAAGGGCTGCAATATTGCCAACTGCGCCGTCGAGGGCTGCGATGTCAGCGTCGAATGGACGGAGTCGTTCGAATACGACGGCGACGGCATGTGCAGCGGCAGGTGGGTGCAGAACTATACCTTCAAAAAAGGCGGCGAGGTGCTCGGCGAGTACAGCAGCGGCTACCGCGACGAACGGCATATGTATGATGTGAAATATACGCTCGCGGAAGGGGCGTCCTCCTGCGAAGAGGGGCTGGTCTGTACCGAGTACTGCACGCGCTGCGGCTATGTGGCGGATGAATATATGATATACGACCACATCGTCTCGAGCGAAGAATATCTGAACATCGCATCGGATCACGGCGATGAAGGCGAATGGATCGTCTATGTATATCGCTGCCCTTGCGGAGAGGAGCAGTCGATCGGGTTTGGCGGCGATTGCCGGTTCTTCTCGGGCGAGTGGGATGAAGAAAAGGAGTGCAGCGTGTACCGCTGCGAGGCAGAGGGTTGTTCCAATTGGTATGAGCGGTACAACACCTTCGAATACGCCGAAGAAGGTTCCTGCATCGGGCAGAATATCACCCGCTATGTGTTCTATCGCGGGCAAGAGGTCGTCGGCGAGTATACGCTGACGGAAGAGGAAGAGGAAGAGTGGCACAAAGTGCGCGAGACGATCGCCGTCGAACTTGCCGAAGGCTCCGTGACCTGTGAAGACGGCGTCTTCGTCACCGATCTCTGCCTCCGCTGCGGCGAAGAGTTCGAGCCGCGCCTTTCTTACGGACATGTGTCTCTTACCGAAGAGCTGCTCAACGTACCCGCCGACCACGGCAACCCCGCGATCGACGCCCGTTTCATTGTAGAACTCGATCGCTGCGCCTGCGGTAAAAGCAATGTGATCGATCTGAATGCGGGCGACTGCTACTTTGTGCAGGATAAGTTCGAGGGCGGAGCCGACCACTTTATTTACAGGTGTGCGGTGACCGGCTGCGAAAATTGGTGCGAGATGTATCGCTCCTTCCTCTATGCAGACGAATCCTCCGGCTGTTTGGGGGAAGGGGCTGAGCGCTATATCTTCTATTCCGGCGATAGCGTGCTGGAAGAGATCACGATCGTGCATGGCGATCAGTATCGGCATACGATGGCGCTCGTGTCTTCGGAATCGACCTGGAGCGAAGACCTTGCCATCGGCGAAACCTGGACGCAGACGAATAGCTATCGCTGCCAAAACGAAAACTGCCCGTACAGCGAAACGAATATTTTTGAATATATGCGGACGGAAGAGGGCGAACCGCTGGTCGGCGTGACTCATAAATTGACCGTGGAAGACGGCTCCGTGCAGGAAGAGGCCTGGCAGTACGATCCAGAAAATTACGGCAGGCCCGTCTCCCGTCGCAGGTATTTTGCGGATGCAAAGGGCGTCGTGCTTGAAGATTATACCGATACGTATGCCTACGGCGAAGGCTGCGAGGCGACGGTCACGTGCGAATACCGCGATACCGCCAATTACGAGGCGCATACGGAAGTGTACACGGCGACCGTGCATGCGGAAGGCGGCTATTGCGAGGCCACCTGCACGCAGTACGGCGGGCCGCGGTGTCTGCTGTGCGGCGAATGGTACGGCGGTACACAATCGCCGCGCGGGCATGCATACGATGCCGAAGGCTATTGCCTCCATTGCGGCCTGTATAACCCGCAGATGGCGGATGGCTTTGTGGCGGCCGAAGACTTGTCTTCTCAGCCCGCATATACCGAAGGGCGCGAGGGCAGCGTCATCCTCGGCGTGCACTCGCTCGACGATGCGTATACTTACGATAAAATCGTCGTCACCATGCGCGCCGTGTATATGGAAACGGGCGAAGGGCAGGCGATCGAGGCGATCGGCGCGCTGACCCCGGGGCTGAACGAGAATATCTCCGAGTGCGGGCTGTATGTGGCGGAAGCCAAGGCGCTGCTGCAGGCGCTGGATGCGTACGCCGCGCAGGCGGGCGTCGATGCCTCCGCCTGCGGCGTCGAGTTCAATTTCGTCCCCACCTGGGCGGACGAAAACGAAACGAATTACGTCTGCTCCATCACCCTGACCTATGCCGAGGTGCAGGCGGCACTTTCGTAAAGCACAGCTATCGTAAAGTATAGCTATTGTAAAGGCGGCGCTGTCGTAAAGCGTTGCGCGAAAATCTTTATTGTCTAAACCCAAACAAGGCAAGCCCGTCGGGCTTGCCTTGTTTGCTTGTTGAAGCGCAACAGCTAAAAATTTGTTTTGAAGCATTTCTCTGTCATCCCCATCGAGAAGGGTGCAGCCTGCCCCTCCCCTGTCATCCTAAGTGAGCACGGTGCAGCCGTGCGAGCCGAAGGATCTCCGAAAAATATAAAAAACGGCAAAATCACGTTTTGCCGTTTTCATTAAAAAGCGTGGATCAAGATCGATCGGGAGGTGTTCGGAGGCACTGTTCCACAAACTCCTCCGTATAGGCGGTGCATGTGCGGTCTGCGCGGGGCGAAAAGCCGTGGCCTTCCCCCGCAAATTCGATCAGGCGCGCCTGCGGATAGGTGCGGGCGGCGCGGCGGCTGTATTCGACGGGCACCACCTTGTCAGCGTCGCCGTGCATGATGAGCACGGGCCCCGTATACTTCCCGATCGAAGAAAACACGTCTAACTTGCGTGCATATACAAAGTATTCCTTCCCCAGCGTCACGCCCCACAGGGTATGGCGGGCGGGGATGTCTTCTTCGGAAGGGAAGCGGGCATTCCAGTCGTCGGGGATGCAGAGGGCGGGGTAGAGGAGGATGAGCCCGCGCACCTCCTGCGGGCGCTGCGCCGCGGCGAGCGCCGCCGCCAGCCCGCCCTGGCTGCCGCCGAAGAGGAACAGCTTTCGGGGAGAAACGCCCTGCGCGAGCAGATAGTCGATGGCGGCGTGCAGGTCTTCCTGCTGCGTGCCGAGGGTCATCTGCTCGGTGGAAAGATACTGCTGCGCGCGGTTGCTGCCGCCGCAGAAGTCGATGCGGAGGGAGCCGATGCCGCCTTCGGCAAGGCGGGCGGCTGCTTTTTCAAAGTCGGCGCCGCTGCCGCCGAAGCCGTGGCAAAACAGCACAACGGGGCAGCCCGCCTGCGGCAGGCACAGCGCCCCGCGCACCGCCCTGTCTTTGCAGGGGATCTCACAGCGGAGGACGGCCTTCACGGCTGTTCAAACGTCTGCGCGGCCTTTTGTAAAAAGCTGCGGATCTTGATGTGCTGCGGGCAGATCTTTTCGCACTTGCCGCAGCGGATGCAGTCGGAAGCCCTACCGTGCGCCTTGGCAAGCTCCGCATACATCTCTTTGCCGCCGCCCGTGTGCTTGTTCTCGTTGAGCAGGGCAAAGTATTCGGGGATGGCGATGTGCTGCGGGCATCCTTCCGCGCAGTAGCGGCAGCCCGTGCAGGGCACGGCGGTGCCGCCCTTGACGATGGCCCCCGCCGCGAACGCCAGTTTGTTTTCTTCCTCCGTCAGCGGCACAAAGTTTTGCATATACGAGGTGTTGTCGTCCAGCTGCGCCTCGTCGGACATGCCCGAAAGCACATATGCGACCCCCGGCAGGCTCGCCGCAAAGCGCACCGCCCACGAGGCGGGGGAAGCGGCGGCGTCGTGGTTTTTCAGCATCTGCACGGCGGCGGGCGGAAGCGAGGCGAGCGCGCCCCCCTTGACCGGCTCCATGACGATGACGGGCACGCCGCGGCGCATCGCCGTCTCGTAACAGGCGCGCGACTGCACCAGCCGGCTGTTCCAGTCGAGATAGTTGATCTGCAGCTGCACGTATTCCGCTTCCGGGTGGTCGGCGAGGATATTGTCCAGCGTCTTTGCCGTGTCGTGGAAGGAAAAGCCGATGTGGCGGATGCGCCCTTCCTTCTTTTTCTGCATGATGAAGCCGAAGGCGTCCAGCTTCTGCACCTTCATGTATTCGAGGCGGTTGAGGGCGTGCAGCCAGTAATAGTCGAAGTATTCCACCCCCAGCCGCTGCAGCTGGTCGTCAAAGATGCGCTCCATGTCCTCGCGCTTATGTACCATGAACATGGGCATCTTGGTGGTGACGGTGAAGGAATCGCGCGGGTGCCGCTCGACGAGCGCCTTGCGCAGGGCGGGTTCGCTGTCGCCGTCGTGGTAGCGGTAGGCGGTGTCGAAGTAGGTGAACCCGCGGGAAAGGAAGGTATCGATCATGCCCGCAAAGCGGCCGATATCGATCTGCCCCGTCTTGCCGCCGACCACGGGCAGGCGCATGCACCCGAAGCCCAGTTTTTTGGCGCTCGGGCGGCCGTCTGCCAGTTCGTCGCGGCGGGCGCGCAGCACCGCCTGCGCCGTGCCGGGGTCGGAAATGTTTTCCACAGCCTTCTCCATCGGGCAGGGGCCGGTGCCTTCGCGGTTTTGGATGGCGGGCGTCAGCGTGCCGCAGGCATAGGGGATGTTGTATCGGCGGAGCACGGCGTCGCCGCTCTCGCTCAAAGTTTCCGCATACACTTCTTTGACGCCGCCGCGCACCATCAACAGGGCCGCCGCCTTGCCGACGATCTTGTCCGCCACGCTCGCCCCGCGGAGGCCGCCCTGCGGCAAAAGGTCTAACAGGGCGCCGATGCCGCGCGAATCGAAGGTGCGCTCTTCGCTGTTCTGTACCACGGCGAGCGATGTTTCGCCGCCCAAAAGCTGTTTTGCGCGCTGCAAAGGCGCGGATACCGACTGTTCCATCAAAGTGCCTTCCTTGCTTTTTTGTCTATTATACCCCAAAACCGCGCGCATTGCAAGCCGAATGCGAAAAAAGTCGGGAAGGGGCGTTTTGCCGCGCGCCGCCCGCGCCGCGCATAAAAAAAGGCGTGCCCTGAAAAGGCGCGCCGCTGAGAAAAACTCCGGCTGCTCCGCCAAAGGCGAACGTCGGGTTGTCTTTCAAATCACGGCAATTCGCAGCCGCCATCGCGGCGAGAATTGCGTGAACATAAAATAAATTTGAAAAAACGGCAAAATCACACTTTTGCCGTTTTTCCCTTATGAGTATACGGATGGGGGTGAATGTGCCGCGCGTTTTATAATGGCGTGCCCTGAAATGCGCGGCGCAGAGGGGAGAAACCGCCGCCAGTACGCCGCGCAATTTTGCGCGGCGACGCACGGCAAGTTTCCCCCTTTCTCTCGACAAATTCTTTCGTCAGCACGAAAGAATTTGTGAGAATTTAGTTCTAGACATTAAACCTGAACAGCACCACGTCGCCGTCTTTGATGACGTAGTCTTTGCCTTCCGAGCGCACTTTGCCCTTTTCTTTGGCGGCGTTGTAGTTGCCGCACTCCAAAAGCGTCTGCCAATCGACCACTTCGGCGCGGATGAAGCCCTTTTCAAAGTCGGTATGGATCTTTCCCGCCGCCTGCGGCGCCTTGGTGCCCTTGGCGATCGTCCAGGCGCGCGTCTCCTTTTCGCCCGCGGTCAGGTAGCTGATCAGCCCCAGCAGCGAATACGACTTTTTGATCAGCCTGTCCAGCCCGCTTTCGGAAAGCCCCAGCTCTTCCAAAAACATCTGCGCCTCGTCCGGCGGCAGCTGTGAAAGTTCTTCTTCCGTCTTGGCGCAGATGACGAGCACTTCGCTCCCTTCTTTGGCGGCGAACTCTTCCACCTTCTTCACAAAGGGCAGTTCCGCGTCCGCCTTGCCCATGTCTTTTTCAGAGATATTGGCGGCGTAGATGACGGGTTTAGAGGTGAGCAGGAACAGATCGCGCATCATCGCCTCTTCCTCTTCGGAGAGGGGAAGGGTGCGCGCGCATTGCTCTTTGGAGAGGTGCTCGTACACCTTCTGCAAAAATTCCGCCTCGGCGATGAACTTTTTATCGCCCCCCTTGGCGGAGTTTTTGGCGCGGTCGAGGCGGCGCTGCACCGTGTCCATGTCCGCCAAAATGAGCTCTAAATTGATGGTCTCGATGTCGCGCACGGGGTCGATGGAATTTTCCACATGCGTGATGTTCTCGTCTTCAAAGCAGCGCACCACGTGCACGATGGCGTCTACCTCGCGGATGTGCGAGAGGAATTTATTGCCCAGCCCCTCGCCGTGCGAGGCGCCTTTCACCAGCCCCGCGATGTCTACAAATTCGATGACGGCGGGGGTGATCTTCTTGCTGTCGTACAGGGCGGCGAGCTTTTCCAGCCGCTCGTCCGGCACGGCGACCACGCCCACGTTGGGTTCGATGGTGCAGAAGGGGTAGTTGGCGGCCTCTGCGCCCGCGTGTGTGATGGCATTGAACAGCGTCGACTTGCCGACGTTCGGCAGACCCACGACACCTAACTTCATATAGCTTGCTCCTTCCGCGCGGCGGGCAAGGCCCGCGTTGCCGCGCGCATGATGTACAACAGGTATTATAATATAATTTCGGCGATTATCAAAATAAAAGGGCGGGCAAAATGCGAAAAAGTTGTCAAAACCGCAAAAATGTGCTACACTTGAAGCGTGACCGAGGCAGACAGGGCATAAGCCGCGCATTCGGGCGCGCCCGCGCTGCCTTTGCCCCGTCAAACAGACAAGACTATCAATACAGAGAGGTTTTTATGGACTTCAAAAAATATATCGCCGCCCGCCTGCAGGCGGGGGAACTGACCAAAGACGAGATCTGCGCCATGCTGGCGCAGCCGCCCAATTCGGAGATGGGCGACTTCGCCTTCCCCTGTTTCCGCCTGGCAAAGACCATGCGCAAGGCGCCCGCCCTCATCGCCGAGGGCATCGCCGCCACGTATCCTACCGACCACATCGTCACCGCCGCCGAGGCGGCGGGCGGGTACGTCAATTTCCGCATCGACCGCGTCTTTTGGGCCAAACAGACGCTGTCGCTCATCCTCACCGAGCGCGAAAAGTACGGCTCTTCCAAAGAAGGGCAGGGCAGGGTGGTGTGCATCGACTATTCTTCCGTCAACATCGCCAAGCCCTTCCATATCGGGCATCTTTCCACCACCGTGCTGGGCAGCGCCCTGTATAAGCTGCACAAATTTTTGGGATATACGCCCGTCGGCATCAACCATTTGGGCGACTACGGCACCCAGTTCGGCAAGCTCATCTCCGCCTATAAGCGCTGGGGCAGCCGCGAAGAGATCGAAAAGGGCGGCCTGCGCGCCCTCAACGCGCTGTATGTGCGCTTCCACGAAGAGGCGGAAAAGGACCCTTCCCTCAACGACGAGGCGCGGCACTTTTTCAAGAATATCGAAGACAAGGACCCCGAAAGCGTGCAGCTGTTCGAGTGGTTCAAACAATTGACCCTCAACGACGTGGGCAAGATCTACGAGCAGCTGGACGTGCACTTCGACAGCTGGGCGGGCGAGAGCTTTTATAACGACAAGATGCAGCCCGTCATCGACGAGCTGCGCGAAAAGGGGCTGCTCAAAGAGAGCGAAGGGGCGCAGATCGTGGACCTTTCCGACTACGACATGCCGCCCTGCATCATCCTGCGTTCGGACGGCGCTTCGCTGTACGCCACGCGCGACATCGCCGCCGCCATCTACCGCAAGGATACCTACGATTTTTACAAGTGCCTGTATGTGGTGGCGTACCAGCAGAACCTGCACTTCAAGCAGTTCTTCAAGGTATTGGAACTGATGGGGAAGCCGTGGGCGAAAGACCTCGTGCACGTCGCTTACGGCATGGTGTCTTTGGAAGACGGCTCGATGTCTACCCGCAAGGGGAAGGTGGTGTATCTGGAAGACGTCATCGCCCGCTGCATCGAAAAGGCGCTCGCCATCATCAGCGAAAAAAACCCTTCCCTCGAAAACAAAGAGGAGATCGCCAAAACGGTGGGCGTGGGCGCGGTCATCTTCGGCGCCCTGTACAACAACAAGATCAAGGATATCACCTTCTCGTACGACAAGGTGCTGAACTTTGAAGGGGAGACCTCGTGCTACGTGCAGTATACCTGCGCGCGCGCCAACAGCGTGCTGGAAAAGGGCGGCCATGCCAAAGACACCGTGCCCGAAGCCGTGCTGCCGCAGGAGTTCGAGGTGGTCAAAAAGCTGGCGGAGTTCCCGAATGTGCTGCAAGACGCGCTGGAAAAGTACGAGCCCTGCTTTATCGCCCGCTACGCGGTCGACCTGGCGCAGCTGTACAATAAATTCTACTTCGACTGCACCATCCTCGGCGCGGAGGGAGCCGTGCGCGATTTCCGCCTCGCCCTCACCGAGGCCACGCTCATCACCTTAAAGAACGCCCTCGCTCTTTTGGGCATCGGCGTGCCGGAGAAGATGTAGAGAAATAGCTCACAAATTTTGTTTCAAGCTGATGAAACAAAATTTCGTGATTGGAGAGACAACCCGACGTTTGCGTATGCTACGCAACGCTCTGCGTCCGGTTTTCTCTCTTTGCGCGGCATTTAAGGGCACGCTTATTATAAAACGCCGCGCAAATTCACTCTTTCTGCAAAAGCCTGACGGCAAATTGGGTGCGCGGGCGCAAAAGCGTGGTTTTGCTTGCGCAAGTGTTTATTTTTATTGTATCCTGAATTTTACATTCTACATTTTACACTTTACATTTCAAGGTGACGGAGTGCGGCGCGCGGCGGAAGAAGGACGATTTTTTCGGCCGCCGCAGGGATTGCGGCTGCATTTCAAAAAAACGATATGTTAAAAGCAGTTATTTTCGATCTGGACGGCACCGTGCTCGACACGCTGCCCGACTTAAACGCCTGCATGAACGAGGCGCTCACCGCCTACGGCTGTCCGCCCGTGAGCATGGAGCAGACGCGCGCCTTTGTCGGCAACGGCGGCCTGCTGTACGCCGAGCGCGCCCTGCCGCCCGCCAAAAAGGCGGAGGCGGTGCGCTTTTATACCGAGGTGTACAGCCCCATCCTCGCCGCCTGCAAAAACGAACGCACCAGACCCTTCCCCGGAGAAGGGGAGTGCATGGCGGCGCTGCACGCGGCGGGGCTGCGTTTGGCGGTCGTCACCAATAAGTCGCAAGAGGCGGCGGATCGGCTGAACGAGACCCTGCTGCGCCCCTATGCCTTTGACGCCGTGTTCGGCAACCGCGACGGCATCCCCGTCAAGCCCGATCCGACTTCCACGCGCATGGTGCTGCGGCAGCTGGGGGTCCTGCCCGCGGAGGCGGTGTTCGTCGGCGACGGCGAAACGGACGTGCAGACGGCGAAAAACGCCGGCATGCGCAGCGTCAGCGTGCTGTGGGGGTTCCGCTCCCGCGCGCAGCTGGAAGAGGCGGGCGCCGAGCGCTTTGCCGAAAGCTATGCGCAGCTGCAAGAGATCTTGCTTTCCATGTAGTTATATATGATTTTTGTATAGAAGGAGGGACGGAACGCGCTTTTTGCGTTCCGCCCCTCTTTTATGGAGGTATTGAAGAATATTTGTCGTTTGATTTCAGAACAGATGTGTCCCTTGCACGCTGCCTGACGGTGCGCTGCCGCGCAAGATCTCTCCGTTCGGCGTCAGCCCTTCTTTGTCGAAATGGCAGCGGCGGCGTGCCTGCCGGCGGCGGCGTCTTCAAACATTTCCACCATCTTGTCAATGCACTTTTCGATTTGGAAGCGCTCGGCGTATTCGATATACTGTTCGCGCAGCGCCGCGCGCTCTTCGGGGTGCTCGATCATATAGTCGATGCGCTGCGAAAGCGCCTTCACGTCGCCCATCGGGTAGAGGCATTTTTCTTTATCCAGGGCGAAATATTTGGCGGCGGACATGGGGCTGTCTGAAATGACGGGCACCAGCCCGCAGGAGATGGCCTCGACGCAGGCGATGGATTCGATCTCCGCATACGAAGGATGTACATACAAATCGCAGTACGAGATGATGCCGTGCAGCTCTTCTTTGGGGTGGAAGCCGATGACGGGCGGGTTGGGGAGTTTTGCACCCTTCCGCCGCAGCGAGGCTTCCTGCGGGCCTTCGCCGGCGATGAACAGGGCGATCTTGTCTTTATATTTGGAATGTGCGATCGCCTTGATGAGGTCTGCCTGGCACTTTTCTTTCACCAGCCGCCCCGTGGTGAGGATACAGAACTTGCCTTCGAGGGCGGCGGGCTTGGGCGAGCGCGCGGGCGTGAATACGGGGTCTACCCCGTTGGAGATGACGCGCAGGTCCTGCTCGTAGCCGTGTTCGCGCAGCTTTGCGGCGATGAATTCGGTGGGGCAGTGGATGTAGTCGGCATATTTATAAAACCCGTTCCAAAAATACCTGTACAGGTAGGCGTTGACCTTGCGGCTTTTGAGCATGCCGAAGTGGCTGGTCACGTTTTCCGGCTGCACATGGAAGGCGGTGGTGACGGGCTTATGCAGCTCGCTGCACAGGCGCACGGCGGCCTTGCCGAGAGAAAAGGGCATCAGAACGTGCACCATGTCGCTGCGTTCGATGCAGGTGCGCAGCACCTCTTTGTTGGGTTTGGCCAGCGAAATGCCGTTTTTGGCGAAATAGTCGTTGAAGATCTTGAAGTCGCGCTTGTCTACGGAATAGTATCCTTCCTCGCCGCTCTTGTCGGGCGAGACCACGAGCACCTCGTGCCCGCGCTTTTTCAGGTTACAGATCAGGCGCTTGACGGTGATAGAAGTGCCGTTGTTCTCTTCGCCCAGTACGTCTGCGATGATGGCGATGGTCATAAAATTCTCCTGTCATGGATCCGTGTATATTCGTGTGTGAGAAGGAGGAAATATCGTATCGAAGCCCGCCCGCTTCCTCCCTTTGCCGCAGGCCTTGCGGCAGATGTTGCGTTTATCGGCGGTAGATCGTTATATTTTTCTAAAAAATAAAAGGGAACGGTGCCGTTTTGCGGCCTACGGGCGGCGGATGTTGGAAGCCAGCAGCTGCAGGCCCTTTTCCACGACGGGCGCGCAGTAGCCGATGACGACGGCGAAGGGGACGCTCTGGTCGGTCTTGAGCCAGGCGATGTACACGTCGAGCACGCCCGCCGTTAAAAACAGCAGCAGGCTGTGCGAACCGAGCACGGCGCTGCCGCCCTTTTTGATGTAGCGGCTCAATAAGGTTTCCGTCACCCGCGATTTCAGCCCGTTGAGGAACAGGTCTGCATCCTGCCCGTGGCGCAAAAAGCTGCCCAGATGTTTGTACGAACCGAGCACGCCCGTGCAGGCGTTGAGGAAGGGCAGAGGGTCGGAGGGCTTTGTGAAGTCGACGAGCGCTTCGCTTTCGGCAAAGATGTGGCGGATGATCTCGTCTTGCAGCGAGGCCAACACGTCGGCGATGCTCGAAAAGTGCAGGTAGAAGGTGGTGCGGTTGATGTCTGCCTGGGTGCACAGGTCCACGATCTTGATGCTTGTCATCGGCTGCGTGCACAGCAGCTCCAACATCGTCGTCTGGATGATGCGCTGCGTCCTGCGGCTGCGCTTGTCGGCACTCTCTCTCATGTTTTTCTCCTCATTGATAGCGGAACGGAAGGAGCTCTTCCGCTGCTGCCCGTTTTTCCTCGATATATTCTAACCAAGCCAAAGCAAAATGGACCCGCCCTGAAAGGCGCCTTTTGCGCGCCTTGGGGCTCATCCTCATTGCAATACTGTGTCTTTGCTTTGACTTTGTTATACCCATTATACATGATAACGGATGGGTTTGTCAACACTAAAAACTATTTTTCGCGACATGTGTCGATAATTTTTTATTTCTTTTACCGCATTCGCCCCAAACGGGCCGAAACGGGCAGAAGGCTGCGGGCCGTTCGCTCGCCGGTTCAAGTCTTTGCATCATCTCCAACGGCAAAAAAGCCGCAGGTGGAGATGATCAGTATCCGCCGAAACCCCGCAAGCGGTAAAATAGGGTTCCCGAAAATCGCAGCGAAGCGAGATTTTTGGGAAAGAGGAGCGGCAGGCGCTGCGGGCAAGGCGGCAAGCGCAGCGCGCCGTCCACCATGGCGCCTTGCCGCGACGAGTCGGCGGGGCTTCGGATGCTTTGCTGAATTGCCGTTTCCCTTCGGGAGACTCGGCAAAGCGTCGCGGCCGATGGCCGCTCGCGCGCGCGAACAGCCGCGGCTACGCCGCGCCGGTTCAAGTCTTTGCATCATCTCCACCGGCGCGCAAAAAAGGCATGACCAACGTCATGCCTTTTCGCGTGCTGGTGGAGATGATCAGACTCGAACTGACTACCTATACGTTGCGAACGTATCGCTCTACCGGGTGAGCTACATCCCCGTATTCAATGCTTTTATAGTATAGTGGAAATCGAAAAATTTTTCAATCGTTTTGCGGGGCGTTTTATAAAGTTTTTCAAAAAAATTTTTATGAAAGGAGAAAAAAGCTGGCAGGCGGACTGGAAAATGCCCGAAAACAGGGGATATAATGGTGGCGTGAACGGGAATTGCGGCGCGGTATTGTGTGGCGCGCGAGGTCGATCATCCGTTTTTAGCTTTCTTTTAGAGGTATGCGGTGACGGAAGAGGGGGAGGAACGTGAAAGTGAACGCCCCGCATTCGTCGGCTTCGTCGCCGGCTTTCTCCGTCGTGAGAAGCCGAGGGTGGAGTAAAGGCGCTTGTCTTCTGATACGCACCGCGCAAGATTTCTCCACTCGGCGGGCTTTCAGCCCTTCTCGGTCGAAATGACAAAAAGAGACGGATCGACTGCGCGGGGGCAATGGTACTGCCCCCGCTCCGCTCAGGGTGAAAAAAAGGGGCGCGGGTAAGAAAACAGAGGGCGCAGTGATGGTCAAAAGATTGAAATGAAGGGAAACGGCGTGCGGGCAGGAGGGGCTGTGAGGCGCAGTGACGGTCTTCAAAAATGAGAAAAAAGTGCGGGCGGCGGAGGAAATAGAGGGAGCGTCTGCCGCGGGGCATAGTGACGGTCTTAAAAATAAAAAACAAGGGCGCGGGCCGATAAAAAAGAGGGGAAAGATGGCGGACAAAGGGTACGAGCGGGAGATACTGCTGAAAATTTTAGAGATCGAAGGGGAACAGGCGCGGCGGAAACAGGGCGACGCCCTCGCCCGCTACAACGCGGGCAAGGTCAAGCACAAAAAGCAGATCGCCTTTCACCGCTGCAAAAAGCGCAACCGCTGGGTGTTCGGCGGCAACCGCAGCGGCAAGACGGAGTGCGGCGCCGTCGAGTGCGTGTATATGGCGCGCGGCGTGCATCCGTACCGCAAAAACAAGCCGGACGTGTTCGGGTGGGTGGTGTCGCTGTCGCAGCAGGTGCAGAGAGACGTCGCTCAGCGCAAGATCTTGCAGTACCTGTCGCCTGCCTGGATCGAAGAGGTGACCATGCTCTCGGGCAAGCGCGGCTCGCCGGCGGGCGTCATCGACCAGATACGCGTCAAAAACGTGTTCGGCGGCGTTTCCGTCATCGGCTTCAAAAGCTGCGACCAGGGGCGGGAAAAGTTTCAGGGCGCCTCGCTCGACTTCGTGTGGTTCGACGAAGAGCCGCCGCAAGACATCTATGAAGAATGCCGCATGCGCGTTTTAGACCGCGCCGGAGACATCTTCGGCACCATGACGCCGCTCAAGGGCGTCACATTTTTGTACGACGAGATCTATCTGAATGCGCGCGGCGACCCGCAGGTGTGGTACGAGTTCATGGAGTGGGGCGACAACCCCTATCTCAACAAAAAAGAGGTGGCGGCGCTCACCCGTGCGCTGGACGAAAAGCAGCTGCAATCGCGCAGGTTCGGCAGGTTCTGTACCGCCGAGGGGCTGGTGTACCCCGAATTCGACGAGCAGGTGCACGTCATTCCGCCCTTTTCGCCGCCCCGCGAGTGGCAGGACTGCATCTCCATCGACCCGGGGCTGAACAACCCGCTCTCCGCGCACTGGTACTGCGTGGACTATGACGGGAACGTGTACGTCATCGCCGAGCATTACGAGGCGGGGCGGGATATCGACTATCACGCCCAAAAGCTGAAAGAGATCAGCGCCCGCCTCGGCTGGCATACGGACGAAAAGGGGCGGCTGAACGCGCTCATCGACTCCGCCGCCGGGCAGCACACCCTCGCCTCTTCCAAGAGCGTGGCGGAACTGTTCTACGAGCGGGGCATCCTCGTCAATACCCGCGTCGATAAAGACCTGTTTTCGGGCATTTCGCGCGTGAAAAGCTATCTGCGGGGAGAATTTGGCCCGCGCCTGTATATCTTTGAAGGGTGCGTGAACCTCATCCGCGAGCTCAAGGGATATTTTTGGGGAAGCGGCGACGCGCCCAAAAAGCGCGACGACCATGCGTTGGACGAATTGCGCTATTATTTGATGACAAAGCCGCACAATTCCGCGCCCGCCAAACCGCTGACCGACGTACAGAAAGACAAGGCGCGCCTGGCGCGGAGATTGGGGAGGAGGTGAAGGGGAGCCACGCATTCCTCGGCGAAACAGTGCGCGAAAATTCTTTCGGCGGCTTGAAAAAAATTGTGAGAACCCGGCGAAGCGGGGCATTCAAAACAATTAAAAAGGGAACAGGCTTCAAAATAATAAAATAAAAAGGGGGAGGAATGGAACAGGCGGACATCAAAGACGCGCTGCGGCGGCGCGCCGTCGGGTTTGAGACGGACGAAGTGGTGGAAGAGTACAGCGTCAGCGACGGCGAGCCCGTGCTCGTCAAGCGCAAGGTGACCAAAAAGGCGGTGCCGCCCGATATTTCCGCGGCGAAGCTGCTTTTGGAGAGCGAGACGCCCGTGGCGGCGTGGAGCGACGAACAGCTCGCCGCCGAAAAGGAGCGGCTGTTGGGGCTGCTGCGGGCGGAGGCGAAATAGTTTTTTTATGCCACGGCGGCAAAGCCGCTTTGGCAGCATCGATCGGATCGAAGGGAGGGACAATGGAAGATCGGGAACAGAAAAAGAGGGAAGAGCGCGCCGTGCGCGCGGTGAAAGAGGCGTTTGAAAGCCGCCGCGAGGCGCGCAGGCACCTGGAGCGGAGCTGGGAGCTGAACATGAACTTTCTCTCCGGCAACCAGTACTGCGACGTGGGGCCCGCGGGCGAGATCGTGGAAGAGCAGCCCCGCTTTTACTGGCAGAGCAGGCGGGTGTTCAACCACATCGCGCCCGCCATCGACACGCGCTGCGCCAAGCTCGCCCGCGTGCGGCCGCGCCTTTCGGTGCGCGCGGCTTCGGGCGAGGAGCGGGACGTGCGGGCGGCAAAGCTGGCGTGCAGCATCCTGCAGGCGGTGGGGGAAGAGTGCGGGCTGGACGGGGCGATCGCCCGCGCCACCGCCTGGAGCGAGGCGTGCGGCACGGCCTTTTACAAGATCGCGTGGGACGCCTCTCTGCCCGGCGGGGGCGGGGTATCGGTGGCGGCGGTGCCGCCCTTTGAGGTCTACCCCGCCGACCTTTCCTGCGAAGACGTGGAGGCGCAGCCGGGCATCATGCATGTGCGCGCCCTGCCCGTAGAGGAGATCAAAGACCGCTACGGCGTGGAAGCGGCGGGGGAAGACATCGGCGAGTTCGCCTTTGTGCCCTATGCCGCGGCGGCGTGCGACGCGGGCGGGGCGGGCGGCGCGGCGCGGACGGTGCGGCGGGGCTGCGCCTACGTCATCGAATCGTACGAAAAGCCGACCGCGGACGCGCCGCAGGGCAGGCTTACCATCGTGGCGGGGGACAGGCTGGTGTACGAGGGGCCGCTGCCGTATGTGAACGGGAGCGCGGGCGGGCGCGGGTATCCCTTCGTCAAGCAATGCGCCATCCCCTTTGCGGGGGCGTTTTTCGGGGGAAGCATCGTAGACCGCATGATCCCCGTGCAGCGCGCCTTCAACGCCGTCAAAAACAGGAAACATGAATTTTTGAACCGCCTCACCATGGGCGTTTTGGCGGTGGAAGACGGCTCGGTGGATACCGAGGCGCTGTGCGAAGAGGGGCTGCCGCCCGGCAAGGTGCTCGTCTACCGCCAGGGCGCGGAGCCGCCCAGGATGCTGGGCGCGGACAGCCTGCCCGCCGAGTTCGAACGGGAAGAAGAGCGGCTTTTGGACGAGTTCATCCTCGTCAGCGGCGTCAGCGAGCTCAGCTCTACCACCCAGAACCGCACCCATGTGACCAGCGCCACGGGTTTGCAGCTGCTCATCGACCTGGACGATACCCGCCTCGCCGTCACGACGGACAGCATCCGCCTCGCCATCAAGCAGTTGGGCAGGCATATCCTGCGGCTGATGCGCCAATTTGCGGGCGAACACCGCCTGCTGCGGCTGGCGGGCGAAGGGAGCGCGGTGGAGCTGCGCAGCTTTGCCGCCTCCGAGCTCACATCCGACGACGTGGTGTTCGAAGCGGACAGCGAAGACGCCTCGTCGCCTTCCAAGCGCAGGCAGATACTGCTTGAACTGTACAATCTGGGGCTGCTTTCGGGCGAGGACGGGAAGATCTCGGAAGAGACGCGCGCCCGCGTGCTGGACGCCATGGGCTTCGGCGGGCTGGAGAGTGTGCGCGGGCTGCTCCCCCTGCACCGCGGCAAGGCGGCGGAAGAGAACGAGCGGCTGCTGACGGAGACGGTGCACGCTGACCCGTATGACGACGACGGCGTACACATCGAAGAGCACACGCGCTGCCTGCTCTCTTCTCGCTGCAAGGGAAGGCCGGGGGCGAAGCCGCGCTTTTTGGCTCACCTTGCCGAGCATGAGCGGCAGCAAAGGGAGCGCCGAGAGGCGGCGGAGGAAAAGGAGCAGGCCGAGTGACGGTCTGTATATGAAAAACGCTGCCTGCGGCGGAAACGGGCGGAGGTGAGGAGCGGGCCGAGTGACGGTCAGGAGCTGCACTATATACTATATATTATAATAAGGAAAGACGGGAGGACATGAAAATGGGAACGGCAAAGGAGAACATCGGGGCGGCGCACGATCGGTGCGCCGCGGGGCAGAAGGAACGTGCGGGCAGGGTGCGGCCGGAGATGTATGAGAGCGCGCCCCTCGGCAAGTTCAAGAGCGTGGATGCCCTTTTGCAGGCGTACAATTCGCTGCAGGCGGAGTTTACCCGCCGCAGCCGCCGTCTGCGCGAGTTGGAGGGGAAGTTGGCGGAGAACGCGGCGACCGCGCCCGCAGGGGGAGATGAAGAGACCGCGCCGGTCGAAAAGGCTTTGGGCGCGGCAGGGCAGGCGGAGAACGCTTTTGCGCCCGTCGCCGGAACGGGGGGAACGGCAGCCCCTGCGGGCGGGGAAACGCCCGCAGAGGACGCGCCTGCCGAGGAAGCCGGCAAGCAGGCCGCCGCGCGGGAGAGCGCGTGCGGGCAATGCGGCGCCGACATGGCAAGTGCGGCGCGGGAGGGCGCGTGCGGGCAATGCGGCGCCGACATGGCAAGTGCGGCGCGGGATGCAGGCATGGCAGGGTTGGAACAGGGCGAGGCGGCCGTGCCGGGCGGTGCGGCGCGGCATGCAGCGGGCGCGCAGGGCGGCCCCGAAAGCGGGGGAGCGCGCGAAGGCGGTACGACGGAGAAGGCGCAGGGCGCGGTACCCGTTTCCGCCATCGAAGAGGCGGTGGAGCGCGCCGTGCGGCGCGCGGCCGCGTCGATGCCCTATCTGATGCCGGGCGGTTCGGCGTTTGCCGCCGCGCCGCCCCGCCGCATCGGCTCTATCGAAGAGGCGGGCAGGCTCGCCCGCGACATGATGGGGCGCGGCAGCCGCTGAGCTTTACGGGCAAACGGCAGCCGCTGAGCGTCCGTTCGGGCGCAGAGGCGGCGCGGGAAGGGGCGGCAAGAAGCGCGTGTTCCCTTCCTACACAAAAAAATAAACAACGAGGAGAAACGGAATGGTAACATTGGCAAGCGCAGACAGCGCATTGAAGAGCTTTTATCTGGACGCGGTGGCGCAGCAGCTGAATACGGAGGTCAACCCGCTGCTGGCCAAGATCAAACAGAGCACTGCCGACGTGTGGGGCAAAGAGGTGCGCCGCCTGGCGCAGTACGGCGTCAACGGCGGCGTGGGCGCGGGCACCGAAGAGGGCTCGCTCCCCGCGGCGGGCGGCAACAACTACGATCAGTTCGTCACCACCCTCAAAAATCTGTACGGCACCATCGAGATCAGCGACAAGGCGGTGCGCGCTTCCGAAAACAGCGCCGGCGCCTTCGTCGATCTGCTCAACGCCGAAATGGAAGGGCTGCTGCGCTCTTCGGCATTCAACTTCGGGCGCATGCTCTTCGGCGACGGCAGCGGCATCCTCTGCACCGTTTCGGCGGTGACGGGCAACGTGGTCACCGTCGATTCGGTCAAAAACGTCATCGAAGGCATGACGGTGGACGTGCTGGATGCGGACGGCGATCAGGTTACGGGCGTCACGGCGCGCAGGATCACGGCGGTAGACCGCGCGGGCAAGACGGTCACCCTGTCGGGCGGCGCGCTCACGGGGGTGGTGGCCGGCTGCACCCTGTGCGTGCAGGGTTCGCATAATTTGGAATTGACGGGCCTGGGCGCCATCTTCAAGGATGACGGCACCTTGTACGGGCTCAGCCGCGCAGAGCGCCCGTGGATGGTCCCCTATATCAAGGAGAGCGTGGGCACCATCAGCGAAAACGCCATCCAGACCGCCATCGACTATCTGGAAGAGACGGCGGGCAGCCGCGTGGATATGATCGTGTGCAGCTGGGGCGTCAAGCGCGCCCTGCAGGCGGTGCTGTCGGAGTCTCGCATGCAGACGGACATGGCGGAGCTGGCGGGCGGGTACCGCACCATCACCTACAACGGCATCCCCGTGGTGGCGGACAGGTTCTGCCCTGCGGGCACGATGTATTTGTTGAACACGCGCGACTTCTGCCTGCACCAGCTGTGCGACTGGAAGTGGCTGGAAGGCGACGACGGCAAGGTGCTGCGCCAGGTGCCCGGCAAGCCGCTGTATACCGCCACGCTGGTCAAGTATGCAGACCTCATCTGCACCCGTCCCTGCGGGCAGGCGATGCTGACGGGCATTACCGAAAAGTAACCAAGTCAAAGTAATCCGAACCCGCCCTGAAAGGCGCCTTTTGCGCGCCTTGGGGCTCATCCTCATTGCAATACTTGGGTATTGCTGCTTCGTCTATCGCCCCAATCCATCGCAAAATGCGTCCTTTCAGGGTGCGAAGCAATCGCAAGCGGGTAGATTGCCGCAGATGCAAGGCAAAGCCCGCAGGTAATATACAGACATATTACCAAGGGCTTTAACGCCGCAGATGTGGTGAGATACCCGCTTCCGATCGGGTTCGGTTTATTTTGACTTGGTTAAGCGTTCGCGGCGCCAAAGGCAGGCTCGTTTCGCCCGCGGCTTCGGCGAGAGGCGTGGGCGGGACTTGCGGCTTCGGCGAGACTATGGCGCGGGCAGGCGGTACGGGGGGCACGGCGACGCCGTGCCTCTTTGCCGCAGGCGCGATAGGAAGGGGCGGAAGCGGGGAAATGGCCGCAGGCGCGATCGGAAGGGCCGGAAGCGGGGGCAACCATCCCGCCGCGCTTTGGCGGGAAAGGCGGGCGGATATTTTTCTTCAAAATAAAAAGAAATAGGGGGAAGGCGCGTAAAAGAGGGGTGACCGCGCCTTCCAAGCGATACAAAACAGGGGAGGGAACATGAAGGTCAGAGAGATCATGGGGCTGGCGGCGGAATTTGCCGGGCGCAGAGACGTCGCCGACTTTTTGGGCGGCAGGTCGGCGGAGAACGCCGCCGAAGGGGAGCGCGAGGCGGATACGCTGCTGCGCTGTTACAACATCGCCGAAAACGAGCTGGCGCTCGACTATCTGCCCATCGAGCGGGTGCAGCGGTTCGAGTCGGAGGGGCTCGTGCCGTATACGGCGTTCGAGGCTTCGCCGGTGGAGATCTTGTCCGTGCGCGACGGCTGGGGCAGGCGGCTGCCCTTTACCGCGGCGGAGCAGGGGGTGCGGGTGCGCGCGGGCACCGCCGAGATCACCTACGCGGTGCGCCCGCAGGTCAAAAAGATGGACGACGACGCGGAAGAATGTTGGCGCGGCAATGCGCGCCTGCTCGCACTGTGCACGGCGTGCGAGTACGCGCTGATGAGCGGCATGTTCGAGGCGGCGGCCTTTTTAGACAAGCGCTGCCGCGACGCGCTCGCCTGTGCCTGCCGCGAGCGGGGCGGGCGCATGCGCCCGCGGAGGTGGGTATGACGCCCCGCCGCAGGCCCGCCCTGGCCGCTGCGGGCAAAAAGGTGCAGGTGACGCTCCTCCCCGTGCAGGGCGGGGCGCGCACGTTGGGTACGGGCGGATGGATGGGCAGCCCGACAGGCGGCGAGCGGGCGGGTTTTTGGAGCGGAAAAACGCTGCGCGGCGGCCTGGGGGCGGTCTCGCTCGGCCTTCCCGCCTTGCCGGCGGGGGAAACGCTCGCGGCCGCCTTTCCGCTGGGGGAACAGTTTGCGCTGGTGGCGGAGAGCGGCGCGGTGTACCGCCTGGCGGGCGGGGTGCTGACCGCGGGGAGCGGCGGCAGCTTTGACGGCGTTCCCGCGCACGTCTATGCCGAGACGGAAGACGGCGCCGTGCTCTTCCTCTCCGACGGCATGCGCGTGTACAGCTTGTCGGCGGAGGGCTTGGCGGCGGAAAGCGCCGTGCCGCCCTTCGTCTGCGCCGCCTTTTACGGCGAACGGCTGTGGACGGCGATGCGCCAAAACGGGGGAACGGTGCAGTACAGCGCCCCCTTCGCCTTGCGCGACTTCGCCAAAGAGCGCGGCCGCGGCGGCGAGATATCCTTTGCGGCGGAAGAGGGGGACGTGACGGCGATGTGCGTCTGGGAAGACGCGCTGTATCTCTTCCGCGGCGGCAGGGTGCAGAAGCTGACCGCCCTCGGCGACGAGCGCGATTTCCGCCTGCGGGAGGCGTTCGTCTCGGCGGACGCCTGCCCCGCCACCGTGGCGGCGGGGGACCGCATCTATTGGCTGGGCGAAGACGGCGTTCACGCCTATGACGGTTCCGTGCATGTGTTGGGAGAGGCGGAGCGGTTTGCCGGCACGGCGATGCAGGGGGCGCGGGGCGCGTTTGCGGGCGGCGTCTACTATTTGCAGGCACGGGTGCGCCTGTTCGGCAAAGAAGAAGACTGCATTGCCGCCTTTGCGGGGGAAGAATGCTGCCTCGTGCCCCGCAGCGTGCGCGGGCTCGCATCCTGCCGGGGGCAGGCGCTGCTGGTATACGGCGGGCAGGCGTGCGAGCCGCAGGTTAGCGGCGGCGGGCAGGCAGAGGGGCGCGCGGGCGCGCAGCGGCGGGGGCAATTCCCGGATGGATATGCGCGGCGGGCCTATGCGAGCGAACAGTTTTCCGCCGGCAGCAATGCCTGCCTGCAAAGGGTGCGCGTGCATGCCCGCGGGCGGTTTTTGCTGACGGCGGAGAGCGAGCGCGGCAGCCGCACCGTCGAGGTGCGCGGCGGCAGGGCGGCGTACCCCGTGGGCATCGCGGGGGAATGCTTCCGCCTGCGGCTGTCGACGGAGGAAGAGGGCGAAGTGTATTCGCTGCAAGCGGAGTTGGAAATTCGCGCATAGAGGGAGGTTTATATGACGCAGACAGACGATCTGGCGCTCGCCATCCAAAAACTGGCATCGGAAGCCAACGAGGAGAGCGCCGCCGCCAAAGCGGAGTACGAAGAGCAGCTGCGCGAACTGCGCGCCCGCCTATTGGAAGGGCGCATTGCCCGTTCGAGCATCGCTCAAAACGGAGAAGAGGAGTTGGAAGAGGCATATCAGGCCCGCCTTGCCAAGATCCAGAGCGAGCTGGACGAGAGCCTTTTGGCATTGTACCGCGACGAGGCCGGCGGCACCGACCCGGGCGGCGGTACAGACCCCGGCGGCGGCACCGATCCCGGCGGTTCGGGTTCGGATGACGCCCCGTACGAGGTGGACTATACCCTGCCCATGCAGCAGCGGTATATCATCGTCAAAAATTATTATTTGGCCTATTCCGACATGGCGGAAGCGCTTTCCGACCTGCTGCAAGACGAGGTGGCGCAAGACTACCTGGGGCAGTATTACAGCTATCTGCAGCAGCTGTTGATGATGATGCAGTAAAAAATTCACGCAAATGAGTTCACGAAAATTCTTTTGAGCTGACAAAAGAATTTTCCGTGAGGAAGGGGGAAACCTGCCGTTCACCGTCCTTCGACGGCTCTGCGGCGGTTTCTCCCCTCTGCGGCGCGCCTTTCGGGGCACGCCTTTTTTATGCGCGCCGCATTCACCTCCATCCGTATGCCTATAAGGGAAAAACGGCAAAAGTGTGATTTTGCCGTTTTTTCGTATTGTTTTCAGAGATCCTTCGTCGCTTCGCTCCTCAGGATGACAGGAAGGGGAAGCAACGCGAACGCCCGCCTGTGTCACCCTGAGCTCGTCGTCGCACGCCTATGCTGTCAGCATTTTGCCGAATGGCAAAATGCTCGCCTTGCAAGGCGGCTCCTCCTCTTCCCAAAAATCTCGCTTCGCTGCGATTTTCGGGAGCCCTGTTATAATAGCCCGCCGAGTGGAGAAATCTTGCGCGGTGCGCATCGGTTACGAACTCTTTTACCGCGTTCGGAACGGCTCTGCGTCCTATACAAGATCCCTCGACTGACGCTCGGGATGACAAGGACGGTTTTCATTTTCAGAGATCCTTCGTCGCTTCGCTCCTCAGGATGACAGGAAGGGGAGAAGCGTTGCGGGCTGATAAAGGCATTTTTTGACGTCACAAAAATTTACCATTCTACATTTTACATTCTACATTCCCACACGGCGGAGGGGCGCCGGCGGGTATGGGCATTGGCGGTGCGGCGGGGCATTGACGGGGCGCGCAAGGATCGCCGGAGGGGCGCCGTCGGGGCCTCGTGGGGTGCGGCGGGCAAAAAAATGATACAAAATCGGGGCAAAGACTTTACAAGCGGAGCGTTTTATTATATAATGAAAGGGAAAATACAGGCGGAATATTGCAAAACGTCCGCACAGGCAGGAAATTCTTTGAAATATATTCTCGGCTCGTTCCGGTATCTGTTCAAAAATTTCATATTCATCTTCTTTTTTGTGCTGCTGCCTTCCTTTTTCTTTGCCATGACCATCGATCTGGACAACGCGGCGGAGGTCATCGGCAAGTTTTTAGACAGCGATTCGCTCATCAGCTTTCCGCACATCCTCACCCTCGTTTCGCCCGTCAACGCGCACGGCTGGCCGTACGCGCTGCTGTTCGTGGCGTCGGTGGTGGTGTGCCTGCCCTTTTTGCTGGGGTACATTGAAAAGCACATGCGCATCGGCACCCGCTCTCTGAAAGGGGTGTTCGGCCGCTTCAACTATAACTTTTTGACGACGCTGCTCGTCTCCGTCATCTTTTTGGCGGTGTTTGAAGCGTGGTCGGTGCTGACGTCCGGCATGATCTATGCGGCGGTGTCGCTGTTCACGGGCGGCGTGCGGCTGTTCATGTCGCTGATCATCTTTTTCGCCATGGTGGCGCTCATGTGCTGGGCGGCGACGGTACTGCTGTTGTGGCTGCCCTGCATGCAGGTCAACGGCTACGGCGCCTTGGAGGCGCTCTCCTATTCCAACCGCCTGGTCAACGAGCGGCGCGGGGGGCTGTTCCTGTCGGTGTTCCTGCCGGCGCTGGCGGGGGTGATCTTGGTGCTGGCGGTGGCGGCGCTGAGCGATCTGATCAACGTATACGTCCCCGTGTTCGTGGCGGTATTCATCATCGTCGATATCCTGTTTTTATACTATTGCACGCTCATGTTCGTCGCCTACTTCGACCTCACCGGTGAAGAGCGCGCCGACCTTCGCAAAAAATTCTGAACCAAGGAGTGACGCGCTTTGATCTTCAAGAACGCTTTTCATCTGACGATCGACAACTTTGCGCTCAACTACAAGCTGCTTTTATACAAGGCGGCCGTATGGGTGATCACCTTTGCGCTGAGCATGGCGTTCCTGTACGCGCCCATCGTCACCCTGCTCAACAGCCGGCCGATGGCAGAGCTGGTACAGCTTTTGGGCGACTTCGTCAAGGCGCTCACCTCGGGCGACACCGCCTTTTTGAGCACCTTTGCCGATTCCTTCCAGGTATCGATGGGCGAACTGGTCGCCTATCTGCAGCGCAACACGCCCAGCATCGTGCTGTTCGCGCTGGGGCTTTTGGTAATTCTGCTCATCTCCCGCTTTTTAGACGGCATCGGCAACTTCACCTTCGGGTGCCTGATCGACAACAGGCTCTCCAGCTACGCCAAGACGCCCTTCATGGTCACCTGCATCGGCAATCTGTCTAAGTCGGCACTGTGGCAGATCGTGTATGTACCCGTCACCTTCGTGTACGACGTGTGCTCCGTCTTCCTCTGCTACGGGGTGTTCCTCATCCTCATCAACATCATCTCGGTAGAGCTCATCGCATCGGCGGCGGCGCTGATGGTGTCCGCCACCTTGCTGCTGGCGGCGCAGGCGCTCAAGCTGACCATCTTCAACGACGTGGTGCCCGCCATCGTCGCCGACAAGATGCGCCTGCGCGATGCGCTCAAAAGGGCGTTCTCCTGCAAGGCGCAGCGGTTCGGCAGCCTGTTCTCCATCTATCTGGTGACGGTGCTGCTCATCATGTGCGTCAACGTGCTGTTCGCGGTGGCGACCTTCGGCGCGGGGCTTCTGATCACCATCCCCATGTCGTACCTGATGATGACCTGCATCCAGTTTGTCAGCTATTACGACGATACGCATAAGAAGTACTTTTTGGGCGAAGACAACATCGTCCGCCCCAAAGAGCGCACCAACGAGAATTTTTACGACGATTTCGAGCTGTAAGCGCCCGCTTATCGGCGGCCGCATGAGCCGCCGTCCGCTTCGGGAACGGCGCTCCCCGTGCGGGAAGCGCACCCGGGGCGTACTTTCTCCGAACGGGGCGGCTGCGGGCTTTATCCGCGGGGCGGCCTGCGCGAGGTGCCGTAAGCGCAAGTGTAAAAGAGAGAATTCGCTGCGCGCCGCGTGCGCGCGTGATAGAATATATGAAAATTGTTTTTTGAAACAGTCGGAGGTCTAAAATGATGGATTATCAGTCGATCTACAAGGCGTGGTGCGAAAGCCCCGCGCTCAACGAAGAGGGGAGGGCGGAACTTGCCGCCATCGCCGCAGATCAGAAGGCGATCGAGTACCGCTTCGGCGCCGAGCTCGAATTCGGCACCGCCGGCATGCGCGGCATCATCGGCTACGGCACCAACATGATGAACGTGTACACCGTGCGCCGTGCTACCCAGGGCCTGGCGGAGTACATCAAGTCTTTGGGCGAAGAGGCAATGCGCCGCGGCGTCGTCATCTCCTATGATACCCGCCGCAAATCCGATGAGTTCGCCCGCGCCGCGGCGGAAGTGCTGGCGGCAAACGGCATCGTCGCTTATCTGTTCGACGACGTGCATCCCGTGCCCATGCTCTCCTATTCGGTGCGCAAGCTGGAGACCGTCGCCGGCATCATGATCACCGCCAGCCACAACCCCAAGGAGTACAACGGCTACAAAGTATACGGTGAAGACGGCGCCCAGATGTCGCCGGAAGCTACCGCCATCGTCGTCGGCTATATCGAAAAGATCGCCGACTACTTCGCCGTCAAAGGGGAGAGCAACGGCTACATCAAGCCTGTGCCCGACTCCGTCGACAAGAGCTATTATAAAAAGATCTCCAAGCTGACCCTCTCTCCCAAGGCGGTCAAGGCGGTGGGGAAAGATTTGAAGCTCGTGTACACCCCCGTGCACGGCAGCGGCTATATCCCCGTCACCACCATCCTCAAAAAGCTGAAGATCAACGTGACCGTCGTCCCCGAACAGGTCAAAAAGGATGCCGAATTTTCCACCGTCGAGGTGCCCAACCCCGAATTTAAGGAGACGCTCTCCATGGGCATCGCCCTGGCGCAGAAGATCGATGCGGACGTCGTGTTCGGCACCGACCCCGATTCCGACCGCCTGGGCGTGGCCATCAAAGACAGCAAGGGCGAGTTCGTGGCCCTTTCCGGCAACCAGGTGGGCATCCTGCTGCTGGACTATATCCTCACCCGCCTGCGCGAAGAGCATCAGCTGCCCGCAAACGGCGTCGTGGTCAAGAGCTTCGTCACCACCGGCATGGCGCGCCCCATCTGCGAAGATTTCGGCGTGCAGCTGGTCGATGTGCCCGTCGGCTTCAAGTTCATCGGCGAAAAGATCAAAGAATACGAAGCCAGCGGCGAGCATACCTTTATCTTCGGGTTTGAAGAGAGCTGCGGTTACCTGCGCGGCACCGAAGGCAGCCGCGACAAAGACGCCGTCGTCGCCTCCATGCTCTGCGCCGAGATGGTCTGCTACTACACCTATAAAAAGCAGTCTGTGTACGGCAGGCTGATGGAGATCTACGCCAAGTACGGCTATGTGCTGGATAAAAACGTCAGCATCAAGTTCGACGGCTTGAACGCGATGAAGGAGATGAATGCCCTCGTCGATTCGCTGAAAGTCAAACCGGTGGAGAAGTTCGATATCTATAACGTCGTCGCCGTGCGCGATTATTCCAAGCCCGTGCGCCGCCTTGCAGACGGCAGCGAGCAGCCCATCGATATCCCCACCACCAACGCCGTCTATTACGAGCTGGAAAACGGCAGCTTCATCTGCGTGCGCCCCAGCGGCACCGAGCCCAAGCTGAAGATCTACTACTCCGTGCGCGCCAAAGACGAAGAGGCCGCCGCCAAGGCGTACGAGAAGATGAAGAGCGCCTTCGAGGCTTTCCTCAAATAAATATTTCGGTTTGGGAATGGCGGTAAAATTTTCGGTTTGGAAATTGCGGTAAAATTTCTGCCGCAAATGTTCCCGCGCCGGGGTGTTCCCGTTTGGAATGTTCCGGAAAAATGCTCCCGCGTCCGCTTGTATTGGGAAGAGGGCGAGGAGCGCACAACAAAATACAAACCAAAAGGCAAGCCCGAGCGGCTTGCCTTTTTTGGCGTTTTGTGCGGTTTTGCGGGGGCGGAACATTCATAAACCGCCCAAGTTCGACATAGAATGAACCAAAAAACAGGACAGGGGGAACTTCTATGTGGGAATACATGCAGCGGCGGGCGCGCCAATGCGCCGAATACATTTTGGAAACGGGCGCCACCGTCCGCGCCTGCGCGGCGCACTTCGGGGTCAGCAAGTCCACCGTGCATACAGACGTAAATTAACGGAACGCTTTCTTTGGATAATCAAATAAAAGCGAGAATATACAGCAAAAGCCGGCAGCCCCTGCATAATGCAGAGGCTGCCGGCTTTTGCCGATCTATATTTATGCTTTACATATCAGATGAGCGGCGATAACTTGCAGGTATGCGGCTCCGTTTCTTTGCGGCCGATTGCATTTTGTAGCATCTGTACGGCGCACGCTGCCTTGCGGCTGTCGGGCAGGTCGATGCGCGCCATCTCCGGCGCGGGCGGCAGCTCCTGCGGGTCCGTACAGACGGCTGCCGCACGCCGCGCATCGATATAAGGCAGGGCCAGGGCGGCAAGCCGGGTGCTATTGAACAAAAAGGCCGCATCTCCGCATTTTTTGATGCCCGGCGCGAGATCTGCAGCGCTGTGCACGGTCAGCAGCGTGTCGTCGGCGAGGGCGCGCTTCCACTTGTTCATATAGGAACGGTTATTGTATTCGCCCGTCACAAATACGAGTCTGTCCGTATGCAGCTTCTCCTTTGCGCAGGCGATCAGGGCGCTGCAGTTGTCGTATACCTTGAAAAACAGGGTATCCTGTACGGTCATGTCGATGGCGACGATAGGAACAAAGTAACTCTCTTTTAACGTATAGAACTGCCGTTCCGAGAGGTCGATGCAGAGGATGCCGTCTATGTTTTCCTGTACGGCGATCTTGTCGTCCTGCACGGGCGGCAGCAGCAGGGTATGGTAATTTTTCTCGCGCAGGCACTGCTGCAGCCGGCAAAGCAGTGAAAATACCGCATCATTCCTGCCCGTCGGCGAAAAACTGCGGTTAAAGCAGATACCGATCAGGTTGTTTTTGTTGCCGGCCAAAAGGCGGGCCACCGGCGAGGGCGCATATTGGCGCAGATTGCAGATCTGCAACACCTTTTTGCGCGTCTCGTCGCTGATCTTCACGTCCTGCCTGTCATTGATGATGTACGAAACGGTCGCCGTCGAAACGCCCGCCTCTTTGGCGATATCGTCTATCGTCACCTGCTTTTTGCCGGCGGCGCGCTCGCGGCGCGCCCCCTTTTTGTAATGATACTGTTCGCACAGGTGCAGAATGCGTTCGCGCGTCTGTTCCGCGACCTTCACGTCCGTCCTGCCGCTGAGCACGTACGAGACGGTGGCGGAAGATACCCCCGCCATTTTTGCGATCTCGGCGATCGTAACTCTTTTGGTTTCGTCGTTCATAGCAACTTTATCTTAACCCAAAACAGGGCAAAAGTCAACGGGTTATTGAAACGATTAAATAATTTTTTTGATTATTTTTCAAAAAGGTATTGACAAACGGCAAATCTGTGTTATACTTTATTTAAGCGATTAAATAAATCGCCGAGTTCGATTCAGAATAAGGAGGAAGTTATGGCAAAACGCGCGTACAAAAAAGTCGCAGGTTTATTGGCTGTTCTCATGCTGCTCGCATTGGTGTGCGGAGTGGCCGTCGCTTGTTCACAGGGGGATTACAAAGTCACGTTTTACGACGGAGAAACTGTGATCGCAGAAAAGTGGGTAAATGACGGAGAGCGGGTGCAAGAATTTACGCCCGAAGATGAGGGATATACGAAGGAAGGGTACATATTCGGCGGCTGGTACGCCACGGCAGACTTCACCTTCGACTGGAGTTTTGATACCGCCATCACGCAGGATACGAACGTCTATTCGATGTGGAGCTCTTCCGCCGAAGATACGCGGCAGTGGCTCATCGCGGGCAGCTCGTCTGTCGGCGGTCCGCTGGCTGCCATCGGCTGGAACGGCGGCCCCGTCGAGGGCGAAAACGGCAATATCCTGACGAAGACGGCGGGTAAAAACGAGTTTACCATCACCATCGACCTGTATGTCGGCGATCAGTGGCAGTTCTGCATTCAAGATGCCGATGGCGTCTGGAATACAGACGATTCCAGCGGCGGCGGTGCGCGCGGCGGCCAATATCTGGCCGAAAACGAGTATATGAGCGCGCCCGGCACGGGGCTCGGCGACGGGCAAGTCAACATCACCGTCAATGTGAGCGGCAACTATACGCTTACGCTGACGACGGATGCAGAAGATCCCAATGTCGGTTCCATCAGCGTCGTGCGCAACGGAGACGCGCCCGAAGTGACGGTCGACCGTTCCGCCTATACCTGGTATATTTACGGCAATTCTGCGGCCGAAACGAGCGCGGAGTCCGTGCTGGCCGGCACCAACTGGGGCGCCGACGTCACTTCTCTGCAATATTCCGCTTACGAAATGTTCAAGATCTCCGACAATGCGCCGAACGGCACGGGAACCTGGATGCAGACATGGACGCTCGCAGAAGGGGATGAATTCCTGCTCGCCTACTGCACGCTCAAAGAGGAGGGCGGCATCGCCGCGCAGGACGGCACCATGTTCTACTACACCGAGATCGACGAGTTCAACGGCGAAGAAGCCAGTTTCAAAAAGGCAGACGGCATGGGCAGCAACATCGTTGTCGTCGAGGGGGGAACCTATACCTTTACGCTGACGGTCACACTGAACGAAGAGAGCGGCACGCTTGAAGGCTCCATTGAAGTAGACAAGACGGCCGATATTTTGACCTCCGAACAGACCTGGAAGGTGCTGGGTGGCAGGCTCTCCTACACGCAGGCGACCGATCCGGATACGGGCGGCCTGACGGCGGAAGAAGCGGCCTATAATGCCAAGACCTCCGTATTTGCCGACAACAACTTTGGCGTCGGCTCTAATGTGCAGGAACTCACGGCAATCACCCCTTCGTCCGGCATGGCGAGAGAATATACGATCACGCTCGACCTCGTCGAGGGGGATTACTTCTACTTCTGCATTCCGGTAGCGGTATACGCGCCCTATCGCGAAGATACGTATTATACGCCCGGCTATACTTCCAAGTTGGCTACAGCGGCAAATCTGCCCGCGGGTATCACCGCCGATTGGGCCTGGGGCGGCAACTTCCTCTGCACACAGGCGGGCAGCTACACTTTCCGCGTGTCGGTATCGCAGAGCGGCGCCCTGTCTTTGGCAGTGCGTTAGTGCGGATAAACGGGCGGGGCGGCGACGCCGCCCCATACCCGAAAGGGGGTGACGGGCATGAACCGAGCGGCTGTTTATCACATGCCGGGCTCGCAGTATTCGTTTGCATATGGCGAACAGGAACTGCGCATTCGCCTTCGCACGGCGAAGGACGACGTCGAACAGGTGACGCTGATCTACGCGGTCAAATACGAATGGCTGCAAGAGCGGAAGACCGTCGTCATGCAAAAGAGCTTTTCCGATGCGCTGTTCGATTACTATACGGCGGCGCTGTATGTACCGGATCCGCGCATCGGCTACGTATTTTATCTCAAGAGCGGGCAGGAGGCCTATTATTATTCGGAAGAGGGGCTGACAGTCGATTACGATCACGAAAAGAGTTACTATAACTTTTTTCAGTATCCGTATATCAACAGTATCGACGTGCACCGCCCGGTCGATTGGTGCGATCGCGCCGTGTTCTACCAGATCTTTATCGACCGCTTTTGCATGGGCAATACGCATAAAGATACGGCGTATATAGACCGCCGCTGGGGGCAGATCCCCGACCCGAAGGGCTTTTACGGCGGAGACCTGCAGGGCATCATCCAAAAGCTGGGCTATCTGCAAGGTCTGGGCGTCACGGCGATCTATCTCACGCCGGTGTTCCGCTCGCCGAGCAATCACAAATACGACACCATCGATTATTACACGGTCGATGCAATGTTCGGCTCGAACGAAGACCTGCGCCGGCTCATGCAGGAAGCGCACGGGCGCGGTATCCGCGTCATTCTGGACGCCGTGTTTAACCACTGCAGCATGTATTGCCCGCAATTTCAGGATGTGATCGAACAGGGCAAAAACTCCCGCTATTTCGATTGGTTCATCATCCATGGCGAAAGGCCGGATGTGCAGCGGTGCAATTACGAGTGTTTTGCCGCCTGCAATTATATGCCGAAGTGGAATACCAACAATGTGCAGGTGCAGGATTATCTGCTGAACGTCGCGCTGTATTGGATGCGCGAGTGCGGTATCGACGGATGGCGGCTGGACGTGGCAGACGAGGTTTCGCACGATTTTTGGCGGCGCTTCCGAAAGGAGGTCAAACGGATCTCTCCGCAGGCTATCCTCATCGGCGAAAGCTGGCACGACGCGAACGCCTGGCTGCGCGGAGATGAGTTTGACGGCATTATGAACTATTCCTTTACCAAGGCGTGTATCGACTTTTTTGCAAAGGGAACCCGCACGGCGCAGAGCTTCTGCGGCCGGCTCTCCGAGCTCCTCATGCGCAATACCGACCAAGTCGATCAGATGATGCTCAACCTGTTAGACAGCCACGATACAGAGCGGTTTCTGACGCTCGTGGGCGAAGACAGGGCCAAACTTCGGTGCGCTTTGGCGGTGCTCTTCTTTTTTCCGGGCATGCCCTGCATTTGTTACGGCACGGAGATCGGCATGGTCGGCGAGTATGAGCCCGATTCCCGCCGCACCTTCGATTGGAACGAGGAACATTGGGACAGAGAATTGCAAGAGACCGTCCGCAAGCTGGCAAAACTCAGAAAAGAGAAGATGGGCAGCGGCGTAAAGCTGTATACGCAGGGCGATCTGTTTGTCATCGAGCGCGGAGATTTGCGGCTTGCCGTCAATAATACCGGTCAGGCGTTGCGTTTGCAGGGAGAAACATGGTATACTATAGTTGCCGCACGTTCGTTTGCGGTGTTTGAGAGAGACAGGGAGGAAATGATATGAAGAAGATCAAGTTGCTCAGCATCTGCCTCGCCCTGCTGTTGGCGGGCGCTATGCTCGCCGGCTGCGGCGAACGCACCGGCGGCGGCACCTTTACTTATGAAGAACTCATGGCCAAGTTCGAGGGCGAGATCGAACAGAATGCTACCATCCGCGTCCTTGATAATCAAATGGCGATCGAAACGGGCCACCTGCAAGAGGTGCTCGATGCCTTCAACGAGGCGTACTCCGCCTATAACGTCAATGCTGTCGACGCCAATATGGATCAGTATGTCGATCTCGAGCAGAACGGCCCTGACGGGTACGGGCCGGACGTTCTCTATCAGGCCAACGACATGCTGATGCGCTATGCCGAGGGCGGGCACGTCCTGCCGCTGCCCACGGAAGAGCTGGACATTTCTCAGATCCCGAGTACGGTCATGGACGTATACCGGTTGGAAACGTACGGCATGGATCTGTATTACGGTATGCCCGTCGCCCAGCAGTCCACCGTCCTGACCTATCGCAAAGATCTGCTGCCCGCAAACTGGCAGGAAGAGTGGGACGACAATGCAAATGGCGTCCCCGATATGGTCGAGAACATGAACGACCTGTACGCATACAGTAAACAGGTCAAGGAAGAGTCGGGCGGCAGCAAATACGGCCTGTACATGTCGCTGGTCGATCAATACTTCAACAGCGGCTACCTGCTCTCGTTCGGCGCCTACGTGTTCGGCGATTCGCACGACGATATCGGCCTGAATGCAGACGGCGCAGAAGTAGGGCTGCGGCTGTTCCGCGACCTTGCCGGCGTGCTCGGCTCCACCTGCATCTCGCAGAACGCGACCACGCAGGTGGCCGCCTATCTTACCAACGCGGCCGGCACTGCATTCTGCACGATCGGCACGCCCGACTGGCTGACCACCTTCCAGGAAAATTTGGCAGCCACTTATGTGCGAGGCGGCATGTCGCAGCAAGAGGCGCAGCAGGCCGCGCAGGAAAATCTCGTGGTCGTCGATCCGCCCCGCCTGCCGAAGGACGGCGACATCACCGCAGAGCTCACCGACATGGAGGCAGAGACCTTCGAGCCGACCACCATGGGCGGCGTCAACGCCTTCGGCATCAGTTCCTATACCAAATACCCCAAGGCGAGCCTCGCGTTTGTGCAGTTCGTCAGCGAGTACGAAAATCTGAAATGGCGCAGCGAGGCGCTCGGCGCGGTACCCGCCCGCACCGACCTCGCCGCAGAGCTGGGCGGCGTCTCCGAGATCCTCAGCGAACGCGTTTCGGGCGGGCTGGTCTACATGATGCCGTCCACGCGCGATACGCAGTACATCTGGGATCCGCTGTCCTCGCTGTTCAATGACGTGGCTACAGACAACACCACGCGCGCAGACCCCGTCTACACCACGGCAGATTCGCTCAAGGACGCGCTCGACAAATTGGTGGCAGATATTCGGTCGGCGATGGCTGTGGGCAACATTTCATAAAGGGGGGGGATAGCCATGGCGGAAGCTATGCAGAAGGCGCCGAAAGGCAGTGGCGCGTTTGCGCCGTATCAGGTAAAACTCAGCTGCGCCTTCATGGGGCTGGGCCAGTTGTTTTGCCGGCAGTATACCAAAGGGGCGCTGCTGGCGCTGCTTGAGGTAGGGTTTATCCTCTTTATGGCCTTTGCGGGTGCAGAGAATATCGTCGGGCTGATTACCCTCGGCACCACGGAGGGCGTGCCCATCATGGGTATTGCAGGGGACAACTCCGTGTCCATGCTCGCCTGGGGCATCACCACCGTCTTCCTCATCCTGCTGTTCGCGCTCGCCTATTATGCGAACATCAAAGACGTCATTTACACCGCCCGTGAACTGCGCAAGGGAAACCCGCCTAAGAGCTTTTTTGAAAGCTGCAAGGAGCTCATCAACGGCAAATTCTATTTTCTCACGCTCACGCTGCCGCTGGTGTTCGTCTGTATCTTCAACATCATGCCCATCGTATTCACGGCGCTCGTCGCCTTTACCGATTACGGCGGCGAGATCGTCCCGCCCAGGCTGGTCAGCTGGACGGGCCTGCAGAGCTTCAAGGTCATCTTCACGATGAGCGAATACATCGGCACGATGGGCAAGATCCTCGCCTGGAATATCCTTTGGGCGTTTGGCTCTACATTCCTCGTCTATTTCGGCGGATTGGGACTCGCATTGCTGTACAACTCCAAGTGCCTGAAGGGCAAGCGCTTTTGGCGCATTTTTCCCATGTTTGCCTATGCGATCCCCAGCTTTATCACACTCACAGGCTTCTATTTCATGTTCTGCGACAGCGGTCCCATCGTGGGCATGCTCAAAGATTGGGGCTGGGTTTCCGAAAATTTTACCATCATTTCCTACGATTCGCGCTGGTCACTGCGTCTCTTGGGCTTTTTCTGCTGTGCGTGGGTGGGTATCCCCTCCGTCATGTTTTTGGCGACCGGCATCCTCTCCAATACGAGCATCGATATGTATGAGGCAGCGCGGCTTGACGGCGCCAACGGATTGCAGCAGTTTGTCTACCTGACGCTCCCGTTCGTGCTCTTTGCCACCACGCCCGTCATCATCAGCACCTTTATCAACCAGTTCAACAATTTCAGTATCTTTTACTTTTTGCGGCCGGAAACGGTCTATGCACCCGGCTATTTCAATGCCAACAGTTCTGACCTTCTCATCAACTGGATGTACAACCTCACGGTAGAAAACGGCCTGTATTCGCTCGGCTCCGCGCTCAGCCTCATCCTGTTTGCGTTTATGGCTGTCTTCTCGCTCGTGGCGTACGTCACGTCGCCAGCCTACAAAAAGGAGGATACATACAGATGACAAATGGCAAAAAACTGCGCCTCCGTCCCGCGGCGGGCATCAAAACGGCGCTCATCTATCTGTTGGTCATCCTCGTCAGTTTCATTTTTGCCTTTCCGTGCATCTGGCTGGTCTTATCCGCCTTCAATGCGGAGGGCGACCTGCTGACGCTGGAGGGCTTCTTCCCGGAGGTCTACAGCTTCGATACCTTTCGCCGCCTGTTCACCGAGATCAATAAGTACGATTATCCCCGCTGGTTCGGCAATACCCTGTTTGTCGCGGCGATCAGCTGCGTCATCTCCACGATGCTCGTCATTGCGGTCGCCTATACCATGTCGCGCTACCGCTTCAAGAGCCGCAAGGCGATGATGAAGGCCACGCTCATCCTCGGCATTTTCCCGAACTTCATGAACATGACGGCACTGTTCGTCATCATGACGCAGCTGCACCTCATCAATAATCTGTGGGGACTGATCCTGCTCTACAGCAGCGGCTCTACGATGGGCTTTCTGGTACAGAAGGGGTTCTTCGATACCATTCCCGGTTCCATCTACGATGCCGCCATCTTAGACGGCGCCTCCGATCTGCGCGTATTCGTGTCGATCACGCTCCCGCTTTCCAAGCCGATGATCGTCTATACCGCGCTCACTTCCTTCGTATGGCCATGGGCGGACTTCATGCTGCCGAGCATGCTGCTCGTCGATAAATCTTCCTGGACGGTGGCGGTCGGCCTCAATTCGCTGGACGACAGCGAGTTCTCTATCTTTGCGGCAGGCTCCCTGTTCGTCGCCGTGCCCATCGTCGCGCTGTATATCGCGCTGTCCAAATACCTTATCCAGGGCGGCGCCGCCGGCGCGGTAAAAGAATAAAAAATCATATGCGGCGGCAGCGATCACGGGCGAGGCGGAGGCGCGCGAGCTCGCCGACCAGGCGCTGATGGCGCTCATCGATGACATTGAAGACGGCACGACCACCGTCGCCAAGGCGGAGGTGGCAGAGACGGCAATTTCCGTCCCGACGCCGCATCCGGCAGGGCGGGGTATCAGGTGCTGGCGATAGAGAGCGTGACCTCCTTTACCGACGTGGTGCAGGCGATCGCCTGATCGTTTTGGGGAAGGGCGAGGATAGCGGTCCCCGCTTTATGCCCCGCGGAAAATTGTATCTTTACGCTCAACGAAAGGCAGGCCCGTTCGGGCTTGCCTTTTTGCGTATCGTTTTGGCGCCGCCGGCAGCGGCAAGCAAGCCCGTATCGCTGCAATGCCGGAAGGTATAACTGGAAAGAAGAGCCCCGAACAGAGACAAACAGAGCGGCAGCCCGCCGCGGAAGCGCAGAGAAGCGTTCCGCGGCGGGCTGAATTTTTTTTGAAAAAGTACACTTTTTCAGAAAAGCGGACAGAGGCCGTTTTCCGACACAAAGCGACATAAAGTTACCCTTTTATTCTAACAAATATGACGATTCCTGTCAATAGAATGGCGTCCAAAAAAGTGTACTTTATTGGAGAGAAAACGGGTGAGTGAGCAGTAACAAAAGGAAGGGTAAAGGAGTGCCGGTATACGGATATGCGCGAGCGCAGGCGGGGAAGAGCCTGAAAAGACAGGTCATGGCGCTGTCGGAACGGGTAGAGCGGGAAAATATCGTCACGGACGCGGGCGATACAGCCGGCTTGGCCGCATTGAAAGAGAAGCTGCAAGCGGGCGATCTGCTGGTGGTCAAGTCGTTGGATCAGCTCGGCAATAACTACGAGGTGATCCTGCGCGAGTGGAGGCAGATCGCGGAAGTGATCGGAGCGGATATATTGGTGCAGGATCTGCCGCTGATAGATACGCGGAAGGAGCGGGAAGGGATCCCCGTGAGCGGGATCGTGCAGCAGATCCTGGGTTTTGCGGCGGAGCGCGACAAAGAGCGCACGACGCTGCAAGCGCAGGGTATCCGCAAGGCGAAGGAGCGCGGGGTGCGGTTCGGCCGCCCGCGGGTGGAGTATACGGAAGAGTTCATCGCGGCGGCGGAGGCGTTCCGCAAAAAGCAGATCACGCTGCGGCAGGCGTTGGAGCGCACGGGCATCAAAAAATCGTCCTTCTACTACCACCTGAAGCGCCTGGCGGAACTGGGACTGATTTCGGCGTAAAACATATAGGAAAAAACAGAGGAGGCAAAGATATGAAAATAGCAGTGGCAGGGATCGGATATGTGGGGCTATCCAATGCGATCTTGCTGGCACAACGTCACAGCGTGACGGCGGTCGATATTGCGGAGTCGCGCGTGGAGCAGATCAATCGGCGCGAATCGCCGCTGGTCGACAAAGAGATCGAGGAATATCTGCGCGATAAACCGCTCGATTTGCAGGCGACGACGGACGGCGCCAAAGCCTATCAAGAGGCGGAGTATATCATCATCGCCACGCCGACCAACTATGATGCCGAAAGCGGCCGCTTCGATACCACTTCGGTAGAAGATATTTTTGAAAAGGCGATCGCCGCCGGAACGAAGGGCTGCTTCGTGATCAAGTCGACCGTGCCGGTCGGCTATACGGAGAGCATGAGGCAGAGATATCCGGAGGAAAAGATACTCTTTTCGCCGGAATTTTTACGGGAGGGGAAGGCGTTGTACGATAACCTGTATCCGTCTCGCATCGTTGTGGGGACGAACCTGAAAGAAGAGGCATTGACGGAGAGGGCATGGACATTTGCACAGCTGCTTGCAGAAGGCGCCGTCAAGCAGCAGATCCCCAAGCTCGTCATAAACTCGACGGAGGCGGAGGCGATCAAGCTGTTTGCGAATACCTATCTGGCGCTGCGGGTATCGTATTTTAACGAACTGGATACATATGCCGAATTGCACGGATTGGATACGAAGTCGATCATCGACGGCGTATGTCTGGATCCGCGCATCGGGGAGGGGTACAATAACCCTTCGTTCGGGTACGGCGGGTATTGTCTGCCCAAAGATACCAAGCAGCTATTGGCAAACTATAAAGATGTGCCGGAGAATTTGATAGAAGCGATCGTGGCGTCAAACCGCACGAGAAAAGACTTTATCGCGAAGCAGATCATGAAGCAGGCGGGGTATCCGGATAAAAAGGAGATCACGGTGGGAGTGTATCGCCTGACGATGAAAAAGAATTCAGATAACTTCCGGCAGAGCGCGATACAGGGAGTAATGAAGAGGCTGGAGCGGTACGGGGCGAAGATCATTATCTACGAGCCTGCAGCAAAGACGCGCGAACATTACGGTCATGCGATCACGAAAGATCTGGAAGAGTTCAAAAAAGAGAGCGACATCATAGTCGCCAACAGAGTATCGGCAGATTTGAAAGACATAAAAGACAAAGTCTATACGAGAGACTTATTCGGTAGAGATTGAGGAGATGGGGGTAGAATGAATAAAAAAGCACTTATAAAAAAAGTAAAAGATTCTTATCTAATAGGGCTATCAGATAATACGGGTGGGATTAATTCCTATGTGTCACTTGATGTGTAAAGAAGAAGGCTTGTTTAACGAAATTGAATCAATTATTAAGTCTCAATGCACCAGCATGCCTTGAAATAGGAAATAAAAATTTTACGAGGGAAAATTATGATTACGAAAACTAATGCGCCACTTGTATCGATTATAGTGTTTGGCAAAAGGACGAATAAATTAAATGAGAACGAAAAAAAGATTCTTTCTTCACAGTTGTATAGTAATGTTGAGGTTGTTATAGTTGAAAAAGATGCCTCATTAGTGAGTATAGCAGCTTCCCTCGAGCAATCGAAAGGGGAGTATTTTATATTTTGGAATATTGAGAATTTGTTGTCTTGTGATTATATAAGGGCTTTGGTTTGTGCGGCGGAAGAGGAAGATGCTGATTTAGCGATGTCAGATATATGCAAAATCAAAGAAGGCAGATATTATTACTATAATTTAGACCCGATTAGAAATTTATATTATTCGGACAGATATGCTTCCAGTTTTGCGATATATAAAAAATATAATTTTATGGCAGAAAGTGTTTTTTTACCATGGAATAAAGTCGTTTGCAGAAAACTTATAAATAAAATCGTAAAAAGTATTTATTCTAATGGCAATTATTACGACAATAATAAAAGGAAAGAAAATTTGGGGGAGTTTACTGCTGTTGTTATAAATGCTTTGATCATGAAAAATGCGGAGAAATATATTTTTGTTCCGTATGTATATTCTTATATTCGCGAAAAGGCTGTTAAGAAGTCTGACGAAGATTTGAAAACGGCTCTGAGTAATTTTATCGGTTGTATACATGTAATAGATAAAATTGTTGATTCCTCAGAAACAATGGCGAAAATTTCAGAATATGCTGCGAAACTTTTTTACCAAAAATACAATATTCAAAAATCTAGTGTGGAGCACGATTTTAAGAGATATTTTGGAAGTAAAGCGCAGGATTTTACGCGGGCGGAGTTGTATTTTAGTTCTGTTTCAACAGAATTGCCAAGTATGTTTTTTACGGGAGAACGTTTGAAAAAGACAGTTGCTTCCGACACTTGCAAAATAGTGAGTTTTGATGTCTTTGATACTTTGATTGTGAGGCCATTTTCCAAACCGAGCGACATTTTTTCTTTGATGGCGGAGGAATTCAATCGAATTATTAACTCGGAATCTATTGCGGATTTCGGTTATATGCGCCAATATGCAGAAAAACACGCGAGAGAAATTCTAAAGGAGGAGGGGAAAGAGGAGGTTTCTCTGGCGGATATATACGAAGTATTTGGCAAGGATTTTAATGTTTCGGAAAAAATATGCAAACATATGCTGGACTTTGAAATCGACACAGAAATGGATTTTTGTGTAGCAAAGAAGAGCGGTTATGACTTGTATAAATTCGCTAAATATTTTGAGAGGGAGATTATTATCGTTAGCGATATGTATCTTTCGCAACAAGTTATTGAAAAAATTCTTAAAAAGAACAACTATTTTGACTATGACAGAATATATGTTTCATCGGAATATAACAAGTGCAAACACGACAAAAAACTATATGAGTTGATTGCAAATGATTTAGGACTAAAAGGAGAGAATCTTAAAACGCTTGTTCATATCGGGGATAATTATTCTTCAGATTTCAAGGCGGCGAAAGAATTCGGGTTTAATGCGTATCATGTAAATAATTCCATAAGCATGTTCAAGGGCGGGAACAGCGCTATTTTTTGTGGCGAAGCCTATAAAAATATCTATTTAAAAAGCTCTTTTTTCACTGCGGGGGGATGGAGCATCAATCATTACTGGGGATTAAGGGCTTTCCATGGAATGGTTGCAAATCATGTTTTCGATTATCCGTTTTTCGCATTCAATCAAAAAAGCGATTTTAATTCCGATCCGGCTTTTGTAGGGTACTACTGTGTCGGCGGATTGTTGTTGGGCTTGACACGATGGATATTGAAGGATTTGGCGGGGAAAAAAGACTGTACGATTCATTTTGTAGCGAGAGATGGCTGGCTGTTAAAAGCTTTTTATGATAAATATACAAACGGTCTTGCAGATGTGCCAAAATCAAATTATTTATATGTATCGAGAAAATCCCTGTTTGCTGCAGATCTTTCAGGAATGGCAGATATTTTAGCGATATTGAACAATAAATTAGTCGTTGCCAATAACACCCCATATAAAATTCTTTTATTGATAAAGCCGTTGTTTTCGAATCAAAACTATTTGCATATAAAAAAATATTATCAGGCAAAAGGGATTTTGCATGACATTTTCGGTTCAAATTCCGCGTATTTGACATTTATTAAAGATTTTGTCGAGCGGTTTGGTAAATTATTTGATTTTGAATCGTACAGGAAAAAATTAAGAACATATTTTTCGTCTGTAATTAAGCCAGGAGATGTTATTTTTGATGTCGGATATAGCGGAAGGACGGAAAGTATTTTGTCGCAACTATTGGGCTTTCCGATTAATTCTTATTATGTTCATTCCAACGGAGAACTGTTGGATTTGCGCGAGAATCGATATGGATTTCAAACAAAGGTTTTTTATCCTTGGCGTCCCAACATTACGGGGGTTGTTCGGGAACATTTGTTGATGGAATATGCGGCATCAGTCAAAGCATATGAATTCAACAAGAAAGGTGAATGCCAATTGCTATTTAACGAGTTCACTCCCATGGTGCCCAATTTATGGTTTACGAATGTCATTCAGCAAGCTGCGTTAGAATTTTGCGAAGACTTTGTTCGAACTTTCGGTGAGAACCGTGATATTTTCGCTGTCGAAAACTTTGACCTTTTGTTACCATGTGAGTATTTTATACAATTGGCAAAACCGTTTGACCGGCAAATTTTTTCTGCGCTTGACTTTGAAGATGATGTCGGAATGGGTGGAAAAGTTTCCGTATGTGATTTTTGGGGTAAGAAATATAAAGAGTTAACGAATAATTTGTTGAAGCTTGAACCTGGAACGAACAGTGACTCTGCGTCAAAGTTAGAAGAAAGCATAAAGACAACTAGCATCATGAAAACGATGTTACAATCTTTATCATTGCCTGAATTTCCGGCGCTGAAATTGAAAAGAGAAAGAAAAAATAAGTTTTTATTGTATTCGAATGAGTTGAGTTGGTCGGGAGCGCCGAGAAGTCTACTTCGGATCGCCAAAGTATTGATAAAACACGGATATAATGTGGACGTATGGTCGTTATACGACGGGGATTTAAGGGCAGAATATGATAAATTAAATGTTCCGGTAAAGATTTGTGATTATAACAATGCCGACTATGCTTTTGCGGTGGCGAATTATGATCTTTGCATTGTGAATGCAGCGATTAGTTATAAATTTTATTATGTTATAAGTAAATATCTTCCGACGATTTGGTATATCCGTGAGGCAACGAATTTGGTCGATATTGCAAGAGGGAATCTCGGCATGGATGAGGTTTTGCAAGAATCGATCGATATGGTGTGTGTCAGCGAATATGCAAAGCAGTACATTACAAGCAGTTACAATAAAAATGTATATGTTGTGCCGAATTGTGTTGAAGATAAATATACGGGAGTAAAAAAATCTTTTGACGCGAAAAAAATTGTCTTTACCACTCTTGGCACGATTGAACCGCGGAAAGGGTATGATATAGTTGTCGAAGCAGTGAAGCTGTTGCCTAAATCCTATGCCGACAGGATCGAATATAGAATAGCAGGGCGTGTTCTTGACTATTGCAAAAATTGGGCGAATCAGCTTTTGGAGGATATAAAGGGGACGAAAAATATAGTTTATTTAGGTGAGATCACGCGGGAAGAGGATCTCTGCAAAGTATATTCACAAACAGACATAGTAGTTGTTTCGTCGCGAGATGAATCATGTTCATTGGTCGCTTTGGAAGGAGCAATGTTTGGAAAACCATTGATTGTGACCGAAAATACCGGGGCAAAATATATTGTTACGGAAGAGAATGGCTATGTTGTTCGTACGGCTTCCGCGCAGGCATTGGCGGATGCGATTATGCGCTTTATGGATAAGTCTGCGGACGAAATATATGCCATGGGGAATTTTTCGCGGGCAAAATATAACGAAATGGCATCAATGGAATATTATGAGAAATGTATACTTGGAATGATTGAGGATAAGCTTGCGTGTCCAACTGTTCATATCGAACCACCTCGTACCTCGAAGCTTATTGTTCCTATCATTATGGCAACGAATCAGAACTATGCTCCCTATGTGGCAGTAACGATTCAATCGATTTTAGAAAATGCATCACCGAATTATTATTATGATATATACGTTTTTTATACCGAATTAGGAAAAGAAACGATACGAGGGTTAGAGAAAGAAACTACTGATAAATATCGTGTGAGCACAGTTAATATAACGAATCTTTTAAATACAAAGTTGAAGTTAAGAACATGCTCACATTATACAATCGAAACGTACTATCGTTTTTTTGCGCCGGAAATACTTTCATTTTATGATCAATTAATATATGTTGATTGTGATTTGGTTGTTTTAGGCGATATAAGTGAATTATATAAATTGGATATAGGTAACAATATTTTAGGTGCGGCAAAAAATTATATGAATCGCTTTGTCACCAATTATGTTGAGAAATTGCATGTATCCCCCGAAAAGTACTTTAATGCAGGCGTTCTTATCATCAATACAAAAAAATTCATAGAGGAAAGGATTCGTGAAAAGGCTTTTGAACTCTTGGATAAACGAGAAGATTTCATTATGCTGGATCAGGATGCTTTGAACATTGTATGTAAAGACAAAGTGTATTATATTCCTGAAGATTGGAATGTTCAGTGGCATCATTTTGAAGGGAAGTGCGATATTGTAATCAATAAGCAGGCATGCATTGATGCCTATTCGGCGCCGAAGATTTTACATTTTACGGGAAAGAATAAACCTTGGAAGGACGCAAGGCTTCCGAAAGCTGAATTTTTCTGGAAATATGCAGAAAAAGCAGGGGATTTCCAAGAGATTATAAAATCGTTGTCGGCGGCCAATTCAGTGACAATAGTGAATTATGGTGCCGCCTTATCGAAAGAAAAAGGTGAAGCGGATTACGTTGCTCGGAAAGGGATTATTGCGAAATTGAGACGTTTTTTTGAAGTTTGGGAAAAAGAAGGATTGAAGACAAGTATTCAAAAGGGGTTTAAGTTTTTATATAAAATAAATAAAAGTAACAAAAAGGAGAGCTTATAAAATGGAAGAATATAGCGAACAAGAATATCTTTATATTCGCGGATTTTTGATAACTAATATGCGGGGGGGGGCGCCCTTCCCAAGTTAACAAACAGTGGCATGAGCTTGAGTTTGGTATAAATGAAGAATACGTTATATATTTTGATCCGAAAAATGAGATTGAATATATATGTGACAATGAAAGATATATTTTATTGCTTGGAACCTTCATGAATACTGAAACAGGCTGTATGGATAAGAGGGTTTTAATAAATGAAATGTTCGGTTGTTTAAAATATGGAGAGAAAGAGCTTTATGAGTATGTAAATATTTTAGGTGGGCGGCATATTATTGTGTTTTGTCAAAGCGGCGGCGCGAAGTTAATAACGGATGCTACTGCCATGCGAAGTACGTATTACTATACACAAAAAGGGGAGTGTTTTATTTCGTCCCATTATAATTTGATCCACGATATAGTTCAGACGGAAGAGCATGCGTTCTACAAGGAATATTGTGAATATAAAAAGACAAAGTATATATGCGTATCGCTTCCGGGGGATATGACACCGTGGAAAGATATTCGAATGCTTATCCCGAATCACGTTTTAAGTTTAACTACAAATACAATTGAAAGATTTTTTCCCGTGCAAAGATTGCAAGATATAACAATATCAGAGGCCTGTGATTATATATCTTCTAACATAAAAATACAGTACGAGGAACTCGCAAAGCATTATGATATATTGCATTCGATGACAGCTGGCTGTGATAGCAGGATCTGTCTTTCTGCGGCAAAAAATATCAAAGACAGAGTTACTTTATTTACATATCATAACGAAAATCCGAATTTGGGTGATAAAGAACAATTAGATAGAGAACAAAATTTTATTTTTGCAAAAGAGTTGGCTAGAAACGAAGGAATTAAACATATTGAAGTGTTTTTTAAGGGGCCATATCCAGAGGATCTGATGAAAATAATGGATAAAAATCATTATCATCGGGTCAATCGTTTAATCAAACAGTTGTCGGCAAGCTATCCATTTAAAGAGAATACACTTCATGTGCGATCTTCCATCGTAGAAATGTGCAGGAATACAGATCATATTATGGTGAATTATTATAGATCGCGTTGTGAAAAATTTGCGCTTTGGGCTCAATATTCCGGAATTCTAAAAGATGCTGTTCCTTATTTTGAAGATTGGGCAGAACGAAACCAAGTTAACGGTCTTGATGAACTCGGCTATTCCGATGCACATATACATTATTGGGAAAACAGATTACCTACTTGGATGAATGCTTCGGTCGTTTTGGAAGATGATATTTTATGCGATACTTGGATGCTTTTCAATGTCCGGAAAATTTTGTCCATGGGGTTGCGCTTGCAAGAGTATTGGCGACAGAAGAATGTAGTTTTTCGGGAAATAATAAATCGGTTGTGGCCGGAGTTGTTGCGGTATAATCTTCCGAATTCACGTAAATTAAGTTATGACCTCATTGATCATCATTTTAAAGGGTGCTTCAATTTTGAAAAATGTGAACATAGAACGGGGTCGAGCGTAATAGTAAATCGTGCAGTGGAAGGTTATTTCGAAATCAGAGATTACGGTTGCTGTTTTGGTTTTGCTGATTCTAGCGTCAAACGGGGCGATTATTGTGAGATCGAATTGGAGTACGATGTCGAAAAGGATAAGTCGTATTATTTTGAGTTTAATATTTTTACAATTTGGCAGGATTTTGTTCCGGATAATATTGTAAATTATATGATTTTAATTGATAGAAAAGAGGTTTTTTTAGAATCATGTAATAATTTTAATGGACGTGTAAACCAAATATTATATCTCTTCCGAGCGACCGATACAGCAAAAAAATCCATAGTTATAAGGTTACAGTGCGTAAAGGATTGCAATAATAATAATTATAATGGAGTGATTGATATAAAATCAGTAACTTTACGTAGGGAATGGATAAAGAATTTTGATACTAAGCCTGCTATATATAGCACATCAAGATTATTGAAAAAATGTCAGGAGGAATAATTAATAGATGAGAAGTGAAGTTGATCCGTTGACTCAAATATTTGCACATGTTTTAGATAATATTCCTGTATCAGAAGGGAAATATCCGGAACAACTGAAAAAGGCAAGAAACAACTTACTTTCACCCGATCGTGAGTATTTGAAAGATAAAAACATTTTTATTGATATCAGCAATATTACTGCTGATTTGCCAAACGGTCGGTTTTATACCATATATAATAATATCCGTTTTGAAATGTTGTTTAATTATAAGAAAGGGCTGCCGTTGATTGTTGTTTTGAATGGGTCAAAAACTTCAATGTATCCAGAATTTAAACGGTGGTCTTGGTATACCTTTTTTCAGGGGAGCATGCTTAATATTGCGGATCCCATGTATGATTTATATAAGGACTTAAATTTAGGCTGGTATTTTGGCAATGACAAAGTGGATATTCGCAGAGTAATAGTTGATATGATTCTACAAATCACGGCATATTATAATATTCCAAACAAGGACATTATTTTATATTCCTCTTCCGGGGGAGGGGCGGCATGTTTTGAAATAGCGTCTTTAATTGGAGGCGGGTGTACGTGTATTACTATTAATCCGCAAATTTATATTTACGATTATTATTATGCTCCGTTTTTTGAACGCATCACAAACTTAAAAGTGGGTGGAAAGGATGAATTTGAGAGAAATAATACCGAGTATTGGATAAAGAGAAAAACTGATGTGAAATATATTTTTATTGAAAACCTTGCCAGCCGTTGTGACCGAGAAGATATATATAAATTGGCCAAAAATTTTCGGATTGATTTAAAATACGGATTAACCAAAAAAGACAACATTATTGTCTGGACTTATGAGGCAGAAACAGATACTCCTCACGGGGCGCAAGAAGAATATTGTACATATTTTCAAATTTTTTTCCTAAGAAAATTATTTGATGACGACGAATTGATAGAACGTTATCGCAATTTATATTGTTTGTTTTCTGAACAGTGGCGTAAACAATGGGCATTGATTAATACAAATGAGCATGCTGATAGAGAAATACGTGAAGTACAATTAAGCAAACAAATCGAAAAGATTATAGATGATTTTTTGATTTCTCCTACAAATAATGATTTTAATAATGCTGTTTTATTTGATTGTTTGGCTCCAAGAACAACCTATACGATCGAATTCTATGGAATCAAATTGTTAGGAACAACTTCGAAAATAGTAACCTTTGGAGTAAAAGATAAATTACAGAATAAATTGATATTCAGAAAAGATATTGATATTGTAAACGATGGGTGCGTAATCTCTATATGTACTGGAGCAAGAGCTGATTCATTGGAGGTTAAGATATATGCTGGACAAGCATTTCATACGAACGGAGTAAGCCTTTCAGTTCAAAAAGTTATTATTTAAAAGCATTTGTCAGAAAACAAGGCGAATAAAGAATCCGGTGCGGTGACAGACTTGACATTGTTCGAAGATAACCAAAGGTTGAATAAACAATTGAATGAGGTCGAGAAAGACCGCGATAAATGGCGAAGGTACTCGGATTTGTTTAAGCAATTGTTGGTTTGTAATAAGATTGTCGGCCAGTTTGGTCATGACAATCCAGTTGTTGAAGACTTGAAACAAAATGGTTATGTAAATATTGCGATTTACGGATATTCGGAAATAACGAAAATATTTATACACATTTTAAAAGACACGGAAATAAAAATACGGTATATAGTTGAAAATGGAAATATTCAACTTACCGGAATACCGATTTATCCACGGAGTTTAGAACAATATCCTAAATGCGATATTATCTTTGTAGCAGATATTCAAAATTATGATTATATATTAAATAAATTAAAAAATCAAGGAGCCAATTATAATATTTGTAGTTTGGAAAGATATTTGAGAAGAATATCGGAATAGTTAAAAAATTCAAAATTGCAAGTATAGTACTTGGATAATCAAAATTACTATTTTGAAATGCAGCAAAGTAGATGCGATAAAGCGTTCAGGGGCGCAAATAGGATACGGTACGACCATATCATCTTCGATGCGCCGTACGGCGAGCGGATTGTAGTAAACGACAGGAAGCCTTCGGGATTGGGCATGTCCGTCGCCGTCAACATCGAAAGGGATGAAGCGTGGGAGCTCGACTACAGCGTAAACAATGACTTGTAAGGGAATGTTTCAGCAATTACGTGATTATTTTTTAGCTCAGGGTACTCTATGCCGTAGAGGGGTGTTGTTTGATAAAAAGTATCATACGCTAGTTGGTTCAGTTTATATAGATGCTTTTTAAACAATTTGGCGTTTAGCAGCGTTAAAACGTGATATTGTTGATTCAAGAATGAAAATATCTATAGTTATTCCTATATATAACAAATCAAAATATATAAATAATGGATTTAGAAGTTTGCTTGCACAGTCAGAAAGAGGTTTGGAAATCATCTGTATCGACGACGGTTCAACCGACGGCAGCATCGAAATAGTCAAGGATATTGCGCGTAAAGACAGCCGTATCAAGCTGATGACCCAGCAAAATCAGGGAGCGGGGGCGGCGCGGAATACAGGCATAAAGGCGGCAAAGGGCGAGTACATCGCTTTTCTCGATGCAGATGATTATTATCCTTCCGCTAACACGTTGGCGCGTTTATATGCCGCAGCTAAAACGAACAATGCCTTGATCTGCGGCGGTTCGTTGATAACTTGGGACGGCTCAATTGCGAGGACGAATTTCCCCGAAAATCTTAGTGGCAACAAGTTTGAAAAGGAAGGCTGGGTAAATTTTTCCGACTATCAGTACGATTACGCCTTTTATCGCTTTATATACAGGCGCGAATTTTTGGTAAAGAACGGCCTGTATTTCCCCGATTACCGCCGCTACCAGGATCCCCCGTTTATGTTGCGGGCGTTCGCGCGTGCGGGCAGGTTTTACGCCATACCCGACGCTACATATTGTTACCGCATAAACTCTGCACACATGGATTGGACGCGCGACAAGGTGCTGGACCTTCTCTGCGGCATAGAGGACAATCTTAAATTTTCGGCGGCGAACGGGTATGAAAGGTTGCACGCGCTCAACTATATGCGGCTCAACAACGATTTCCGCAACGCGATAGTGAACGTCGCCGTGCAATATGACGGTGAGGGTAAAATACTCAAAAAGCTTATAGATGTCCAGCGCGCGGCGAACAGCGGCATGCTTGCGGCAAGTGGACGCATATCGGGCGATGAAATGTCATGTAGCAGATCGCTTTCTGAGATCATAGTGCGGCTTTCCGCGCAGGGAGCGCAGATTAAAAAAGAAGGTTGGTTTATAAATAAAAAGATATTCAAGGCATATACCTGGCCCATTCGGGCTGCGGGCAAGCTTGCGAGGCGTATAAAGTACAGAGATAAAGACAGATAGAAATAAAAATATCGCAAGGCGGAGGCGCGCAGCTTCTGCCCTTTTGCTATACAGGTTTATCAAGTGTATGGCAGAGGCGCGCGGTAGTACGCAAGGGCATGCCTGCGAAGAAAAGAAATCTCGCTATGCTTTTTTCTTCTATATTTGTAAACGGCAGATTGCCTAACCATAATTTTTATGCTACAATAATTCCATGCAAAAGGGATACCGGATATTATCCGTGGAAGCGGCGGATATTTATAAAGAGGAACAGGAAAACGGCGTTGTGGTCGGGTATAAACTGCCCGAAGATAAAAGCGACGCCTATTTTCGGCTGTTCAAAGTGCTGTTGGACGCTTCGCTGGACAGTATGGAACTGGAAAAAGCATACAAGCGCATCTGCCGCAAGAAGTTTTCTTTTGCGGACAAGTACGGCAACGCTTACACCCTCGCCGTCGTCAATGTAAAATTCAATTATATCTATAAGCCGCAAAACGGCAACCCCGTCAATCTCAAATCCCTGCGCGAACACTTCTACCAAAACGGATTTTGCGTAAACGGCGCGCATTACGTTCGCTATAAACGCAGCGCAGGCAGTTCGCGTGAAGGCAAATGCCTTTTTATCGACGCGCGCCTTTATCGTGCCATGTTCAAGTGGGGCGACTGCGGCTTAAAACCGAAAACCGACCTTGCCTCGTGGGAATCTTACAAGGCGCTTTCCTTAAGCAGTATCAAAGGCACGGTAAAAATCCCGCTCGACGGCATTCTCTTTGTTCCCGATTATAAAAGCGTGTTTCAAGAGGAAGTCATCTCCGTGGAAATGCGCGAAGGGCAACTTTGCGCCGAGCAAAAGACCGTACAGGTTACCAACGACATCTGGGACGGGGAAAGTCTGCTGGATGAGAGTATTTTTGAAAAATACTATGCGGACAGGCATATGTTGCTCCTTCGGGGCAAGTTCTTCAAATCATGCGCTTTTCGCACCAAATTACAGAAATGGTTTGCGGATAAGCACATTACGTTGGAATCATTGAAAGCGCGCGGCTTTGTCACGCTTGCCGAGGATATCGATCAGATCGTCATGGTAACGACGCCGAACAGCCTGAAATATCTCAAATTCGCGGGCGGTTTGACCGAGAAAAATATCCGGCAATGGGCTGCGCATACGGACGGAACTTTCGGCGTGGTCAAGTACGATAAGGGTACGCGCTTTTTCGGCGGCAGAATGGTGCAGAGCAGCTATCAGCTTTTGAACACGCTCTCCCTATCCGAAGAAGAAGTCAAGCAGCTGTTGCAGCCGAGCATCGACTATATCTCCCTTCTGCGCAGGGATATTGACTTCATGTGCTATCACTTCACAGACGCCTTTGCCCGTGAAAAAGACGGCGAAGAAGAACACATGGACGGGCTTGCCGAGCGCGCGGACGTCATCTTTACGCTCATGCACAAGTGCCCGCACTTCGATGAAACCGAACTGTATTCCAATTTTCGAGACGACGTCGTGCGCAGCCTGAAAGAGCGCTTAAAACGCGGGCATATTTTATTGAATGGCACGAACGCCACACTCTTCGGGAACGGCACGGAACTTTTGAAATATCTCGCGGACGAAGAGGTCAAAAGCGAATTAAAACTGGGGCAGATCCGCTGCGAACGCTTTGAAAACGGAGCAAAGTTGCTCTGCGCCCGCTCCCCGCATATCACGATGGGCAACTTGTACTGTGCGGAAAACGTCTTCGGCGGCGGGATATGGGACTATTTTGATTTGGGTGAAAACATCGTCTGCGTGAATGCCATCGGGGAGAATATTCAGCAGCGGCTCAACGGCTGCGACTATGATTCAGATACGATGCTCATAACGGACGATGCGCTGCTCGTAAACGCCGCCGCGCGGTACGGTGATTTTTTCAAAGTTCCCGTATGCAATATCCAAGCCGCGGGAAAGACGGGGCAGACGCTTTCCGAACTTGACCACGACACGAGCGTGAACAAGATCGGCGAGATCGTCAATCTTTCGCAAAAGCTCAACAGCATTTTATGGGATGAATTATATAACGGCGCAGATGAACGAGAGATACTCTCTGTTTACGAGGACATCTGCAAGCTCGCCGTGCTTTCGGGGTTGGAAATCGACAAGGCCAAACGTTCCTTTGAGACTGTGTGCATAGGCAGGGAACTTTCCGCATTGCGCAAGAAGTACAAACGCCCCGCACCGCAATTCTTTGCCGAGATCGATGAGCGCCGCGGAAAGCAATATGCCTTTTATCATACGGCGATGGATTACCTCTATACGCTTGTAAACAAGATTCAGTTCCGGAAAGGCAGGGAGCAATACGGCGACTATCGCCCGATCTCATCGAGTTTAGCGTATGATATAGGATCGGGAAACGCTACGGAATACCGGCATAAGGACAAAATTGTAGCGATCATCGACGAGAGCAAAGCGAGAATCAACCGTCTGTATCTTGCGATACGGACTGCGGATGAACAGGAACGGGAAGTCCTCTATGAGCAAATCGCGGATATAAAGGAGGAGCGCGATAAGCAAGTTTCCAAATGGCTGACAAATAAAAACGTGCTGATACTTGTACTCCGGCATTACGAGAAAAACAGCGCGGCGGACTGGCGCATCTATGCGGCGTTCATAAACCACCCGATATTCTCGGAACTGTTATGGGAATTATACGACGGCACTGCGGAACAAGTAACGGAAGACGAGAACGGAGAGTACACTCTGTACGGCAGAAAATTCGCAAAAAAGTACAAAAAAATGAGAATGGAGTGATATGCGGCTGGAGTAATTGTGCCACAGCATTCAGAACGAATGATATATAAAAGCCGAAAAATATACTGTTTTTAAGGCAGAAAACCCGTAAAAGCTGTTGCATTTTTGTACCACCGGAAAACGGTGCTAATCAACGTAATAGGAAGCACCCGAACAGGGGAAATACCACGCCCGACCGTGAACGACGGCCGGGCGTTTGCATTGTCCGAACAGAGCGATGCAAACGGGTATGAACAGGCAAAACGTTTTGGAGGTGATAAAAGGAGAAACACGGCAAGCCGATGAGCCGTAACCGTCGGCAAAAGAAAGGAGGGAGGAAAAGGATTGGAACAATTTACGTTTTATGAACTGTACGCGGACATTCTGCAAAATATGGACGATATAAGTGCGGGGAAACTGGCAAACTGTATCTGCGCGTATGAGTTTGAAGACAGAGAGCCGGAGAAAGAGTTGTCGGACAAGGAGAACTTCTATTGGAGCAACATAGCGGACATTTTGCAAGAGGTCAAAGAAACGGAAAGCGCCGGGAAGATACCGAAGAAATATAATCTGCAATCCAGGCATTTTACGTTCTACGAAACCTACTACAATGCTATGAAGCTGATGAATATATGCAAGAGAGGTGTTTTTGTAAAAGCGATTTGTGCGTATATGTTCGGAAACGAAGAACCGAAGTTTGCGGATAGGACGATACAGGGATATTTCAATCTGTGCAAACGGAAGATGGACTTGTCCAAAAGGCGAAAGGCGAGCGGCCGCACGGGAGGTGCGCAGAAAAAGCAAGTTTGCGTCGTATCTCCGATAGAAGATACGATACCTATGCCGCAGGGAATACAAGCAGATGCACCGCAGGAAAAACTGACGTATGAGGACTTCCGAGCCGCACATTCCGATATACAAGGCAGTTTGTTCGGCAATGCGGAACGGTATAAGTCAGAGCTCAATTGGAGCGACGTCGCCGCGAAGCGTGCAACGGACGAGGAGCTGCAAAAAGAGCGGAATATCTTTTATTTGGTGCGCAGTTATGAGCAAAAATATATGCAAAAACCGTAAGCAAAACAACCGAGTGCGTGGTGGCAAATTAGGGAGAATTTGTAGCAGGATAAGAAAAACGCAGAATTTGTTGCATCCTGCGTTTTTGCTTTCCGATGCGGGAAACCCGCTATCGGTTTGCCTGCGGCAAATAAAAAGCAAATTGACATGTAAAAATGAAACAAAAGGAGGAAAAGTCATAAGTAATCAACCGATCATATTTAACATTACATATACGCCGTGGAAGTTAAAGAGTAACGCAACGCCAGAAGAACGCAAGAAGTTTGAACGGGAACGCCCTTATTATGAGATGCGAGACGGCGGCAACAACATTTACAAGTATATGACCGCTGACCGCAAGCTGAACGGCGAGAATTCCAAGTCGGAAATGCGCGACATGATTTCGTACTTTGAAAAATCCACCGGCGTGTTCAACGGCGACGGGTTCATCTCGCAAGAGGAACTCAAAGAAATACAGGAGCGTGCAAAGGCGGACAAGATATTGTGGCACGGCTTCATCTCGCTCAATGAGGAAATGAGCCGTAAGATCGATATGCCTGAAAAATGTATGCGGCTTGTAAAGCGAACGTTCGGGGAGTTCTTTCGGGATATGGGGCTTGATCCGAAGAATATGGATTTAATATGTTCACTGCACAAGGATAGGCCGCATCATTTGCATATACATTTTTGGTTCGCAGAGAAAGAGCCGAAGTGCAAGTACAGAAAAAGAGAGTTGGAGTACCGCCACAAGGGAAAAATTGAGAAAGCGGTGATAGACCGTATGCACGTTCGGCTGAACGCTTTTATAGATGAAAGGACGGACAAGACGTATATGACGCGGAACGAGGCTTTGCGGGAATTGAAAAGGATAACCTTTCCCAAGAGCATTGTAAGCGAAGATGAGGTGCGAAAGG
>DXEW01000021.1 GCA_019114755.1 Candidatus Borkfalkia faecavium
CCCGTGCGTTTTTCGCCTCAGCCGCGCCGTTCATCGCCGCCGCGGGGCGCAAAGCCGCCGAAGCAGCTCTCGCGCTCGTCGCGCGTTTTCACCTCGTCTCCCCTTTCGATCTTCTTCATGCCCGTAGTATCGCACATTTGCGGGCCGTCTATACCAAAGCGGCGGCGCAAAAGGCGGGAAAAGTGAAGCGCACTTCAAAAAGAAAAAATACAAAAATGCCGCCGAAAGCGGGAAAACTCCGCAAGAAGAGCGGACTTCCGCAAACAGGCGGAAAAAAGCCGGGCGCCGCTCCGAACGGGGCGGCGCTTTTTGTATTATTTCAGATATGCGATGCGGCGTCTGCCTCGGCATGTAATTCCAGATAGGGGCGACGCTTTCTATACTCTTTTAGATATGCGATGCGGCGTCCGCCTTGGCGTGCAATTCCAGATAGGCGCGGCGCTTTTTGAGGATGCGCGGCAGCATGACGAAGAAGGTCGTCGCCGTGATGACGCCCGCGACGATGTCGGCGATCCCCTCGCTGTAAAACACGCCCGGCGCGCCGAAAAAGTGCGGCAGGATGAAGCAGAGGGGGATGAGGAGGATGACCTTGCGCAGGCAGGCGAGGAAGATGGACAGCCCCGCCTGGTTGAGGGCGACGAACACGTTTTGCAGCGTCATCTGGGCGAAGAACATGACCGTTCCCATCATAAAGAAGGGCGTATAGCGGCAGATGAGCTCCATGACGGCGGGCGTGGCGCTGAAGATATAGCCGTACACCTGCGGGGCGAGGAGGGACAGGAGCCACACGCTCGTGCTGCCGCACAGCGCCACGACGGTGACGATCTTGACCGTTTTGACGATGCGCGCCGTATCGCCCGAGCCGTAGTTGTAGCTGACCAGCGGCTGCACGCCCGTGCCCAGCCCGTTGAGGGGCAGGCAGACCATCTGATTGGCGCTGAGCATGGCGGTCAGGGCGGCGGTGTAATCGCTGTTCCCCTGCGACCAGTAGGTGAGGTTGTTGTTGAACACGATCTGGATGGCGCTTTCGGTGACGGTCATGATGAAGGGCGAAAGGCCGAGCAGCAAGATCTTGCCGACGACGCGCGGCGAAGGCAAAAACAGGCGCGGCTCCAGCCTGAACGCCGATTTTTTGCGGAAGAAGAAGCTCACCGCCCACACGGCGGAGACGCCCTGCGAGAGGATGGTGGCGAGCGCCGCTCCCTTTACGCCCATCCCGAACACGTAGATGAACAGCGGGTCGAGGGCGATATTCAAAAGCGCGCCGATGGCGACGGTGGCCATGGAGGTGAAGCTGTAGCCCTGCGCGGAGATGAACGGGTTCAGCCCCAGCGAGAACATGACGAACAGCGAACCGACAGCGTAGATAAAGAGATAGTCGCGCCCGTAGGCAAAGCTCGCCGCGGGGGCGCCGAACAGGCGGACGAGATCGTCGCACCAGATGAGCACGGCGGCGGTCAGCACCACGCCGAAGAGCGCAAGGAGCACGGCGCCGGCATTGAACACGCGAGCGGCTTCTTCTTCCTTCTTTTCACCCAAAAAGATGCTCGCCAGCGGCGCGCCGCCCAAGCCCACGAGGTTGGCAAAGGCGCTGACGATGAGGGTGATGGGAAATACCACCCCCAGCCCCGCCAGGGCGTCCATGCCCACGCCCTCGATGCCGCCCACATACATTCGATCGACCAGATTATACAGCAGGTTGATGACCTGCGCCGCCACGGCGGGCAGGGCGAGGCGCGCCACCAGCCTGCCGACGCTGCCGCCGCCGAGGTCCACACCTTTGACTTTTGCTTTCATACAGCGAAAATTTTTTATTTTCCTTCAAAATCCCAAATTTTGACGCGGTTTTTGCCCGCGTGCAGCCGCTGCAGGGGGCCTGCGAGGACGGTACCGGCAAAGGCCTCCCCCACAAGGTCGGTATCGATCTTGATATCGCCGCCGTCGGGGGCTTCAAACCGCCCTTCGCTGATGCGCGTCATGCCCAGCAGCCCGCTCGTGACCGCTTCCCCTTCCAAACCGAACATTGCGGCGGGGAGGGTCATTTCCAAATATACGCCGTCTGCGCGGCGATCGATCGTCACCTCCGCGCTTTCGCCCGAAACGAGGCAGCCTGCCTCGCCTTCAAACGGCTTTGCGCCGTTCAGGTAGACGTTGCCGCGGATATAGGCGGGCTGTTTGACCTGTTCGAACTGCTCCAGATCGCCATAGCCGAGCGAGCGCACCCTGGCAATGTACTCTTCCAGCGAGGAAGGCGAGCCGTTATATTCCGACGTGCCGTAGAACTTCCCCTCTTCCCCGCCGCCGACGAAGATGTTTTGCAGCCAGCGGTCGTCGCCGCCGTACACGGGCGCGGTGCCCGCGGGCAGGGTGGAATGCGGGAGATGATAGGGCGTGGCGCGGTTGAGCACGGGATAGTGGTTGAACAGCCCGCACACGAGGTTGTTGACATAGGCGCCGCCCTGCGAGGCGTTGTCGAAGGAATATGCCGAGGCGAAGATGTTGTTGTCGACGAGGTACGGGCCGTGCGATACCTCGACGAACAGGTCGCGGTCGTTGCCCGCGAAGATGTTGGCGCTCACGCGCAGGCCCTGCGCCTGCCAGTCGAACCACATGCCGAGGGTGCATTCGTGCAGGTAGTTGTCGTGCACATAGGTATCGACGGCGGCGTGCAGCTTGATGCCGCCCAGCTCGTGCCCGTAAAACTCGTGCCCGGTGCCGATGCGGAAGATCTCGTTGCCGTAAATTTCGCAGAACGCCGAGCCCATGTGCCCCACGACGCCGTTCTGTCCGCAGTCGTAGATCTTATTCCCCCGCACGATGTGCGAGCCGATCTTTTCTTTGTTCCAGCCGGCAGAGAGCGCCTTGAACACCGCCTCCAGCTGGTACTGGTAGCCCGGCTTTCTGCCCCATTTAGTGAAGTCGTTGTCGCCCGTCGTCTCCTCTTTCCCCAAACTGATGCCGCTGCACTTGGAGTCGTGGATGATATTGTTCTCAATCACCCAGCCCTTGCTCCAGTTGGGGCCGACGATGCCCCACTGCTTGGCCGTGGGCGGCGCCCAGGGCGTTGCCGCCTGCGCCATTTCAAAGCCGCGGACGGTGATGTAGTTTATCCCCGTCCGTTCGGGGAAGAAGCATGCCTTGCGCACGTTGAATTCGACGAGGGCGGCGTTGGGGTCGGCACCCTGGAAGTTGGCATACAGCACCGTCTCCTCTTCGCCCGTCTCCGCATACCAGCGCAGCAGCGACGCCGCGGGGTCGATGAGCTTTTCCTCTCTCCCTCCCCACGTTTCGTAGACGCTCTTTTCCCATCGTTCGGGGCGAAATACCTTGTCCAACGAAGGGGCTTCGAACAGCGCCCTGCCGTTCAGATATACTGCCGCGGTGTGCACCTTGTGCTCGCGCGGGGCGACCAGCCAGTCGCCGTCGATCTCGGTGCGGAAGGGATCGTAGTCGCCGAAGACGCGGCGGTCGATGGTCGTCTTCCACACATTCCCCTCCACGCGCTGCCAGTGTTCCGCCCGCTCGGAGCCCTTGATGACGGCGCGCTCGCCCGCCGCCGCCATGTAGGTGACGGGCAGATCGCGGCTAAGGCCGCCGTTTTTGGGCTTGACCCATTCCCTGTATACCCCCTCGTGCACGACGACGGTATCCCCCGCCGCGGCGATATCCGCCGCCCGCTGGATGGTGAGGAAGGGAAGTTCCTGCGTGCCCGGGTTTTGGTCGGAACCGCTCTTGGAAACGTGGTAGATCATGGGCGTATTCCTCCTTATATCGTTTTTGTTGTATATTTCAGAAAGCAGCGGGGAGCCCCGCTGCTTTTCCAATGCAGATATTTGGTTTTTTGTTCCCGCGGCAAAAGGGTCACTTCTGGATGCGGAACACCATGCGGCAGACGAGCGAACGGGGCGCGCGGGGAGAGAGAAAGGCGAGCAGCTTGTTGCGCGCCCCCGGCACCGCCAGCAGTTTTTTGCGCCGCAGCCTCTTGTAGCCGTAGGCGGCGACGGCGGCCGCTTCCTGCACGGGCAGGCGGTGGAACAGCCCCGACTGCTCGGCGCGGGCGTTCTTTTCAAAACCCGTGCGCGTGGGGCCGGGGCAGAGCGCCGTGACGGTGACGCCCGTCCCCCTGCATTCAAAGGCGAGCGCCTCGGAAAAGGAGAGCACGAACGCCTTGCTCGCGTAATAGACCGCCATCAGCGGCCCCGGCTGGAATGCCGCCAGCGAGGCGACGTTCAAGATCCTGCCGTAGCCGTGCGCCAGCATGGACGGAAGCAGCAGGCGCGTGAGCCCGACGAGCGCCGCCATGTTGACCTGCATCATCTGCTCCAGCCGCGCGAGGTCGCTTTCGGCAACGGGGCCGAAATCGCCGAAGCCCGCGTTGTTGATGAGGATATCCACGCGGACGCCCTCTTCCCGCACGAAGCCGAACACATACTGCGCCGCGCCGGGATAGGAAAGGTCGCAGGGCAGGATATAGCAGCGGACGGGGAATTTTTTCCCGATCTCCGCCCTGAGGCCTGCCAGCGCGCTTTCGCTGCGGGCGATGAGGACGAGGTCGCACCCGTCCGCGGCGGCGAGCATAGCAAATTCCCTGCCCAAACCGCCCGTGGCGCCGGTGATGAGCGCCGTTCCGTTGCCTGTCTGCATCATAGTCCCCCTATCCTTTCAAAATGACGGCCAAAAAGCCCTGCCTGCGGCGTTACAGCGGCGGCAGCACGAGGTTGAAGACGATGCCGCTGATGAGGATGATCGCCATGCACACGGGCGCGATGTAGCGCACCATGACGCGGAAATAGACCCTGCCGCCCTTGCGTTTGAGGCCGATCTCGTCGGGGATGAGGTTCTTATCGATGAAGTACCCCGCCAAAATGCAGGTGAGGATGGCGACGATGGGCATGAGGATGCTGTTGGAGAGATAGTCGAAGATGTCGAGCAGCTGATAGGTGGAGCCGGAGGGCATGACGATCTTGATATCCGACAGCACGCCGAAGCCGAGCGACGAGAGCACGCCGAGCACGATCACGATGCCGAAGACGATGCAGCAGGAGACCCAGCGCTTCAGATGCAGATTTTCACGCAGTACCGCCACGATCGCCTCCACTAAGGAGATGGACGAAGTGAGCGCCGCGAAGAAGACGAGGACGAAGAACACCGCGCCGATCCACTGCCCGCCCGGCAGGTTGTTGAAGACGGCGGGGAGCTGCACGAACATCAGCGAGGGGCCGGAGTTGTTCAGGGCGCCCTGCGCGTCGGCCGAGAAGGCGAAGATGGAGGGAATGATGATGGTCGCCGCCACGATGGCGAAGGCGGAATCGCAGATGGCGATCTGCAGCGAGGACTTCCGGACGCTGACCTCCTTCTTCATATACGAGCCGTAGGTGATCATGATGCCCATCGCCAGAGACAGCGAATAGAACAGCTGACCGAGGGCGGCGAGCAGCGTTTCATACCCGAATTTGGAAAAATCGGGCTTGAAGAGGAACTCGAGCCCTTCCAGCGCGCCCGGCTGGCAGAGGACGTAGATCATCAAAAACAGCGAGATGACCGCGAGCAGGGGCATCAGCACCTTGCTGATGCGCTCGATGCCGTTCTGCACCCCGAACACGACCACAAGCACGGTCGCCGCGGCGAAGATCAGAAAGAAGATGAGCGGCTGCCACGGGTCGGTGATGAAGGAATTGAAGTACGCCGAGGTATCGACGGCGGCGCCGCCGCCTTCCACCAGCCCCGCCGAACCCGTCAAAAAGGCGACGATGTACTTGACCACCCAGCCGCCGATGACGCAGTAATACGGCACGATGATGATGGGCACCGCCAGGCACAAGAAGCCCACCCAGCGGAACTTTTTGTTCAGCTGCGTGAAGGCGCCGATGATGCCTTTGCCCGTCTTTCTGCCGATGGCGATCTCGAGCATCAATAAAGTGATGCCGACGGTGGCGGCGAGAATGATGTAGCAGAGGATGAAAACGCCGCCGCCGTATTTGGCAGCCAGGTACGGGAAGCGCCACAGGTTGCCCAGCCCGACCGCCGAGCCCGCCGCGGCGAGAACGAAGCCGATCTTGCTGCTGAACCCGTGGTGCTTTTTGGCCTGCGTTCCTGCGGTCTGCGCGCCTTCCGAAGCCTGCACGCCTTCCGGGGCGCCTTCTGCCGCCGCGCTTTCGGTGACGGATACTGTCTGTTCTTCTTGCATGATCCTCTCTCCTTATCTGAAATTATCTTTTATATAGCCGCCGCACTCCCCTGCGATGGCACGCCTGCCGCCCCGCCAAGACAAAAGAGGGCGGCGCAAACGCGCGCCGGCAAAGCGGCAAGGCAGCCGTGCGTCTGCCGCAAAACGCCCTGGCTGCCGCGCTTTCGGGCGGGGCGCCTTTGCGCCTACAAAACGCCCTGTCTGCCGCGCTTTCGGGCGGGGCGCCGAGATCCTGCGGCTGCTGCACGGGCGGCTCTTCCTCTACCGAGGGCACCGCGTCCTTCCCCTTGGGGAAGCGGCGGAAATAGTCCTTCGTTTCGCGGATGACCACGCCCGACAGGAGCGCCAGGGCGATGAGATTGGGGATCGCCATCAAACCGTTGAAGATATCGGCGATGTTCCAGACGGCGGCGACCGTCATGTACGGGCCGATGAACACGGCGAGGATGTACAGCACGCGGTAGATATAGATGGCCGCCTTTCTGCGCCCCGCGACGTATTCAAGGCAGCGCTCGCCGTAAAAATTCCAACCCAAAATGGTGGTGAAGGCGAAGAATACCAGACAGACCATGAGGATGACCGGCCCCGCGACGCCGAGAACGCCCGGCAGGCCCTGCGAGAATGCCTGAATGGTGATGTCTACCCCCTCCAGCCCCAGCTGCGGCTGCCATGCGCCGGTGATGACGATGGCAAGGCCGGTCATGGTGCAGACGACGAGGGTATCGAGGAAGGTGCCCGTCATGGAGACGAGGCCCTGGCGCACCGGTTCTTTGGTCTTGGCGGCGGCTGCGGCGATGGGCGCGGAGCCGAGGCCCGCCTCGTTGGAGAAGATGCCGCGGGCGATACCCTGCTGCATGGCGATGAGCATGCTCCCCACTGCCCCGCCCGTGACCGCTTTGGGCGTGAACGCGCCCACGAAGATGTCGGCAAACGCCTGCGGGATGGCCGTGACGTTGGCGCCGAGGATGATCAGGCAGACGGCGACGTAGAGGATGACCATGAAGGGCACGATCATTTCAGACACTTTGGCGATGCGCTTGACGCCGCCCAAAAGCACCAGCGCCACCACGACGGTGAGGACGACGCCGGCGATGATGACGGCGATAGAATATTCCCTTCCGAACAGTTCCAGCGTGGGCGCAGAGGAGAAGATGTTGCCCACCGCGTCGGTGATGGAATTGACCTGCGAGAAGGTGCCGATGCCGAACAGCCCCACGCACATGCCGAACACGGCGAAGATGACGGCGAGGAACTTCCAGCGCCTGCCGAGGCCGTTTTCGATATAATAGAAAGGCCCGCCGAGGGTGTGCCCGTCGGGGTACACCTTGCGGTATTTGACGGCGAGGAGACCTTCGGCATACTTTGTGGCCATGCCGAAGAACGCCGCCAGCCACATCCAGAACAGCGCCCCAGGGCCGCCTGCGGCGATCGCCGTGGCGACGCCGACGATGTTGCCCGTGCCGATGGTGGCGGAAAGCGCCGTGCACAGGGCGCCGAAGCTGGAAACTTCGCCTTCGCCTTCTTCCTTTTCAAACATATATTTGAAGGCGCGCCCCAATTTGCGGATGGGAAGGAACACCAGGCGCACGGTCAAGTAGATGCCGACGCCGAGAATGAGCACGATGAGCGGGATGCCCCACACAAAGCTGTCTATCGTCTGTATGATCTGGTCAAACATTTGCCTTTTTGCCAAAAAAGAAAGCCGCGGAAAGCGCGACTTGCGGAAACATACCGCTCCGTCCTTTTGCCTGAGAGATAGCCGCGGGATGCGGCATACACCTTCGGCGCCGTTTTTGGCCTCTCCGGAGTTTTTATTTGTTATAAGTATAGAAGATATGCGCCCGTTTGTCAACCGTTTTTGTCCGTGAAACGGTAAATAATGCGTGGAACCCGCACCGCTCCGCACGGGCGCAAAGGAACCGACAAAAGCCCTCCCCTTTCTTCAAAAACAGACAGCAGGCGCGCCGCGGCGTGTGGTATGCTGATCGGCGAAAGGCGGACGATCTTCCTTCCAAACAGAAAAGAAGACGGGCAGACCCTTCAGAATAGGCGGAGGCGGCGAAGATGCAGGTGACGGGCAGGGTAAACGGCGACACGCTGTACATATTTTTGAGCGGCGAACTGGACGAATACAACGCCGCCGCCGCGCGGAGCGAAGCGGACGCGCTCATCGAACGAAACCTTTGCTGCGCCCGCGCCGTGTTCGACCTTGCGGACGTGCATTTTATGGACTCTTCCGGTATCGGCTTTTTGATCGGGCGGTATAAAAAGCTCAAGCGCTGCGCCATGCCCGCCTTTATCCGCTCGCCCGATTTTGCGGCGGACAAGATACTTTCAATGAGCGGCATCTATTCGCTCATCCCCAAACTGTGAGGAGGACGCCATGGAAAACTGTATGAAACTGACCGTGCCGGCAATTTCTGAAAACGAGCCGTTCGTGCGCGACGCCGTGGCGGCCTTCTGCGTGCGGCTGGACCCCACCCTCGACCAGCTTTCGGACATCAAGACCGCCGTCAGCGAGGCGGTGACCAACTGCATCGTGCACGCCTACGCGGGCGGCGAGGGCGAGATCGAGGTGGAATGCGCCGCCCGTGACGGGGCGCTACATATCCGTATCAGCGACAGCGGGCGGGGCATCGAAGACGTGGCGCGCGCCCTCGAACCCTTTTTCACCACCTTGGAAGGCGACGAACGCTCGGGCATGGGATTTACCATCATGCAGACGTTCATGAGCGAATTTTCCGTGCGCTCCGCCCCCGGCGAAGGGACGGTGGTGACGATGAAAAAGCAGATCTCCCCCGCCGTGCGCCGCGAGGATATGCGCGGCAAGGTGCGCGATGCTCACGGATGAAGAGACGCTGCGGCTGATCCGCGCCGCCAAGGCGGGCGACGCGGAGGCGAAAGAGGCGCTGCTGCGGGGGAACGTGCGCCTCATCAAGAGCATCGTGCGGCGGTATTTGGGCAAGGGGGTGGAATTCGACGACCTGTTCCAGCTGGCGGGCATCGGCCTTTTGAAGGCGGTGCGCGGCTTTGACGAGCGGTTCGGCGTCCGCTTTTCCACCTATGCCGTGCCCATGATCGCGGGAGAGATCAAGCGGTTCCTGCGCGACGACGGCTCGGTGAAGGTATCGCGGGCGCTGAAAGCCGCCGCCAAACAGATGCGCCGCTACATCGAAGACTACGCCGCCGAACACGGCTGCGCGCCGCCGCTTGCCGAGATCGCCGCGCACTTCCATATGCAGGAGAGCGAGGCGGTGTTCGTGCTCGGGTCTTCGCGCATGCCCGTATCCATCTACGCGGAAGGCTCGTACAAAGACGAGCGCTCGCAGAGCCTCATCGAGCGGCTGCCCGCCGCCGACGACCAGGACGAGCTGGTGGAAAAATTGCAGCTGCGCGCCGCCATCGACGGCCTTGCCGAGCGGGAAAAGAAGATCATCATGCTGCGCTACTTCCGCGACATGACCCAAAGCGAGGTGGCGGCGGTCATCGGGGTATCGCAGGTGCAGATCTCGCGCATCGAAAGCCGCGTCATGCAGGATATAAAGAAGAAATTAGATTAAAGCGACGGCAAAATCCGCGCCCGATAGAAAACGCGAGGCAGAAAAAGCGGGGCAAAGCCGCAAAGCATACAAAAGGCGCCTTCCGCAGGGGGCGCGCAAAATGGCGCGGGGCTTTTTGCCCGCATGACAAGACGGACGGGATGCCCGTCCGTCTTTGCGGTTTTTATATTCAAAAATATAAATGTGCTTCGGAAATCAAATCATTCGTCGTATGCGGGATGCACGGCGGTGACGTTCTGCGCCGGCATGCGGATGGTGACGACCCCCTGCCCGGGCATGGACGCATCGCCGATGCCCGGGCGGCGTTTGGCGCGGAAGCGGATATACAGTTCCCCGCCTTCGTCCGTTTTGACCTCTTCCAGCTCGCAGCCGCGGTGATAGACTGTGGTGAAGCAGCAGACGACGAGCATCTCCTCGCCGAAGTCGACCGCGGGGCAGCTTGCGAACACGGCGTCCGCCTCCGCGCGGGTGCGGACGATCTTCGTGCGGTATTCCGGCGAGACCGTATCTTGCAGCATATACGCGCTGTCCTCGTCTTCCGGGTCGTATTCCGGATTTTCGTAAAAGACGCCGCGCGTCCTGTTGGCGGCGAGCCAGTCTTGCCGATATTCTACATCGTCGACGATCTTTGCCCCGCTCCCCGCGCACGCAACAAACAGCGGCAGCGCCGACAGCAGCGCCAGCAACGCCGCCAAGACGGAAAAACTTTTCTTCATCACAATTTCCTCCCCAATGCAGCCGCCCGCGACGGGCCGATATTACATTTATAGTATATCATATTGCAGAGAAAAATGCAAGCGGACTGGGAAAACAGTTTGTGCCGCGGGCTTAGTCTTATGTTCTCTTCATATACAAGATCGGGTACGGGCCGCCCTGTTCGTCCGTTTCCGAACGCCGATAGGTGCGAAATCCCATGTGCCCGTAAAAGCCGACCGCCTGCGGCACATATTTCTTGATGCGCGCGATCTCCTGTTCGGATAAGAACAGATGCGTCGCCCGGACGGAGCTTTCCCAAATATGTAATAGAGAGAGGATCGTTCCCTCTCCCCTGTCTTTGACCTCAAAGATACGCATACAGTAGCCGCCTTTTTTTGTTTAGGATAAAAGTTTACGAGCCCCGACAAATGTCGGAGCTCGTATCCTCGCTTTGGCGCAGAAGGCGGGATTTGAACCCGCGCTACGGTTTCCCGTACTACTCCCTTAGCAGGGGAGCCCCTTGAGCCACTTGGGTACTTCTGCACATCGGCTCAACTTCGCTTGAAAGCATTCAAGCTAAATAATCATACCATATATTTACGGAAAAGTCAAAGTTTATGGCACACTTTCGCAAAACTTTTTTGCGCAAATCAATTTTTGCCCGCAACCTCTGCGCCGAAGGTCTGTTCGATGACGCCGCCGCCTATACACTTTTCGCCGCTGTATAACACGGCGTACTGCCCCGGCGTGACGGCGCGCTGCGGAAGGTCGAAATCGATATGCAGCAGCTCCCCTTCCAAACGCACGCGCACCCCCTGTTCGGGCTGGCGGTAGCGGAACTTGGCGGTGCAGGCAAATTCCCGCTCTGCGGGCGGGCACGGGATCCAGTTCATGCCCGAAACGGTGCAGCCGCGCGAATACAGGGGCGTTTCGTCGCCGTGAGAGACGACGAGGAGGTTATGTTCCATATCCTTGCGGACGACGAACCACCTGCCCTCTTCCGCGTGCCCCTTGACCCCGCCCACGTTCAAGCCGCGGCGCTGGCCGAGGGTGTAGTACATCAGCCCGATATGCTCGCCGACCTCTTCGCCCGCTTCCGTGACGATTTTGCCGGGGCGGGCGGGCAGGTAGGAGCGCAGAAAATTGCGGAAGTTGCGCTCGCCGATAAAGCAGATGCCGGTGCTGTCCTTCTTTTTTGCCGTGGAAAGGCCGCACTCCGCCGCCAAAGCGCGCACCTGCGCCTTCTGCATCTTCCCCAAAGGAAACAAGACGCCTTCCAGCTGCGCCTGCGTGACCTGGTTGAGGAAATACGTCTGGTCTTTGCCCGCGTCCGCCGCCTTCAAAAGATAGTGCCTGCCGTCTGCGGCGTGCAGGATATCGCAGTAATGCCCGGTGGCGATATAGTCGGCGCCCAGCTTTTGGGCGTATTCTTTGAAGGGGCCGAACTTGATCTCGCGGTTGCACAGCACGTCGGGGTTGGGCGTCCTGCCGCGGGCGTATTCTTGCAAAAAATAGGAAAAGACGCGCTCGCGGTATTCTTTGGCGAAGTTGACGGTGTAATACGGGATGCCCAGCTTGTTGCAGACGCGGCGCACGTCGTCGTAGTCCTGCTCGGCGGTGCAGCAGCCGTTTTCGCCCTCCTCTTCCCAGTTGATCATGTACAGGCCGACGACGTCGTAGCCTTGCCTTTGCAGCAGGAGCGCGGCGACGGAGCTGTCTACCCCGCCGCTCATGCCGACGACCACCCGTTTTGCTTTCTGCATCTTTATTCTCCGTTTGAAGCGCATAAAGCCGCCCCGATCCGCTGCGGCACAGCTCTTGCATAAGATACCCGCATGATAGCACGAACGGGCAGGGTTTGTCAACCGAAAGTTTGCAAACTGCACAAAAAGGCGAAGCGGAGAGCATCTGCGGGGGACAACGGCAAAGGCGCGCTCTTTCGGGCGCGCCGGGCTGCAGCAAGCTAAACGGGAGAGAAGCCGCCTCTCCCCTGTTCGGTTTTTCTTCTCTTGTTTTTTTGCCTTCTTTTCAGGCGCGGATGTTTTTCGGGGCAGGTCTCCCGCGGTCATTTCCCGAAGGTCGTTTTCCGAAGATCATTTCCCGAAGATCATTTCCCGGAGATCATTTCCCGGTGCGGATGTTTTTGACCGTCTTGTGTTCGATGGTCAGGTCTTCAAACACCCTGACGCCGCCATCGCCCTGCGGAGACTGCGCCACGAGCCCGACTTTGACCGTATCCCCCACGGGCAGGTGGAAATAGCGGGTCATGTAAAAATGCTCGCCGTCGAGGGAGTAATGGAAGGCAAAGGCGCTGCCCATGCGCACGACCTGCAGCCAGCAGGTATTGCCGTCGATGTTGCAGCCGTTGGCGTCGTCTGACTCGCCGTTGGTGACCACGCTGACCGCCGCGTGCGTGCCGAAATCCGTCCGCTCAAAACACGCCTTCGCCCAGCAGGCGTCGTCGCGGTATATCATGACGGCGGCGGCGTCGTACACGGAGCGGAACTCGTGCGAGGCCTTGACGCGCAGCACGAAGTCGCCCGTCACCTCGGTATAATAGAAGGGCGCGTTGCATAGAGATTCGGGCGTGATGCCCTCTTCGCCCGCGTCGGCGCTGCTGTAAAAATAGTCGCTGCCCGGCGCCGCCTGCATTTCGATCCTGCTGCCTTCGACCTTGACGCTGCTCTCGTTCAGCCATTGGAATTTCATCTTTCATTCTCCCGTATATTGCCTGGACAATGTCACAAACAAGAAGTATTTGCCTATATTATATCACAAAGCATTCCCCCATTGCTTGCATAAAATCACATTTCTGTTGTATAATATCACAAAGAGAGGAAAATACGATGAAAGAGGCACCGTACAAGACGCTGACGGACGAGCTGTATATGGAGACGCTGCGGCACGGCTGTGCGGACTTCCCCTTCCGCTATTACGAGGAAGACGTGTGGAAGTTCGACCTGCACCGCATCGACTGGCATTGGCACAAAGAAGTTGAATTCGTCTACGCGGAGCGGGGCGACGTCGTCTGCTATATAGGCGCGGACAAATTCACCCTGCCGCAGGGCTGCGGGCTGTTCGTAAACGGCGGCGCGCTGCACCGCTACGAGGCGGAGAAAAGCGTATCCATGCCCAACATCGTGTTTTTGCCCGAACTTTTGGGCGCGGCGGACGGCAGAGTGTTCCGCAAATATATCGAACCCGTCCTCCGCTTCGGCGCGGGGCACCTGCTGCTCTGCCCGCAGGACGGGCGGCAGCGGGAGATGCTGGAGATATTGACCTCGATCTTTGCCCTGTGGCGGATGAGCGAGCCTTCCGAGCTTGTGACCGTGCAAAAGCTGCTGGCGCTGTGGCAGCTGCTGGCGGAGCAGCTGCCGCCCGCGGAAGGGGCGCATCAACCAAGCGGCGAGACGGCGCACGGAAAACGATTGCAACTGATGATGCAGTATATCCACGAACGGTACCGGCAGCCGATCTCGCTGCAAGACATCGCCGCCGCCGTATATGTCAGCAAGAACAGCGCCCTGCAGATCTTCCGCGAGGGCATCCGCACTTCCCCCATCGCCTACCTGATCGAATACAGGCTGGCGCGGGCGGCGGAACTGCTCGCATCGACGGAAAAAAGCGTCGCCGCCGTCGCCGCGGAGACGGGGTTTGAAAGCGCCGCCTATTTCAGCCGCAAGTTCAAACAGCATTACGGCATTTCCCCTTCGCTGTATGCGCTGCGGGAACGCTGAGGCGCGGACTTTCCTCTATGTGATCATATCGGGAGCGCCGTGGCTCTTTCTTTTCCTCTATGTGATCATATCGGAAGCGCCGTGGCGCGGCCCTTTCCTCTATGCGATCATATCGGGAGCGCCGAAGCGCGGCCCTTTCCTCCATATGATCATATCGGAAGCGCCGAGGCTCTTTCTTTTCCTCTATATATTATATATTGTATATCGGAAACTTTGCCCCGCTGCGGCGGGCATATGGATCCTTCCAAAAAATCATGACCGGCGCGGCGCCCGATGCAGGCGCGCGCCCCCCGACAAGGAATGTACTATGGGAAGCCTTTTGATCGCCGTCATCTACCTCGCCTTTATCAGCCTCGGGCTGCCCGACTCGCTGCTGGGCGCCGCCTGGCCCGTCATGCACCGGGAACTGGGCGCGAACGTGTCGTGGGCGGGCGTCGTCACCATGATCATCTCGGTATGCACCATCGCCTCCGCCCTATCGACCGACAAGCTGGCGGCGAAGATGGGCACGCCGCTCGTGGTCGCCTGCAGCGTGCTGCTGACCGCCGCCGCCATGCTCGCCTTTTCGCTCTCTTCCGCCTTCTGGCAGCTGTGCCTGTTCGCCGTGCCCTACGGGCTGGGGGCGGGCGCCATCGACACTTCGCTCAACAACTACGTCGCCAAGCACTTGGCGGCGCGGCACATGAACTGGCTGCACTGCTGCTGGGGCGTGGGGGCCGTGGTCGGCCCGTATGTGATGGGCGCCTGCCTGACGGGCGCGGGCGGCTGGCAGAGCGGGTATCTCGTCATCTCGCTCGTCCAGTTCGCGCTGACGCTGGTCATGTTCCTTTCTATTCCCTTATGGAAGAGGGAAAAAGGCGAAGGCGCGGGGCAAAAAGAGACCGCCCTGCCCCTGCGGCAAACCTTCCTCCTCAAGGGGGCGGTGTTCGTGTTTTTGGCGGGGCTATTCTATTTTGCCATCGAACAGCTGCCCATCGTGTGGGCGAGCACCTATTTCAGCGAGGTTTACGCGCTGGAGACGGATACCGCCGCCTTCCTCGCCTCGCTGTTCTATATCGGCATCGCCGTGAGCCGTGCCGTGAGCGGGTTCTTTGCCGAAAAGGCGGGCGACAGGAACATGATCCGCATCGGCACGGGCATCGTCATCGGCGGCGCGGCGCTCATCGCCGTCGCCCTGCCATTTGGCGCCTTTGCCCCCGCCGTGGCTGGCTTTATTGCCGTGGGGCTGGGGTGCGGGCCCATCTTCCCCTGCATGCTGCACGCGATGCCCACAAACTTCGGCGCGGAGCATTCGGGGTCGGTGATCGGCGTGCAGATGGCGTTTGCCTATTGCGGCATGACCTTTACCCCCATCCTCTTAGGCAAACTCGCCGAAGCGACCACCATCCGCCTGCTGCCCTTCGGCGTGGCGCTGCTGGCGGGGCTGGTGCTGCTGTTTACCGAACTTCTCAACAGGAGCGTGGCTAAAAGAAAGGCGGCGGACATGCGGCGGTAACTACCCCTCTTCCCGCAACGCAAACGGCGATACCTTTTGGTATCGCTTGAAGATGAGCAAGACAAACCGCCTTGGCGGTTTGTAGGTATATTTTGCCGAAACCCCTGAAGGGGTCCCCTCGGCAAAGCGTCGCAT
>DXEW01000022.1 GCA_019114755.1 Candidatus Borkfalkia faecavium
CGCGCCGAAGGATGACAAGAAACTGATTGTCATTTCGACCGAGAAGGGCGAAGCCCGCCGAGTGGAGAAATCTTGCGCGGCGCGTATCGGTTACGAGCGCCTTTGCCGCGTTCTTCCCTGCTTTTGCGTTCAAGACAAGATCCCTCCACTCGCTTCGCTCGGTCGGGATGACAAGGATAGTATTATTTTCAGAGATCCTTCGTCGCTTCGCTCCTCAGGATGACAGGAAAAGGACTTCGTTCCTCAGGATGACTGGGGGTGGATGCAAACTTTCTTCAATATATCCAAAATTCTACATTCTACATTCTAAATTTTACATTTGACTGTGCGAGCCTTCGGGGTGGGGTTCTGCCTTTTCGGTGCCCGTGTAGAGCATAAATTCGCGTTCCAGATCGAAATCTTCCGCCGAATCGAAGGCGGCGAGCTTGGAGATGGACACCTCGTAGGCGGTCATCGTCTTTACCTCGACCTCGCTCAGGCGCTTTTGGTATTCGCGGCTCTGGATGCGCCCGGAGAGGGCGATCTTATCCCCTACCTGCAAGTTCTTTACAAAGCGCGCGTTGCGCCCCCAGGCGATGCAGGGAATGTAGTCCGATTTGTTGTAGGCGCGGTTGACGGCGACCAACAGGTCTGCGATCTCGCGGTTGAAGGGGGTGGTGCGGTAGACGGGCGGCTTGCAGATATAGCCGCTGAGCACGATGCTGTTGGGGTTGCGGGCGGGCGGCGCGTCCAGCGGCTCGCGCACGAATACGGTCAGCATCAGCCGCGAACGGCCGTTTTCCAGCTTGTTGTAAGAGCGGAACTGCCCCATCGCGCACAGCGTGGAGCCGACCTTTAAGTCTCGCTCGCTGATCAGCCGCTCGGATACGGTGACGGGCAGGATGTCTGCCTGCCCCGAAAGGCGCATGACCTTGACGCTCAGCTCGTAAAAGCCTTCTCCGTACACCTCGTGCGAGAACTTTGCCTCGCTGACGATCTCGCCCATGATAAACACGCGGTTGTTCTTCTCGGTACTGTTCATAAAACTATCCTCCTGATTATTGCCCCGCCCCGTGAGGCGGCTGCTGGCGGCCGCTCGCGTCGACGCTTCCGCCCCGCCAAATGAGTTCGCCGACGGGCACAAAGGTATATCCGCTGTTTTTGAGGGTGCTCAAGATGACGGGCAGCGCCTCCGCCGTGTGGAGAGCGTTGTTGTGGCAGAGGATGATGCTGCCCTGCCGCGCGCGGTTGATCACACGCATGGCGATATCCTGCGCGGAGAGGTCTTTCCAGTCCAGGCTGTCAACATCCCACTGGATGACGGCATAGCCCTCTTCTTCCGCGCAGGAAACGAGCGCGTCGTTATAGTCGCCGAAGGGCGGGCGGAAGAGGTCCACCTTTTTGCCCGTGACGGCGGTGATGGCGGCGGAAGAGGAAGAAAGCTCTGCGCGTATCTCTTCTTTCGAGAGCTTTGTCATGTGGGAATGGGTGGCGCTGTGCGTGCCGATCTCGTGCCCCGCCTCGTCGATCTTTTTGACGAATTCCGGGTAGCGTTCCGCCCAGAACTGCACCATGAAGAAGGTGGCGCGCACCCCCTCGCGCGAGAGCGCCTCTAAGATGGCGTCGGTATGGTCGGTGCCCCAGGCGCAGTCGAAGGTGATGGAGAGCAGTTTTTCTTCCCGTTCGACGCTGTAGACGGGAAGGCGGCGCACCGTGCCGCCCGTATAGACGGCGTAGGCGCCCGTCAGATGCAGCGCCAGGCACAGCGCCGCCGTCAGCAGCACCGCCCCCGCCGCCGGCAGGCAGCGGCGCAGCCCCCAAGTGCGGATAAACGTTTTGTACCCCTTCATTATACCTGCCGCCGCGGCGAAGATTTTGGCAGATATCGGCGAAGGGCGTCTGTCTCTGTCGAAAACCCCTCCGCCGCATTCTGTCACCGCCCTGCGGTATGCCCTATTGTATGCACGGGGCGGGCGCAATATGAAAAGGACAACGTCTGCTTTGCGGCCATTGCGGCAAAACAAAAAGCAGGCTCCTGTACGGGGCCTGCCGTTTTGTCTTTTACTGCCGCGGAAAAATTTTGTCTTGCTCGCAGCGCTATGCCGCTGGAAACTTTTTCTGCTCGCGGCGCTCTGCTGCGGAAACGATTTTATTTTGGCTGCCGCGGCACATTGCCGCGGAAAAGGTTTTTCACAACCGGCCGCGCAAAATGCTTCTTCCTAAAGATCAGCAGCTGTGCAGCATGATGTCGATGATCTCTTTATCCGTCTGCGCCATGCCGTCGTGCGCCAATCTGCCGACGTTTTTGATGGTGTTTTCCACCCCCTTGGTGACGATGCCGTCGCCGCCGTAGAACTGGTTGCCCTCTTTATACATTTCGTAGCCGAGGATGCCCGCCTCCACCGCCTGGGCGATCTTTGCCGCGCAGGAGGCCTTGGCGCCGTCGCAGATGACGCCCGAATTGATGGCCACGGCGTTGACGATGGTATGCGAGATCTCTTCCAGCCTGCCGCCGCACAGGTAGCAGATGCCCGCCCCTGCGCCGACGCCGGCAGACACAGCCCCGCAGTAGGCGGACAGCCTGCCGATATCCGTCTTCAGGTGAATGGTGATGAGGTCGGAAAGGGCGAGGGCGCGGAGCATCTCCTCCTCGCTCTTGCCAAGTTCTTGCGCGTAGACGATGACGGGCACCGAGGCGGTCAGTCCCTGGTTGCCGCTGCCCGAGACGATGACGACGGGCTTTTCGCAGCCGTTCATGCGGGCGTCGGAACCGGCAGCAGCCCAGGCGCGCGCCTTGGCGGCGATGTCTTCGCCTGCGTACTTTAACAGCACCTTGCCGATGTTGGCGCCGTAGGGGCGCTGCATCCCCTCTGCGGCGATGGCCATGTTGTACTCGACCTGGCGGGAAAGGACGGGGCGGATATCCTCGACCTTCACCTCCTGCGCAAAGCGGAAGATGTTTTCCACCGTCAGGCAGGCGCGGTCGGTGAGCGCCTCTTCGCCCCCTTCCGCCGCCCGCGAGAAGAGGACCTTTCCGTCGCGCTCTTTGAGGACGATATTGGTGTGGAAATCGGCGATGCGCACGCGCGCGGTGTGCTGCGCCGAGCGCAGGGATACGCAGATATCGAAGATGTGCGCCTCTTCCGCCAGCTTCACCTCCACGGGGAACTGTTCCAGCATGGCGCGGACGGCGGAGACTTGCGCTTCGGAGACGGCGGAGATGACCTCCAGCTGTTTGGAAGCGTCTCCCGCGGCGATGCCCGCGCAGACGGCGGCGGCGATGCCGCGCAGCCCGCCCGTGTGCGGGACGACCACGCTCTTGACGTTTTTGAGGATGTTGCCGCTGACGGCGACTTCCGCGGACAGGGGCGGCTCGCCGAGCAGGTCGCGCGCGGTGGCGGCGGCAAGCGCTACGGCGATGGGTTCGGTGCAGCCCATGGCGGGCAGCAGCTCTTCGCCGAGGATGCGCAGATAGCTTTGGTAGATGGTCTGATCCATGGTATGCCTTTTCTTCTCTGACAATAAATTCCGGATAAAGATGATAAAGAAGGCGACGCCCGCCAGGGTGAGGGCGGTGCCCAGCCCCGTATAGAACATCGCCGTGCAGCGGTCGGGGATGATGTGAAAGGTGCGCATGAGGATGCCGCCCGTCATCATCACCGCCATGAGGATGTACGCCTTGAGGTCGAAAAACTTCAAAAACAGGTGGCGCCTGGCGGCGTCGTAGCCGTAGATGCGGCGGGTGTGCTTGCCGACGATGCGCAGAAACATCGCCCCGAACAGCAAAAACACCCCCACGGCGGCGAGGATCATCCACCATTCCCATGTAACTGCCAGCGCGGCGGCGGCGCCGATGCGCAGGATATTGATGCCCGCCGCCGCCCACACGAGGGCGGCAGAGAGTTTTTCAATAATAAACACGATAATTTCATAATCGGTTTACATACATTTGCGCAAAAAAGCAGGCCCCTGCCAAGGAGCCTGCAAAAATTTTTGGTCTGTTTTTACTCGCTGCGGAGCGCTTCCACGGGGTCGCGCTTGGCGGCGGCGGAAGCGGGCATCAGCCCCGAGATGAGGGTGAGCGCCACGCTGATGGCGACCATGATGAGCGCCTCGTACCAGGGGAGCGACGCGAGCCCGGCGATGCCCGTGAGCGGGGTGAGGATGGCGTTGATGATGATCTGGAACAGGTACGCCGCGGCGATGCCGATGAGGCCCGCGCACAGACCGATGACGAAGGTCTCGGCGTTGAACACCCGCTTGATGTCCTTTTTGCGGGCGCCGATGGCGCGGAGGATGCCGATCTCTTTGGTGCGCTCGACCACCGAAACGTAGGTGATGACGCCGATCATGACGGTAGAGACGACCAGCGAGATGCCCGTGAAGGCGACGAGGACGTAGGTGATGGCGTTGAGGATGGTCTGCATCATGCTCATCAGCATGCCCACCGTGTCGGTATACTGCACGGCGGTCTTGCCGCCCTCGCCGTCCGCGTCCGCGTCTGCGTTCCAGGCGTCGAGATAGGCGAGGATCTGTTCCTTGGTGTCGAAGTCGCGCGGGTAGATGGCGATGGCATTGGGCGTATCGTCGCCGCCGAGGGCGCGCAGCGCCTGTTCAAAGCCGATGGAGTTGGAGATGTACAGCTCCTGCAAAAAGTCGAGCAGGGCGCCCATGCCGGGGTATTCTTCTTCGATCTCCGCCCGCTGGGCGTCGGTGATCTGGGCATAGTAGCTGCCGTTGAGGTGCGCCGAGGGGGAGAGGTAGATGGTGCTGCCCGCCTCGCCCGAGCCGATGTCGATCTGCCCCGCCTCCGCCGCCTTGGAAGGATCGAGCATGAGATCGGTGATGGAAGCGGAGGTGTTCATCCACTGCACGATCTGCGAGCTCATATTTTGCTGCACGAACTCTTCCACCAGCTGCTCGGTGAGGTTGAGGCCGCTGGAAAGGCATCCGTAGGTCAGATCGTCCTTGAGGCGGAGGATGGCGGTGATCTTGACTTCCACCCCTTCTTCGCCGCCGTCCGTCTCCAAGTCCGAGCGCTCGCCGACGTAGGTGAAGGCGTGGCCGCTGCCGGGGAAGTAACTTTGGTTGCGCTGATAGACGGCGTCGTTATAATATAAGGTGAAGGGCTTGGCGGTCAGCTCTGCAAAGGGGATGGTCATCCCCTCTTCGCCCACGTCGGAGTCGGGGTCGTAGCCTTCGGTATCGCCGCCGCCCAGTTCAAACAGGCTCAGAAAGTCGTCTTCGGTGATGTAGCCCAGCTGCGCCAGCAGCAGGTCGGTGAGGGCGTTGTTGCTGCCGATGACCAGCACCGCCTCGTTGCTTTCGCGGGGGAAGTAGCCGCCCTGCTCTTCATTGACGATATCGTACTGCGAGAGGACGTATTCGGAATAGGCGCCGCGGCCTTCGTCGAACGACGAGGTGCCGGGCATGGTATTGACGACCGAGCCGAGGTAATCGACCAGGTACGCCATCTGCGCGTACTTCTCTTCCTGGTCTTCCAACACGTTGATGAAGTACTGCTTGAGGGAAGAGAGGGAACGGATCTCGTCCTTGGCGTCCTCGCCCACGCCCGTGGTCACTTCGGTAAACAGGCTGTCGGTGAGGGTGACGCCCGTGCTTTGGGTGATGGCGTAGTACCACTCCTGCGGCATATCTTCATACAGATATTCAAGATAGCGGTCCTGGGTGATGTCGTTGGCGACGGTCAGCCCCTGCGCGATCTGGGTGAGGAAGGAATTGACGTACACCTTGTTGTCCAATTCGGAAAGGTCGGGCACCTCTCCCGCCGATTGCAGCCCCGCCATGATGGAGGTGGGGTCGAGCGAGGTCTCTTGGATCTCGAGCGGGTAATAGGAGAGCATATCCTCTTCCGTCTTGGTGATGTAGCCGGAAAAGCCGGTGGAGAGCGCCAGCACCAGGCAGACGCTGATGATGCCGATGCTGCCGGCGATGGAGGTGACGGCGGTGCGCCCCTTTTTGGTCAACAGGTTCCTGCCCGAAAGGCGGAAGGCCGTCCAGAAGGACATGCTCGTCTTATTGCGGCGCTTTTTCGCCTGCTTCCTGCCCTGTTTGCCCAGCGCCGCGGCGGGCTGCTCGTCTTCGGCGGCGGCGTAGCCCTCTTCCGCTTCAAAGGGGTCGGAATCGCCGACGATGAGGCCGTCGTGCAGCTCGACGATGCGGGTGGAATAGCGGCGGGCAAGCTCCGGATTGTGCGTGACCATGATGACCAGCCGCTCGCCGGCGATCTCTTTGATGAGTTCCATGATCTGCACGCTGGTCTCGGAATCGAGCGCGCCCGTGGGCTCGTCGGCGAGCAAAATTTCGGGGTTGTTGACCAGGGCGCGGGCGATGGCGACGCGCTGCATCTGCCCGCCCGAGAGCTGATTGGGTCTTTTGTTGAGTTCCTTGCCCAGCCCCACGCGTTCGAGCGCCTCGGCGGCGCGCCTTTTGCGCTCTTCCTGCGATACACCCGAAAGGGTGAGCGCCAGCTCGACGTTGCCCAGCACCGTCTGGTGCGGGATGAGGTTATACGACTGGAACACGAAGCCGATGCTGTGGTTGCGGTAGGCGTCCCAGTCGCCGTCTTTGAAGTGCTTGGTGGAGACGCCCTTGATGATGAGGTCGCCGTCCGTGTAGTGGTCCAGCCCGCCGATGATGTTCAAAAGCGTGGTCTTGCCGCAGCCCGACTGGCCGAGGATGGACACGAATTCCTTTCTGCGGAAGCTGAGGCTGACGCCCTTTAAGGCGTGCACAGCCGTATCGGCGACCTTGTAGTCTTTGGTGATCGCCTCTAACCTGAGTATTGCCTGTTCCATAAATTCTCCTTCTATCCGGGTCAAAAATAACGGCTCTTTGAGAATGAATTTTTATTTAAGGATGAAGCCTTCGGGGCATTCCTGCGCCATTTCGTGCACTACATCGTCGTAGACGGAGATGAACTCCTGCGCTTCTTCCATAAAATGCCTGACGCGCTCTTCGCCCATGCGCGCAATGATCTTGGAAAGACAGCCGAGCACCTGTTCTTTGAACGATTCGTACATGGCGCACGCCTTATCCGACAGCTCGATGTAGGCGATCTTGCGGTCGCGCTCGTCGGGGACGCGGCGCACCACGCCCTTCGTTTCCAGTTTGTTGACCATCTGCGACACCGCCGAGCGCGTGATGCCCAGCGCCTCTGCCAGGCGGCTGGAGATGATGCGCTTGCCGCGCTCGCGATTGGCGAGGATCTCGCCGATCATCTGCATCTCTGTCTGATTGAAGGGCCCGCGCCCGAACAACTTGGCGTCGTACATCCGCTTTCCCGTCGCGTATACCGTCTGCAGCAATTTTTTGGCATCCATTTTCAATATCCTCCTCTTTTGAACGCATCCGTCGTAAAGCCCCTATCTCGAGCCGCGTTTTGTTAAGCCTTTACTTGTTAAGTCTTAAATCGTTAATATGATAATACAAAAATGCCGACAAGTCAATAGATTTTTTCCGCCGCCGAAAAAATTCACATTCTTTTCACCCGCTGCCACTCGGGGCTTTGACGGGGCCGCGCCACACGGGCGGCCGAACTTTTTGCCCGCATTCACTTGCGATACACAGGGGCTTTGCCGGGGCCGCGCCGCACGGGCGCCTGCATTTTTCGCCCGCGTTCACCCGCCGACACGCGGGCATATCTATGCCCGCGGCGGTTGACGGCGGCGGCGGCGTATGCTATAATATATATATAGTATATAATGAAAAAGTAAAAAAGCCGCGCGCCCTATCAACGGGCGTACGGCCGGACCCCGCGAGCGGCCTGCGGCGCGGAAAGGAGACGGGATGCAGCTGCGCGAACAACTCATTCAACTCAGAGATAAATACGGCCTGTCGCAGCAGGAATTTGCCGACCGCGTGGGCGTATCACGCCAGAGCGTTTCGCGCTGGGAGTCGGGCAAGAGCGTCCCCTCCGCCAAACAGGCGGCGGCCCTCTGCGCCGCCTTCCGCTTAAACGCCAAGGCGTTTTTGAACGGGCGCATCGAAGAAGAGGGCGCCGAAGCAGATGCTGCTGCGGATCTGACGGCAGGTTCGGCGGAGGGCGCGGCAGGCGCGGCAAGCACGACAGGTGCGGCTGTAGGCGCGGCCCCCGCAGCCGAAGCGGGCGAAAATACCGCCAAGGCAGGCGAAACTTTGCAGGGGCTTTCTCGCCGCAAAACGCGCAGGCTGCTGTTGATCGCCCTGGGGGTGCTGCTGGCGGCGGGCGTCGCCGGGCTGGCGGCCACCATCGCCTACGCCGTGAAGGACGCCATGTACGACGCGGGCGCCACGGTGTGGATCGTGGTGCTGCCGCAGAACACGCCCATGGTGGTGCTGGCGGTCATCTTATGCCTGTTCATCGCCGTGCTGGCGGCGCTCTTTATCTATCTGCTGCGGAGGAAGGACAAATGAGGCGGCCGCCCCCCGCAAGGCAGGCTAACGGCACCGTGCGCGCCGCAAGACAGGCTAACGGCGCCGTGCGCGCCGCAAGACAGGCTAACGGCACCGTGCGCGCCGCAAAGGAAAGGCTGGGAATGCGCCTGCTACGTCCTTTGGCGGCGCTCTTCCTCGCGGCAGCGCTGTGCCTGGCGCTGTGCGGCTGCCAAAACTTTGTCTGCACCCTGCTTTCGGTGCGGCTGCGGGCGGAAGAGGGGGTCGTGACCGCCGCGGCCTATAACGAATTTTCGCTGGACGGCGCGCAGCTGCCCGTCACCCTCACCCTCTACTACGCCGACGAGGAAACGAACGACCCCGCCGCCATGACCGCCGTGGCGCAGGCGGAGAGCGGCGACCTCGACATGGGGCAGCAGCTGGAAGCCTCCGCCCCCATCCGCGCCGGCTGGTACTGCGCCGTGCTCGAATACGCCGCGGGCGGCGAAGCGCGCACCCTGCAGAGCGGCACCGTGCGCTACGCCGAAGACGGCACGCGGCTATAAAACGGCCTCTGCCGCATCGCTTCCCCGCCGCACCCGCGCTTAAACCCGCCGGGTCCGCTCAAACCCGCCACGCCGCGCGCCTATCAGACCCGACAGCGCGCCGGAGAGCCTCTTCCCTTGCGTAAAAAAGCCCCGTCCCCGCGCCAAAAGGCGCAATTATGTCACGCATACTACTATGCAAACGGAATAAATCGTTAAAATCGGGCAGCCAAACGGCTGCCCGATCTGCATTTTACAAAGTTTTACGGTCTTACAATTTTACACAGCCCAAGAGGCCGCCCCCTCTTGAGGAGCGTCGCCGTTTTACAATTTTTACGCCGTCTTTTCTACTCTGCCGCTGCGCGCCCAGGTGACGAACCACAGCGCACACGCGGCGGCGGCGCAGACCACGAAGCCCGCCGTGAACACGGTGTACCAGCCCCTGCCCAGCCACTCCCAGGTGACAGATTCCAGGTACGCCGTCGTCCAGGTATAGCCGTCGATCAGCCATTCGGTGAGGGCGACGATGACGAAGGAACCGCCCGTCAGCGAAAACCCCAAAATGCGCAGCCACAAGGCGCCGACGTGGCGGTACACGGCGTACACCGCCGCGACGATCAGCATGCCCGCCAAAAACAGCAGCACGCCCGGCGTCATGCCCGAATTGATGACGGGCATCCCGTTGCCGGCATGGGCGATGCCGCCCTGCACCGCGCTCAAGATATAGGCGGCAAGCGCCAGGGCGCACACGCAGCCGAGGGCGATCTTTTCGCCCAAGCAGACGATCTTTTTCATTCCGAGCCTCCTTTCGGGGGAATTTCCCCTCCTGTTTACGCCTTTATTATAGCATAAAAGGGCGCAAACGGGAAGTACGCGCGCTTTACAAACCGCGCACGCGCAGTTTACAAAAAGGCCGCGCCGCAGTTACAAAAGCGCGCGCCGCAGCCATTCCCCTATATAAAATGAAAAAGCGCGCACAAGGGCCCGCATAAAAAGCGATGCTCCACCCATCGCCCCGCACAAAAAGCGAGGGCCCGCACACAAGATGCAGGCCCGCGCGCGCAGGGCTTACGCCCTGCGTACCCATATGATCGGTTTGAAACGCCCGCCAAAAAACGGGCGAGGTATGTGCGGCATAGTACTATGCAAAGCCGCTAAAAACAAATTTTACGGGCGCATTTTGCGCTCATGGGGCGCAAAATGCGCCGTTTTAGCTCACCAGTCCTGTTTTTTGAGGGAGGGGCTCTTTACGTCGTCATAATAGGAAAAATACTTTTCCTTAAAATTCTGCTGCTTCCCATCGCGCAGCAGCTTTTCAAGCTCTGCGGGCGTGAAGTCCGACAGGTCCGCTTCGCCGTCGTAAGAAGAAAACAATTTATACAGATCTGCTTCCGACATAACCAAGTCAAAATAAACCGAACCCGCCCTGAAAGGCGTCTTTTGCGCGCCTTGGGGCTCATCCTCATTGCAATACCTCTGTGGGTATTGCTGCTTCGTCTGTCGCCCCAATTCATCGCAAAATGCGCTCTTTCAGGGTGCGAAGCAATCGCAAGCGGGTAAATTGCCGCAGATGCAAGGCAAAGCCCGCAGGTAATATACAGACATATTACCAAGGGCTTTAACGCCGCAGATGTGGTGAGATACCCGCTTCCGATCGGGTTCGGATTACTTTGACTTGGTTACCCCCCTACTTTTTGCTGCTGCGGTACAGGTACATGGTGGTGCCGTCCGCCTCGGTGCCGATGGAATACTTTTTCAGATACGGCGTCAGCTTTTCCATCAATTTTTTGAAGGAATTGCAGCCGAAATTTTTGGGGATGAAGTCGGAATACTTCTGCTTCATCTCCGAAGAGATCTGGGCATAGAACGCCTTGCCGTTGTTGTCGATCATGCGATCGATGATGTTATGCAGATCGCTCTTGCGCTTGTTGTCGATGATCTCGCTCTCCTGCGGGGCGGGGGCGGGCTGCGCCGCCTGCGCCTTGCCGCCCTTGCCGCGTTCCCTTTTGGGAGCGGCGGGCTTTTCTTCGCCGGCGTCTAAATAGATGAACTCGTTGAAGGCGTTCACATAGCTTTGGTTGACGTTTCTGCCGCCCAGACCGATGACGATCTTATCGCGCTCGCGCAGTTCGCGCACGAGGCGGGTGTAGTCGGAATCGCCGGCGGCGATGCAGAATACGTCTACGTCTTTTTCAAACAAGATCAAAAGCGCCTGGATGATGAGGGCGATGTCGGTGGTGTTTTTGCGCGCCTGCACTTCAAACTGCTGCACGGCGGTCATCGAATAGCGGTTGACCTCTTCCTTCCAGCCGCGCACGGAGGTCTTGGACCAGTCCGCAAAGATGCGCTTGACCATGATGTTGCCGTAGTTGGAGGCTTCGTCGAAGATCTGTTTGGCGCTGTGCGAGGCGACGTTTTCGGCGTCGATGAGCACCGCCACGTTGGTAACCTTTTCCATACTTGTCCTTTTGGCGCTTTCCGCGCGGTCTGCGCATCAAGCGCCCCGCACGCCGCGCCGCTCTATGCGGTCCCGCGCGACCAATGATATATGTATTATACCGCATTTTGGCGCCGCTGTCAAGCGCCGCCCAAAGCGGCCGCAAAAGCATCCTTTCCTTTTTATATATAATATATAAGGAAAGGAAAAAGGCAAGCCCGACTGAAGCGAACCCCAAAGATTGGACAAAAATTTAATTAAATTGTTTGGTGATGAGTTCGGTATTGTACCGGACTCATTCCTTTTAGTTTGAGAGAAATTCTCTCATTGTTCCAGTAATATATGTATTCATGCAACTTTTGTATGAAGTCTTCCACGCTTGCAAACTTCTCTCCGTAGAACATTTCTACCTTCAATCTTCCAAAGAAACATTCCATCGCGCCGTTGTCCATGCAGTTGCCCTTGCGCGAC
>DXEW01000023.1 GCA_019114755.1 Candidatus Borkfalkia faecavium
CGCAGAGGGGAGAAACCGTTGCAGAGCCGCCGTAGGGCGGCGAACAACAGGTTTCCCCCTTCCTCACGGAAAATTCTTTTGTCAGCTCAAAAGAATTTTCGTGAATTCATTCGCGCCGAGATTTTCGTGAACCATGCTCCTTGGGCAAAATCTACACATTCCGCCCCATTATTTGTAATGTTTGCCCATTGCGTTTTTGGGTAAAATGGTGTAAAATAATAACAGTAAAAACAAAAAACCATTTCGCAGGGAGGAAACTAACCATGGCAAGCCTTTTGCTCAAAGGTATTTACAAGGTCTATCCGTCCGGCGTGACCGCCGTCACGGACTTCAACCTCGACATTAAAGACAAAGAGTTCATCGTCTTCGTCGGGCCTTCCGGCTGCGGTAAGTCTACCACGCTCCGCATGATCGCCGGTCTGGAAGAAATTTCGAAGGGCGAGCTGTACATCGACGGCAAACTGGTCAACGACGTCGTCCCCAAAGACAGGGATATCGCGATGGTGTTCCAGAACTACGCGCTGTACCCGCACATGTCCGTATACGACAACATGGCATTCGGCCTGAAGCTGCGCAAGGTGCCCAAGCAGGTCATCGATCAGCGCGTGAAAGAGGCTGCCGCCATTCTCGGCATCACCGATTATCTCACCCGTAAACCGAAGGCTTTGTCCGGTGGTCAGCGCCAGCGTGTCGCGCTCGGCCGTGCCATCGTCCGTGAGCCGAAGGTCTTCCTGCTCGACGAACCTCTGTCCAACCTCGACGCGAAGCTGCGCGCCCAGATGAGGACGGAGATCTCCAAGCTGCACGCGCGCCTTGCCACCACCTTCATCTACGTCACGCACGACCAGATCGAAGCGATGACGATGGGCACGCGCATCGTCGTCATGAAAGACGGCTTCATGCAGCAGGTCGATACCCCGCAGAACCTGTACGATTATCCCATCAACCAGTTCGTCGCGGGCTTCATCGGCACGCCGCAGATGAACTTCTTCCCCGCAAAGCTGGTCAAAGAGAACGAGCGCGTTTACGTCGAGTTCGTCAACAACAAGATCATGCTCCCCAAGACGGTGGAAGCGCGCATCCGCAACATCGAAGATTATCTCAATACCGATAAACCCGTCACTTTGGGCGTCCGCCCCGAAGATATCCACGACGAAGAGAGCTTCATCGCCGCCTCGCCCGACACGCTCGTCAAGGCGTTCGTCGAAGTGGTCGAAAAGCTGGGCGCAGAGACGCAGATCTACTGCAAGCTCGACTTTAAGGAAGGCGAAGAGGTGACCTCGGTCATCGGCGACTCCACCAACATGATCGCCCGTATCGACTCGCGCAGCATCGTCAACCGCGGCGAAGTGGTCGATCTGGCGTTTGATGCCCGTCACATCCACCTGTTCGACGGCGTCACCGAAATGTCGCTGTTGGCGCGTGACGAAGGCTACGAAGTCACGCCCGAAAACGAATCTTCTTCCGCATTCGTGCCGCTGACCCCGCAGGAGATGCGCGCCGTCATCGAGAAGAACAAGGTCGTCACCAAAGAAGAAAAGGCCGCCATGCGCCGCGAAGCGCGTGCCGCCAAAAAGAACTAAATCAATTTGTTAAACAGGGGGGAATGGCAGCCGCGCCGAAAGGTGCGGCTGTCTTTTTATGTTTGCGTGCGGAAATTTTTTAAGCCTGCAAACACGGCGTGCGCTGTTTTGGAGCGGAAACCGATAGTATGTTAAAATAGACAATTTTTATAGAAATTTACAATTCAGTATTGACAAGGATATTTAAGCATGATATAATAAAATTACAAATAAATATTGTTGCAGGTAGCTAAATGATGGCAATTTTTTGTCGTATGTCCAATATTTATCTGCATTTCATGCCGTATAGGGGGTGGATCCATGATCAAAAACGTAGTTGGCAGGGTCAGCGTATTTTTGTTTTTACTGACGCTTTGCTTCGCCCTTGTAGGGTGCGGGCAGGCGGTGTCTGAAGAGGAGATCTCCGTACAGATAGACGGCAAGCCTGTTTCCTTTTTGTTCCGCAGCCGTACAGATACGCAGGCGACGGATATTTGGGAAGAGCTGCCCGTCTATGGCGAGCTGAAAGATGCCGCCCCGATAGCGGCGCCGGGAGAGCATAGGATCAGCATCGATTTCAGCGGCTGCGCTTTTCCCGAATGGCTCGCGGCATACGGCTACCGCGGCGGTGTCGGTGAAGACGGCACGGAGGAAGTGAAATACGGCGATCTTGCCATTGACAGTTGTGAGCAGTCAGAAAATGTTTTTACCCTGCGCTTTACGTCACAGGCATCTGCCTATGCAGATGAAATGGCGATTTTCGTCTTTCACATGCAGTGGCCTGCCGGTGCGAGCGGCTTACAAGAAGTGTGGATGTACGTCGGCTGCTTTACGGGCGGCGCGGCATAGTGCGGAAAATAAAAAAATTTTAGCAGGGGGCGCTACGCGGCGCCCCCTTTATCGTGGCGAGGCCATTCCGCACGCAAAGGATGGCGGAGGGAGTGCGGGGCGCGCCGAAAGGTGCGGCTGCTTTTTTCTGCCGCGCTGCGCGGAGAGATCATTTGCCCTCTCTTACTTTCCCCCGCAAAACTATTGACAATTTTGTCGGCGGGGCGTATAATAAGTAACGATAAATAAAGGAAAACAAATAAAGAGCAACAAATAAGGTACAACAAATTAAAAACAACAAAACGATTCTTTGGGGCGGGGTGCAATTCCCCACCGGCAGTATAGTCTGCGAAAGGCTGCGGCCTCCGAACGGGTGCGATTCCCGTACCGACGGTATAGTCCGGATAGGAAAAGAATGTTTTTGGAAGGCCGCGCGTTTTGCGCGCACATTTCAAAAATGCGCCCCGCTTTTTTGGCGGGGCTTCCTTTTTGCCCCTTGAAAATATTTTTTTCGAGGTGTTTTTATGAAGGAACAGAAACGCACGGCGGCGGCATCTGCGGCAGCCGCGCAGCAGGCAGCGCCCGCCGGGGCAAACACGGCGTATGCTGCCGCAAAAGGCGGCATGCCCGCAGCCGAGGCGGCAAAGAATGCGCCTGCCGGAAGCGCCTTTGCCGGGGCCGCCGCCAAGGGGGCGCCCGCAAAGAAGGGCGCAGGACAAGAGACGCCCGCCGACAGGCGGCACGGCAGGGCGTATTTTACCGCCTCGCGCATCGCCAAGATCGCCCTGCTGTCGGCGCTGGCATATGTGGTCACCTTTTTAGAGTTCCCCGTATTCCCCGCCGTCAGCTTTTTGAAGTTGGATTTTGCCAACGTGTTCATCCTCTTGGGCGGGTTCATGTACGGGCCGGTGGCGGCGGTCGTCATCAGCGCCGTCAAAGAGCTGCTGTCCCTCATCGACACGCAGACCATCGGCGTGGGCGAGGTGGCAAACTTTTTGCTCACCCTCAGCTTCGTGCTGGTGCCCACCATCGTCTACCGCTTCAAAAAGGGGTTGCCGACGGTCACGCTCACCCTGGCGGCGGGCTGCGTATTGCAGATCGCGGCCAGCCTTGTGGTCAACCGCTATATCAACTTCCCCCTGTACGAGGCGTTTTTGCCCTTCTCGGCGGCGGAGGCGTTCGCGCAGTGGTGGTGGTACATCATCCTCTTCAACCTCATCAAGTGCGCGGCGGTCAGCCTCGTCACCCTGCTGCTGTACAAGAGAATTTCTTGGCTTTTGAACAAGTTTTAATTGCAAAACGGCCGCATATGGTTTATAATGAGAGTGGTGCTTTTCGGGCATCGCTCTCTTTTCTTTTTTTGGAAGGAAGCGTGCGCCGTGCCTGCTTCTTTTTATGAAGAAGAAAGCGGGGGGCATATCTGTTTCTTTCCAAAAAAGAAAAACAAGCGCCGTATCTTTTATTTTGCAGGGAGGGGAAGGCATGATCGCTTCCAGCGCACAGCAGACGGCGGATTTTGCCGCACAATATGCCAAGACCCTGCGCCCCGGCGACGTGGTTTTGCTGCGCGGCGAGATGGGCGCGGGCAAAACAGTGTTCGTGCAGGGCGCTGCCCGCGGGCTGGGCGGGCAAGAGCAAGTCACCAGCCCCACCTACGCCTACATGAACGAATACCCCTGCGCGGGCGTCACCTTGTACCACTTCGACTGCTACCGCCTTTCCTGCGGGGCGCAGGCGGAGGCGCTGGGGCTGACGGACTACTTCTATGCCGGCGGCATCTGCTTTATCGAATGGGCGGAAAACATCGCCGACGTGCTGCCCGCGGGCTGCAAAGTGGTCGAGATCGTCAAGCGGGGCGAAAACGAACGGGAGATCGTGTGCAGATGAAAAATTTCCTCGCCGTCGATACTTCGGCGGAATATATGACCGTCATCGCCTGTAAAGAGGGCGCGGCGCATACCGTGTTCGAACCCGCTTGCGCCATGCAGCATTCGGTGCGGCTGATGGACGCCGTAGACGAGGCGCTGCAAAGGGCGGGGCTTTCTCCCCGTGCCTGCGAGTGCTTTTGCGCCGTCACGGGCCCCGGCTCGTTCACGGGCATCCGCATCGGCATTTCCTGCGCCAAGGGCTTTGCCGCCGCCTGCGGGGCGCCGACGTTGGGCGTCACCGCTTTCCGCCTGGCGGCATATACTGCTGAAGGGAAGGTGCTGGCGGCGCTGCCCGCGGGCAGGGGAAGCTACTATGTGTGCGGCTTTTTTGAAGGGAAAGAGGTGCTCGCCCCCGCCTGTGTGGGCGAAGAGGAGCTGAAAAATTTGGCGCGCGAATACGCGGTGTATTCCGCCTACGAGCTGCCCGTGCCGCATACCCGCATCGACCCCGCCGCGGGGCTTTTGGGCTGCGCGCTCTCCGCCCGCCCGCAGGACTGCGGAGAGTTGGGGGCGGTATATGTGCGGCGGAGCCAGGCCGAGGAAAGGGCTTGAAAAGCATTCATCGCGAAATACTGTGTCAGGCTTGCGTTTTGCTTCGGGTTACGTACGTCTGTGTACGCGCCCCTCGCAAATCCGCGCCTTCCTTGTCTTTCGCGCGACTGCTTTCCAATCCACCGGAAAGGATATCAAATCAACAACGCTGAAGAGTTCTCACAATTTCTTTCGTCAGCTCGAAAAAAATTGTGAGAACTTGGTTGTGTTGCGGCGTCGGCACAAAAGAAGGCGATAGATCGTTTTTCGGAGGTCGTGCTTGGCTGAACTTGCTTCCGTGTCGCTGCTGCAAAAGGGGGAGGGCGAGCCGCTCGTGTTTTTGCACGGCTACCTCTCTTCCAAAGAGAGCTTTTATTACCAGATCGAGCGCTTTTCCCGCCGTTTTCGGGTGACGGCGTTCGATTTTTGGGGCATGGGCAAGAGCGCGGCGTTGCCACAGCCGTGGTCGGTCGGCGACTATGCCGCCCACACGCTGGCGCTGCTGCGGGAGCTGGGCATCGATAGGGCGCGCCTGATCGCCCATTCCTTCGGCGGCAGGGTGGCGCTCAAGCTTTTGGCTTCGGAAGAAAACCCCTTCAGCCGCGCCCTCCTCACGGGCTGCGCGGGCGTGCCTCCGCACAGGGGTGCCGCCTACCGCGCCAAAGTGGCTGCCTACCGCGCCGTGCGCCGCGTCGCGCCCCGCTTTGCCGCCCGCCGCTTCGGCTCGGCGGAGTACCGCTCTCTGCCGCCTGTCATGCGCGAGAGCTTCAAAAAGATCGTGAACGAAGACCTCACCCCGCTCCTGCCCCGCATCCGCGTGCCCGTCTTATATGTGTTCGGGAAGGAAGACGCCGTCACCCCGCCGTACATGGCGGAACGGCTTGTGACGGAAACGCCCGGCGCGCAGCTGGTATGGCTGCCCGGCACGCATTTTTGCTTTTGCGAACACCCGCAGGCGTTCAACGCCGTGGCGGAGGAGTTTTTGTAGAAGGAAAGGGATCGAAATATTTTTATCCCTTTCAAAATCCTACATTTATCATTTACACGCGTTGGGCGCGTCGCGCATGCGGCGCCGACAGTTTCATTCAATAAGATATTATAAACAGAACGAAGGGAAAAAATATGCTTTACCGTACATGGACGTATGCCGACATCGGCGAAATTGCGGCGCTCGAACAGCAGTGCTTTTCCGATCCGTGGAGCTTCCAGATGCTCGCCGACAGCTTTATCAGCCCCAATACCGCCACCATCGCCGCCGAAGAGGGGGGCGAGGTGGTAGGCTATGCCTTTTTGACGGGCATCGCCGGCGAGGAGGCGGATCTTGCCAACATCGCCGTAGACGCGCGCTGCCGCGGGCGGGGCGTGGGGGGCGAACTGCTGCGCCGTTTAGAAGAGCGCGCGCGGCAGCTGGGGGTGCGCCGCATCTTTTTGGAAGTGCGCGTCTCCAATGCCGACGCCATGCTGCTGTACCTGCGCCACGGCTATGTCGGCAAGTACGTTCGCCCCCGCTACTACGGCGACGGCGAAGACGCCGTGGTGATGGGGAAGGAGATATAGGAAATGCGGTTCACGCGTTCCTCTGCAGGCTGCTGCCTGCGGAACGCCGTGATTTGAAGAAAACCCCATTGTCCGCGCTTGCAGCTCGGAGCAATCGGAGTTTTCCTCTTTGCGCGGCGATTTAAGGGCTCTCGTTTATAAACGCCGCGCAAATTCACCTTTCCTGCGGGCAGCTCCCCGCTGTAGGGTGAAAAAGGCAAAAGCGTGGTTTTGCCTTTTTCGAGCATTATTTTCAGAGATCCTTCGGCTCGCATTTTATAGGGCTCCCGAAAATCGCAGCGAAGCGAGATTTTTGGGAAGAGGAGCGGCAGGCGCAACAGGCGAGGCGGCAAGCATAGTGAGCCGCCTGCCATAGCGCCTTGGCGCGACGAGGATGAGGGTTGTATCATCCTTGCTATATCCACTCCGCCCAAAACAAAGACGGTATCCCCTCATCAGGCGCTTCGCGCCAGCTTCCCCCTAAGGGGGAAGCCATGTGTAGAGGCGTGTTCGGAATGGCTTTAACGTTCTACACAAGATCCCTCGACTGACGCTCGGGATGACAAGGACGGTTTTGTTTTCAGAGATCCTTCGATGCGTGCGGCTTCGCCGCACTTACTCAGGATGACAGGGCTGGGGGGCACTTCGTTCCTCAGGATGACAAGAAGGGGGGCTCCTTCTTCGCTTCGCTCCTCAGGATGACAGGTGGGAGCCTTTTTTGAAACCGTCCAAAATTTTACATTTTACATTTTACATTTTACATTTTTTACCGTGTTCGGAACGGGTAACTGTTCTACACAAGATCCCTCGACTGGCGCTCGGGATGACAAGGACGGTATTGTTTTCAGAGATCCTACGATGCGTGCGGCTTCGCCGCACTTACTCAGGATGACAGGGCTGGGGGCACTTCGTTCCTCAGGATGACAAGAAGGGGGGCTCCTTCGTCGCTTCGCTCCTCAGGATGACAGGTGGGAGCCTTTTTTGAAACCGTCCAAAATTTTACATTTTACATTCTACATTTTACATTTTATTTTACACTTTTCCTTTACTCACGATCAGGTCAATTACTCACAAAAAATTTTCGGCAAGGAGCTGAACAGGCTTATGTTTGAGATCGCAGACATCATCGAATACTTGGCGGCGGCACTCATTTGCGCCGTATTGTTCGCGCTGTGCGCGCACACTATGCTGGGCGCGCTGCAGCAGGCAAATTACGGCGGAAAAAAGTTCGCTGTTTGGGTGCGCCGCAAGGGCAACATGACCCGCTCGCGCTATACGCTTTTGGCCTTCCTCATCCTCTTATCCATGGCGGTCATCGGCGTCTGCTTTTCCTTCGCGGGGAAATGGGCGGCGTATGTGTCCCTCTTTCCCGTGCCGCTCTTTTGCATCCTTTACAGGTTTGCAAACAGGCACGCGCTCAAGGTAGAGCTGGTCAAAACGGCGCGCGTCCGCCGCATCTTTGCGCTGGATATTTTGGTGCTGTTCGTGCTCTCGCTCGTCCTCATCGTCGGCGGCAGGGCGGTCTCGCATTATCTTTTGGAAGACTACGCCATCGCCGCGCAGCTGCGCTTTATCCTGCTGGCGGCGGTGCCCCTGTGTCTGCCCGCCTGCCTGCGCCTTGCGAACGCGCTGGAAACGCCCTTTTCTTCTTCCAAAAATAAAAAATACATCGCCGCCGCCCGCAAAAAGCTGGCGTCCGCCGGCTGCATCAAGATCGGCATCACGGGCAGCTGCGGCAAGACCAGCGTGAAGAACTTTTTGGCGGGCATCCTCTCCGAAAAGTACCGCGTGTTCGCCACCCCCGCCTCGTACAACACCCCGCTCGGCATCGCCAAGGCCATTGAAGACGTCGATTTGAACGGATACGACGTGTTCATCGCCGAGATGGGCGCGCGTTACCGCGGCGACATCGCCGCTCTGTGCGACCTGGTGGTGCCCGACCACTGCATCGTCACGGGCATCTGCCCGCAGCACCTCGAATCGTTCGGCAGCGTGGAGGGCATCGTCGCCGCCAAGGGCGAAATTTTGCGCGGCACCAAGTCGGGCGGGTTCGCCGTCATCGGGCAGGACGAATTTACCGCAAAGCTCGACCCCGCCGCGGCGGGCCTTGTCAAGGTCACCGTGGGCGCGCACGGCGAATACGGCGCCTTCGACGTGCATTGCTCCCCCGAAGGCATCGATTTCAAGCTGGCGCTGGGCATCCTGCAAGAGCCCGTGCATGCCGCTCTTTTGGGGGCGCATAACGCCGAAAACATCGCCCTCGCCGCCGCCCTCGCCGATAAATTGGGGGTGGAGCGCGAGCGCATCCTCTCCGGCATCGCCGCCCTGCAGCCCGTGCCGCACCGCCTGCAGCTGAGCGTGGTGGGTGGCATCAACATCTTAGACGACGCCTACAACGCCAACGTCCGCGGGGCGGCCGCCGCGCTCGACGTGCTGCGCACCTTCGGCGGCAGGCGCTTTGTGGTGACGCCCGGGCTCGTGGAGCTGGGGGTGTTGGAAGGGGAAGAGAACGCCGCCCTCGGCGGAAAGATGGCGGGGCTGGACCGCGTCATTTTGGTGGGAGAAACGCTGGTCACCGCCGTCAAGCAAGGGTACCTGGCGGCCGGGGGCGACGCCGCCGCGCTCAGCGTGGTGCCCACGCTCCAAAAGGCGCAGGACATTTTGGCGGAAGAATTGCAGCCCGGCGACACAGTGCTGTTTTTGAACGATCTGCCGGATATATATAATTAAGAGTTGTTCACGAAAATTCTTTTGAGCTGACAAAAGAATTTTCCGTGAGACAGGGGGAAACCTGTTGTTCGCCGCCCTACGGCGGCTCTGCAACGGTTTCACCCCTCGCCGCCTCGTCGCATCAAGGCGCCAAAGCAGGCGGCGCGCTATGCTTGCCGCCTTGCCCGCTGCGCCTGCCGCTCCTCTTTCCCAAAAATCTCGCTCCGCTGCGATTTTCGGGAGCCCTGTTTTTCCGCGCAGTCGAACGGGTCTTATCAAAATGTAGAATGTAAAGTTGAGGACGAATTGAAAAATGTTTTAATCTTTCCAAAATTTTACATTCTACATTTACCATATACAATTCTACACTTTACATGCAAGGCAAAGCCTTTCGGCTTTTCATTCTACATTCAAAAAACCATCGGCAGCACCAAAGCGAAAAATTTTTCAGCGGAGGTGCTTTTATGCAAAAAAATATCGCGGTGGTGTTCGGCGGCTTGTCGTCTGAAAACGAGGTCAGCATCGTCACGGGCGTGATGGCGGCGAACCTGTTAGACGGCGCGCGCTATGCGGTGTGGCCGGTGTATATTGCTCAAAACGGCGGCTTTTTTACGGGAAAGGCGCTGCTGGATACTGAAAACTTTCGCGAAGGGCGGCGGCGGTTTATCCCCGCCGCCATTGCCGAAGGCCGCCTGTACGAGCGGCACGGCAAAAAGTGGCGCGAACTGTGCCGCCTCGACGGCGCCCTCAACTGCTGCCACGGCCGCGGCGGCGAAGACGGCGCCGTGGCGGGGCTGTTGGACCTCAACGGCATCCCCTGCGCTTCGCCCGGGATCATGCCCTCTTCCGTGTTCATGGATAAAGCGGCGGCAAAGCTCATCGCCCGCTCTTTGGGCGTGCCCGTGCTGCCGTGGCTGCGCATCTGCGAGGCAGACTACGCCCGCCGTTCCGCCTTCGCCGTCCGCTGCATAGAAGAGCGGCTCAAATACCCCGTCATCGTCAAGCCCGTGCGCTCCGGTTCCAGCATCGGCATTTCGGTGGCGGAAGACCGCGCCCGCCTCACCTTCGCCCTCAATGCGGCGTTCGCCTACGATACCGCCGTCATCGCCGAAAAATTTCTGGAAAAGCGGCGGGAGGTCAACTGCGCTGCCTATAAAAAGGGGGAAGAAGTGGTCGTCACCCCCTGCGAAGAGCCGAAGACCGAGCATAAATTCCTCACCTTTGCCGACAAATACATGGGTACCGCCAAGACGGGCGGCGGCACCTTCCCCGCCGACATCCCCCCGGCGCTTTCCGAAAAGGTGCGCGGATACACAAAGCTGCTGTACCGCCGCACGGAGATGACGGGCATCGTGCGGGCAGATTTTTTGCTTTCGGAAGGGGAAGTGTATTTCAACGAGATGAACACCGTGCCCGGCGCCCTGGCGTGGTATCTGGCGAGCGAAAAACTTGCCGGCTTCGGGCAGGTGCTGACGGCGCTCATCGAACAGGGCATCTGCGATTACCGCGCCCGCGCCGGCAAAAAGATGCTGGCAAACTGCGGCGTGCTGCGCACCTGCCGCGGGAAGGGGAGAAGGGAGTAGTTTTATAAAGTTTGTTGTTGTACGGCCGCGCTTACTGTCGCGCCGCGCCGAAAATTTTTGCGAATGAACTTCGCCGCGGCGTATAAAAGCGGTAAAATTGCCCAAAGTAGGGGAATAAAACCCAAAGGAGGGCAATTGTATGGTAAAAAAGATGGCGGCGGGTTTGGCCGCCTGCGCGCTCGGCGCGGCGGTAGGCTTTGCCGCATGGCAGCTGCCGGCGGCGTTTTCGAGGCAGGCTTCGGCGGCGTGCGCAGCGGGTGCGGAGCAAACCGCGGCGGCGGAGGGCGATGGGCTCTCGGCGGCGTGTGCAGTTGTAGGCGGGGCGCAGGCAGCGTCTTTGCGCCTGCCTGCGGGCAGCGAGCAGGCGTTTGTGCTGCTGCCGCCGGCGGGCGAGGACGCGGCGGCGTTCGGCTGTTCGCTTTTGGAAGAGACGGATTCGGAAGGGGAAAGCGGGGCGGAGAAGCCCTTCCTTCTTCCCCCTGCAAAGCAGCCGCGGGAAGGCGCGGAGCCGGGCAGAGCGGAGCAAGGCCGCGCCCCTGCGGAAGCGGACGGCACGCGCCCGAAGGCGATCGCCGTGACGGGCGTGGCGCGCAGGCAGGCGGAAGCGGACGGGCTGGTGCTGTTCGGCGGCGTCGAGGCGGCGGGCGAGAGCATGCAGGAAGCCTCCGAGCGCTGTGAACAGGCGGCCGAAGCGGTGCGGCAGGCGTTTGCGCCGTACGGCGAGGTGGAAGAAGAATCGTCCTGCGCCTGGCCGTGCGGGAGCTCCGGCTATACGGCGGAACACAACTTCCGCTTTTCTTGTGAAGACGCGGGCAAAGCCGCCGAGCTTTGCCGCGTCCTGGCGGAGGCGGGGCTGCGGCATATCCGCGCCCTGCCCGTCTGCCGCGGCGAGGGGATGTACGGCGAACTGCTGACGGCCGCCCTGCAGGACGCGACTGAAAAGGCGCAGGCGCTGGGCGCTTCCGGAGAGCCTGTGCGGGTAGAAGAGTTTTGCTGCTGCCGCGGCGAAGAGGGCAGCCTGCTGCTGGAAGCCCGCGTCCGCGCGGTGTGGGTGGAGTAAAATGTTCATGCGTTCCTCGCCGTGAAGTTCTCACAATTTCTTTCGAGCTGACGAAAGAAATTGTCGAGAGGAAGGGGGAAACCTGTTGTTCACCGCCTATGCGGCGGCTCTGCAACGGTTTCTCCCCTCGCCGCGCGGCATTTAGGGGCACACCAGTTATAGAACGCCGCGCGGCTTCACCCTCATCCGTATGCTTATAAGGGAAAAAAGGAAAAAGCGTCGTTTTTCCTTTTTTTGCGTATTTGTTTGGAATAAAAATGCCGCGCCTTCACCTTTCCTGCAAAAGCCGCAGGTATGCGGCAAATGGGGTGCGCTTACCGAAAGGCGCGGCTTTCGGACGCGCAGAAATTGTTTGCAAAAGGGAAAAACGTCGATTTCCATTTTTTCCTTATTTATTTTAAGGCGTCCAAAATTTTACATTTTACATTTTACATTCTACATTCACCATTCACCATTTATCATTTTCAACTATATACGGGAGAAGCAACATGGACATTACATATTTTGCAGAAGTGGCGAAGCTGGTCGGCGTGTTCGGCCTCAAGGTGACGCGCGGGGGAGAGCAGCTCGCCTATCAGACGTGGGACGAAGAGGTGCGGCGCAACGTGTATTCCGCCTCCAAGAGTTTTGTGGCCTGCGCCGTCGGCTTTGCCGTGCAGGAGGGGCTGCTCTCCATCGATGAGCCGCTGTGCGAGGCGTTTGCAGGCAGCCTGCCCGCGTCTCCTTGCGAGAATTTGCAAAAGGCCAAAGTGCGCGACCTCCTCACCATGTGCCTGGGGCAGGACCGCGCCCAACTGATGGGCCCCTTCCGCCCCCTGTACGAAGAGGACGACTGGGTGAAGCTGGCGCTTTCCTTTCCCTTCCCCCATGCCCCCGGCAGCAAATTCGTGTACAGCAACGCAGGGCCCTACCTGGCGGGCATGCTCGTGCAGCGGCGGGCGGGGTGCGACTTGGTGCAGTACCTCACCCCGCGCCTGTTCGCGCCCCTCGGCATCCGCCGCCCGACCTGGGAAGTGGACCCCCTCGGCAACACCTTCGGCTCGAGCGGGCTGATGCTCACCCTCTCCGAGCTGCACCGCTTCGGGCTGTTCTGCCTGCAAAAGGGGAATTGGGAAGGGAAGCAGCTGCTGGATGCCGCCTGGCTGGAAGAGTGCACCCGCCCGCAGTCGGCGGCGCCGTACGGGTACTTTTTCTGGATGGGAGAAAAGAACTCCTTCCGCGCAGACGGCAAAAACGGGCAGCTCTCCATTGTCTTTCCCGAAAAAGAAGCAGTGGTCACCGTCGTCTCCGAAAGCCGCCATGTGCCGCTCATCTTCCGCGCCATCTACGATACCATCTGGCCGCAGCTGTGAAAAGAGGCAGAAATGAACGCGGCAACGGAAGAGGACGTGCGGCAATAAAAAAGCCCCCGCGTGCGGTGCACGCGGGGGCGGATATTTTGGTGAAGAGGGGCGCGTCGCGGATGCGGCGCACTTTTGTGGCGGGGTCAGCCGTTCGGCTTATCGCCGCCGATCTTGGTAAACGGCAGCACGTACTGTTCCAAAAGGCGCAGGCTCTCTGCCGGGGCGTAGACCGATTCGCCCGTCTCTTCGTCGCGCAGCACGCCGCGCGCGGGCGCGGGCCGGCGTCTGCTGAATTCGCGCGGGGTGCAGTTGAAGCGCTTGCGGAACATCTTTGCCATGTATTTCACTTCCGAAAACCCGCACAGCGCCGCGATCTCGTTCATCGAAAGCTGCTTGTCGGCGATCAGCCGCAGGGCGTTGTCGAAGCGCACGTTGTTGAGATATTCCTGAAAGCTCACCCCGAAGTGGTCGCGGAAAAAGTGAGAAAGATAGGTGGGCGTCAGCCCCTCCGCTTCGGCGATCTCGGTGAGGGTGATCTTGCCGTCGTAATTGTCGTTGATGGTCTCGCAGATGCGGGCGATGCGCTGTTCCGCGCGCTTGCGCGCCAGATAATCGGCGGTATTGTACACCGAAGAGTGGGGGGCGTTGCGGTACACGGCGCACAAAAGCTCCGCCGCGGCGGCGATGCAGTGCAGCTGGTACAGCGCGTCTCCTTCTATGTAGTGGCGGGCGAGGCGGTACAGGTGCCCCCACAGGCGGGCGCGCTCGCCGGCAGGGAGGGCCGCCGCCAAATCGAACGCCTCAAAGTAGGTGGTCTTGAGGGCGGGGAAGTATTCCCCCAGTATATGCCGCGAGATCTGCACCACCAAAAAGTCTGCCCCGCCGTCCGCGCGGATGGCGTGCACCACGTTGTGGCCGACGAGCACCACCGAGCCCGCCTTCGCCTCGATGGCGTTGCCGCGCGCCACGATGGTGCAGCTGCCGCGGAATACGCACAGCAGTTCCAGCTCGTTATGGATGTGGAAGCCGCGGTAGACGATGTTGTTCAAAAACAGGTTGAGGTGTTTGATCTTGTCGTACGATACCACTTCAAAGCGGTTGCTGTTTTCCGTGTTCTGTTCCATGCTTCTATATTAGCAGGTTTTTGCCGCCTTGTCAATGAAAAGCGATAAACCGCAAGATTGTCATATGCCGAGCGCATCTTTGCACTTGCAAACGGGGGCGGAGTGTATTATCATTATAAATGAAAACAAAGGGAAGCGGCGGCGCTTTGAAAGTGCGGATGCCGCAACAAAAGTTAAGGAGGCAATGATGAAAAACCAAGCAGTCAACCCGTATATGCCCAGTTGGGAGTATGTGCCCGACGGCGAGCCGCATGTGTTCGGCGATAGGGTGTATGTGTACGGCTCGCACGACCAGTTCGACGGCGTCTCGTTCTGCCTGCTCGACTATGTGTGCTGGAGCGCGCCCGTAGACGATCTGTCCGACTGGCGGTTCGAAGGCACCATCTACCGCCGCGATCAGGACCCCGACGGCAGGCCGGGCATGATGAACGCCATGTACGCGCCCGACGTGTGCCGCGGCGCAGACGGCAGGTATTACCTGTACTACTTCCTCGGTTACCGCGGGCTCATCTGCGTGGCGGTGTGCGATACGCCCGCCGGCAAGTACGAGTACTACGGGCATGTGAAGTATGCAGACGGTACGCTGCTGGGCAAAAAGGACGAGCCCTTGCAGTTCGACCCCGGCGTGTTCGTGGACGAAGACGGCAAAATTTACCTGTATACGGGCTTCGGTCCCGTCAACTATCCCCGCATTTTGCTGGGCGGGCATAAACCCTCGCCGCACGGGGCGATGGGCTTCGAACTGGAGCCGGACATGCTCACCATCAAGAGCGGCCCCGCCTATATCGGCGTTTTGGGCAAGACGGACGGCGTCGGCACCCCGTACGAAGGGCACGAATTTTTCGAAGCCTCGTCCATGCGCAAATTCGGCGGCAAATATTACTTCATCTACAGCGCCTTCGGCGGCCACGAGCTGTGCTGGGCGGTGAGCGATAAGCCCTTGGAAGGCTTCCGCTTCGGCGGCACCCTCGTCTCCAACGGCGACATCGGCATGCCCGGCGTCAACGACGTGGCAGGCGCCCTCAACGTCACGGGCAACACCCACGGCAGCGTGGTCGAGATCGGCGGCAAATATTATGTCTTCTATCACCGCCATACCAACCGCCACGCCTTCTCGCGCCAGGCGTGCGCCGAACAGATCGCCTTTGAAAACGGCTCGTTCTCGCAGGCGGAGATGACTTCCTGCGGCCTCAACGGCGGCCCGCTCAAGGCGGAAGGGGAATACGGCGCCTACATCGCCTGCAACCTCTATTCCGAGCGCGGCAACTATTTCAGCGGCGTGTTGAAGAAGGGCAAGGGCAAGCGCCCGTACTTCACCCAGTCGGGCAAGGACCGCGAAGAGGCGGGCGACCAGTACATCGCCAACTTCTGCGACGGCAGCACGGCGGGCTTCAAATATTTCGATTTTGAAGGCTGCAACCGCGTGGGCGTCACCATGCGCGGCAGGGCGATGGGCAAGATGGTGGTCAGGGACCGCAGAGACGGTTCGCCCGTGGCCGAGATCCCCGTTTCCTGCGCGCAGGGCACGCAGACCTTCTACGCCCCCTTGCATATCGAAAAGGGCGTAAAACCGCTGTACTTCACCTTCTGCGGCAAGGGGAAACCCGATTTTGTCTCCATTTCCCTCTCCACCGTATCCGAACAATAAATAAAAAACTCATATATCAGGAACCATAGCGGAGGTATCTGTATCATGTTGAACATCCCCAACGTCAAAGTAGGCATCGTCGCCGTCTCGCGCGACTGCTTCCCCGAATCTCTTTCCGTCAACAGGCGCAAGGCGCTGGTGGCGGCATATGAAGCCAAATACGGCAAAGAAAATATCTACGAATGCCCCGTGTGCATCGTCGAAAGCGAGATCCACATGCAGCAGGCCCTTGCCGACGTGCAGAAGGCGGGCTGCAACGCCCTCGCGGTGTACCTCGGCAACTTCGGCCCGGAAATTTCCGAGACCATGCTCGCCAAAGAGTTTTCCGAAAAGGTGGGCGGCGCCGTCATGTTCTTTGCGGCGGCGGAAGAGGACATCCCCACCCTGGCAAGCTCGCGCGGCGACGCGTACTGCGGCATGCTCAACGCCTCGTATAATTTGAAGATCCGCGGCGTCAAGGCATATATCCCCGAATACCCCGTGGGCGACGCGGAGGAGTGCGCCGACATGCTGCACGAATTTTTGCCCATCGCCCGCGCCGTGTATGCTTTGAAGCATTTGAAGATCATCTCCTTCGGGCCGCGCCCCACCAACTTCCTCGCCTGCAACGCTCCCATCCAGCAGCTGTATAACCTGGGCGTGGAGATCGAAGAAAATTCCGAATTAGACCTGTTTGAAGCCTTCCATAAACACGATAACGACGAGCGCATCCCCGCCGTAGTCGAGGATATGGCCAAAGAGCTGGGCGCCGGCAACAAAAAGCCGGACATTTTGCCCAAGCTGGCGCAGTACGAGCTGACCCTTCTCGACTGGGTCGAAGCGCACAGAGGCTCGCGCGAATTCGTCGCCATCGCCGGCAAGTGCTGGCCTGCCTTCCAGACGCAGTTCGGCTTCGTGCCCTGCTACGTCAACTCCCGCCTCACCGGCCGCGGCATCCCCGTCTCCTGCGAGGTCGATATCTACGGCGCCCTGTCCGAATTCATCGGCACCGTGGTCTCGGAAGACGCGGTGACGCTTTTGGACATCAACAACACCGTCCCCAAGGACTTGTATAAAGCGGATATCGAGGGCAAGTATCCGTACGAGCTCACCGATACCTTCATGGGCTTCCACTGCGGCAACACCTGCTCCAAAAAGCTGTGCTTCTGCGAGATGAAGTACCAGCTGATCATGGCGCGCTCGCTGCCCGAAGAGGTCACGCAGGGCACGCTGGAAGGGGACATCGCCCCGGGCGACATCACCTTCTTCCGCCTGCAGAGCACGGCAGATTGCAAGCTGCGCGCGTATGTGGCGCAGGGCGAGGTCCTGCCCGTCAGAACGCATTCCTTCGGCTCCATCGGCATCTTCGCCATCCCCGAAATGAAGCGCTTCTACCGCCATGTGCTCATCGAAGGCAACTACCCGCACCACGGCGCGGTGGCGTTCGGGCACTTTGGGAAGGCGCTGTACGAGGTGTTCAAGTACATCGGCGTGCCCGTGGAAGAGATCGGTTACAATCAGCCCGCGGGCGTCCGCTATAAGACGGAAAACCCGTTTGCATAATTTAGGCCATTCTTCAACACAATACATTTCTCCACGAGAGGCTCGCAGCGATGCGGGCCTTTCGGCCGCCTTTGGCGAGCAAAGCGAGTCGAAGGCCCTCATGCCCTAAATGGTAAATGTAAAATTTAGAATGGTAAATTATGGACGGCGTCAAAAAAGCCTCCCCCTTGTCACCCCGAACGCCGGTCGAGGGATCTTGTACAGAACGGTGAGCCGTTCCGAATGCGGCGGAAATATTTCAAAAAAAACAAAAAATGCTTCTCCAAACGGTTGACAAAATACATCGTTCGGTATATACTATTATTGAACATTTGAAGAAGTATTCAAGTGTTCGGCGGCGGACAGTGAGAACTTAGAATCGAGAGTTTCAGAAAGAAAGTCAGAAGGGGAAGCTCAAGGGAAGCTCAAGGGAAGCTCAAGGGAAGCTCAAGGGAAGCCCAAGGGGAAGCCCAAGGGGAAATTCAAAATGAATTTCAAAGAGAAAAAACGAAAAGGAGAGGCGGATGGAAGATAAAAAGCAGCCGGAAGATGCGGCAGACATGACGTATACCGAAAATATCCGGCGGCGGCTGCCGCCCGACGAGACGTTTGCCGACCTTGCCGACCTCTTCAAGATGTTCGGCGACTCGACCCGCGCTAAAATTTTGGGCTGTCTGCAGCTGCGCGACTTGTGCGTGGGCGAGATCGCAGAGGTCTTAGGCATGAGCGTTTCGGCGGTCTCGCACCAGCTGCGGGTGCTGCGGGGGGCAAAGCTCGTCAAGGGCACCAAAGAGGGCAAAGAGGTCAAGTATTCCCTCGATGACGACCACGTCACCAAGATCATGGAATACGGCCTCACCCACGTCAACGAAGGCAGGTAGGGGAAAGCCCGCATATGCGCCCTGTATTTCAGGCGCGCGGGCTTGCTGCGTTGCGCCTCCCTTCGGGGGGCGGGCGGCGGTTTTTGGCGGCGCGCCCCGTGGGGCACATCCCCGCGGGCGCCCGCAGCCGCCGTTTTATCGGCGGCGCCCTGTTCCGCCGCATAGGCCGCAGCAGCGCCGTTTTTTTATCGCCGATAATTGAACATTTGTTCAATCATATAATTATTCAAATAAAACGCCCCGCGCAAAAGGGCGGGGCAAGGAGGATTTCTTATGAAAAAAGTGTACAGATTGGAAGATCTCGACTGCGCCAACTGCGCCGCCAAGATGGAGCGCGCCGTGGCAAAGATCGACGGCGTCAACGAAGTCAGCATCAGCTTTATGGGACAGAGGATGTCTATCGACGCCGACGAGGGCCGCTTTGAAGAGATCATGGACAACGTCGTCAAGGCGTGCAAAAAGGTAGAGCCCGACTGCACGATCGTTCGTTGACAAAAAAGCCGATTCCATTCAGAGGTCTTGTATGAAGCGTTCTTCCATGAGCCGAAAGGACAAAAAAAATCTCATCCGCATCGCCATCGCCCTGGCGCTGTTTTTGGCCGTATTTATTGTGGATAAGGCGATGGCAGGGGGGCTGGGCGGCGTGCTGCAAGGCCCTGCCGCGTGGGTCTTTCCCTTCTGCCTGTACCTGGCGGTGTATCTTCTCATCGGGTACGACGTGCTGTGGCGGGCGGTGCGCAACATCGCCCACGGGCAGGTGTTCGACGAAAACTTTTTGATGTGCGTGGCGACCCTGGGCGCCTTCGCCCTCGCCATCTACCGCGGCGTCACGGGGCAGGAGATCGAGGGCTTCGACGAAGCCTGCGCCGTGCTCCTGTTTTACCAGGTGGGCGAATGGTTCCAGTCTTACGCCACGGGCAGGTCAAGGAAGTCCATCGCCGCCCTCATGGATATCCGCCCCGACTATGCCAACCTCATGCAGGCGGACGGCACTTTCAAAAGGGTAGACCCTGCCGAGGTCAAGGTGGGGGATACCATCCTCGTCAACCCCGGCGAAAAGGTGCCGCTGGACGGCGTGGTCGTCAAAGGCGCTTCCGCCCTCGATACCAAGGCGCTGACGGGCGAATCGCTCCCGCGCGAGGCGTTGGAAGGGGGCGAGATCGTCAGCGGCAGCGTCAACCTCACCTCGCAGCTGACGGTGCGGGTGGAAAAGGAATTTTACGATTCGACCGTCTCTAAAATTTTGGAACTGGTGGAAAACGCCGCCGACCAGAAGTCGAAGGCGGAAAACTTCATCACCAAATTTGCCAAATACTATACGCCCGTCGTCTGCGCGGTGGCGCTGCTCTTGGCCATCGTGCCGGGGCTGATCACCATGGACTGGTCCACATGGGTGTACAGGGCGCTTTCCTTCCTCGTCGTGTCCTGCCCCTGCGCGCTGGTCATCTCCATCCCCCTCTCCTTCTTTGCGGGCATCGGCGCGGCGTCGCGCTACGGCATCCTCGTCAAGGGTTCCAATTATCTGGAAAAGTTCAACGCCGCTGACATCTTCGTGTTCGACAAGACGGGCACGCTCACCAAGGGCAACTTCGCCGTGGCGAAAATTTCGCCCGCAGAGGACGCCGAAGAGGTGCTGCGCCTCGCCGCCATCGCCGAGCATGATTCCTCTCACCCTATCGCCAGGTCCGTCGCCGCGCGGTACGGCAAACAGACCGAGGGCGGCTATACCCTCACCAACATCGCGGGCTGCGGCGTCGTCGCCGAAAAGAAGGGCAGCGTCATCCTCTGCGGCAACGGCAAGCTGATGGAACGGTACGGCGTCCCGTATCGGAAGGAAGAAGGCGTCGGCACCGTGGTGTATGTGGCGGAAAACGGGCGCTTTGCGGGCTCTCTCCTCATCGCCGACGAGGTGAAGCCGGAGGCGGCAGAGGTCGTATCGCAGCTGAACGGCATGGGCTGTAAGACGGTGATGCTGACCGGCGACAACGAGGCCATCGCGGAGAGCGTGGCAAAGCAGATCGGGCTCACGGGCTATAAGGCTTCGCTGCTTCCGCAAAATAAGGTGGAAGAGGTGGAGGGCATGCTCGCCGCCAAGGACAAAAAAGAGGTGCTCTGCTTCGTCGGCGACGGCATCAACGACGCGCCCGTCCTCATGCGCTCGGATATCGGCATCGCCATGGGCGGCGCGGGCAGCGACGCCGCCATCGAGGCCGCCGACATCGTGCTCATGCAAGACGATCTGCGCGGCCTGCCCCTTGCCAAGCGCATCGCCAAAAAGACGATGGCGATCGTCATGGAAAACATCGTCTTTTCCATCGCCGTCAAAGTCGTCATCCTCATCCTCTCCGCCGTCGGCATCGCCAATATGTGGCTGGCTGTATTCGGCGACGTGGGCGTGGCAGTCATCGCCATCCTCAACGCCATGCGCGTCAATTCCAAATATCTTCCCGAAGAAAGGGGGAAGCGCCCCGCTCCCGTTTCTGTTAAAGAATGACCCTTTCCGCTTTTTGCCCCCTCGCCTGCGCGAGGGGGCTTTGCTTTCTATTTGCCCCGCCTGCGCGAGGGGCGATCCCGTATGGGGGCGGTTTTTCTACTATTCCCGCGAAAGGGCGGCTTTTTTATCGCTTTCGCGACGGCGGCTTTTTTTCTGCTCCCGTGCGGGGGGGGGATCACTTCCAAAGGAGAGCGGCCTTCCTACCGCTTCCGAAAGGGAGCGGCAAAATATGCCCTTTTGCGCGCCGAGGGGGGAATGGCGGCGATAAACGCTTGTGTTTGGCGGCGATTTTTGATACAATAACGGGGAACAATCATTTTGCAGAAAAAAGGAGATCGCACATGGCTAAAATTGCGATGAAGAACCCCGTCGTCGAAATGGACGGCGACGAAATGACCCGCATCCTCTGGCAGTGGATCAAAGAAGACCTCATCTGCCCCTATGTGGACCTGAAAACGGAGTATTACGACTTGGGTTTGCCCAACCGCGACGCCACCGACGACAAGGTGACCGTCGAGGCGGCGGAAGCCAACAAAAAGTATAAGGTGGGCGTCAAGTGCGCCACCATCACCCCCAACGCCCAGCGGGTGGAGGAGTACCGCCTCAAACAGATGTGGAAGAGCCCCAACGGCACCATCCGCCGCATCTTAGACGGCACCGTGTTCCGCGCCCCCATCCTCGCCAAGGGCATCACCCCCTATATCCCCGGCTGGAAAAAGCCCATCATCCTCGCCCGTCACGCCTATGGCGACGTGTATTCGGGCGTGGAAACGCGCACCTCTGCAGGCGATAAGGCGTACCTCGTCATCGAAGACGGGGAGGGCGGCGTCAAAGAAAAGCTCCTGGTGCAGGATTTCAAAAACGGCGGCGGCATCGTGCAGGCGGTGCACAACCTCGATGCTTCCATCGCAAGTTTTGCCCGTTCCTGCTTCAATTACGCCCTGGACGTGAAGATGCCCCTGTGGTTTGCCACCAAAGACACCATCTCGAAAAAGTACGACCACCGCTTCAAGGATATCTTTGCCGATATCTACGCCCGCGAATATCAGGATAAGTTTGAAAAGGCGGGCATCGAATACATGTACACCCTCATCGACGACGCCGTAGCGCGCGTGGTCCGCTCGGAAGGCGGCATCCTCTGGGCGTGCAAGAACTACGACGGCGACGTGATGAGCGACATGGTCGCCACCGCCTACGGCTCGCTGGGGCTGATGAGCTCCGTGCTCGTCTCGCCCGACGGCAATTACGAGTTTGAGGCGGCGCACGGCACCGTCACCCGCCACTATTATAAGCATCTGAAGGGGGAAGAGACGTCTACCAACTCCGTCGCCACCATCTTCGCCTGGACGGGCGCCCTCGCCAAGCGCGGCGAACTGGACGGCACGCCCGACCTCGTCCTGTTTGCCAAAAAGCTGGAAGAGGCCACCGTGCGCACCATCGAAGAAGGGGAAATGACGGGCGATCTCATCCCGCTCTTCCACGCCGAGGGCATCGCGCCCAAAAAGCTCTCCTCCCGCGCCTTCTTGCAGGCCGTAGCGGCGAGGATGTGACACTTTTCACGAAAATCTCGGCAGGATGCTGCCTGCGATTTTCCGTGATTTGAAGAAAACCCCGCGGGGCGCCGTACGGCTAGCCGCGGGGTTTCCCTCTGTGCCGCGCGATTGGGGGCACGCCTTTTATAAATGCGCGGCACATTCACCTTTCCTCGTGCAGCTCCTCGCTGTAAAGTGAAAAAGGCAAAAGTGTGATTTTGCCTTTTTCGAGTGTTAATTTTAAGTTCTCACAATTTCTTTTGAGCTGACATTATTCACGAAAAAAGTTCACGCGTTCCTCGGCGAGCTGACGCCTGCGGAACGCCGTGATTTGAGGAAAACCCCAACCAAAACGCGCTATCGGCAGATAGCGCGTTTTCTGTTCGGAGTTTTCCTCGGCGGTGCGCATTTGGGGGCACACTATTGTAAAACGCGCACCGCCTTCACCTTTCCCGCAAGAGCGCTGCCGCGCAAATTGAGTGCGCGGGCGCAAAAGCGTGGTTTTGCTTGCGCGAGGATTATTTAGAATAAAATATTTTTATTTCATCCTAAATTTTACATTTTACATTCTACATTTACCATTTATGCTGCGGTGCGGCGTTTCGGTGGAATGCTTCGCGTAGATGCCCTTTATTTGGGCGCGGGCGCTTTGTGCCCCGTAACGGGCGGCGTTTTTCCTTTTCATTTCCAAAGAAATGTGCTATACTGTAGGAGCTATGAGTGAAAAAGATATGTCACAGTTTTGCGAGCGCCGCGGCCGCATGCCCAACGGCGCGCACCTGGTCTCGTTCCGCGCGCCGCTCTTGCAGACGGCGGCCTTTGCCGTGGTGCTGCCCTTCGTGCCAGAATACACGCCCGGCGTGTATCATCTGGTCGAGCATATGTTCTTCGAGCGTGCGGGCGAGCGCCGCGCCCCGCAGATCAACGCCGAAATGACCGCCCGCGGCAGCGAGATCATGGGCTATACCGCCATCAACTACATGTGCTTCAGCTTCAGCTGCCGCAAAGAGGTGTTCGCGCCCCAGCTGCGGCTGCTGCACGCCATGCTGTCGCAGCGCGAATACGATAGGGCAGAGTTCGACCGCGTGCTGCCCGTCATCCGCAACGAGATATTCGAAAACGCCTTTTACGACGGCCGTTCGGCGGACATTTTGCGCGAGCTGTGGTTCGATTCCCGCTATATCAGCCCCGTGCTGGGCAGCGCTTCGGTATTGGAAAACATCGACCCCGCCGAGATCGAGGGAGCGCGGAAGTCGCTCTTCAACGGCGGCATGTGCGCCTTTCTGGCGGGCGCCTTTTCCGAAGAGGACGAGCGCCTGGTGCTGGAGACCTTCGGGAAGATGCCGCTGTGCCGCCTGGATGAGTCGCCCGCCCGCCCCGAAGAAAAGATCACCCGCCCCCTCAACCGCGTGGGGCGCGGGTATGAATTGCAGGCGCTGGTCACCTACCACGTCGAAAAGGCGGATCTGCGCCTGAAATTGGCGGCGCATTGGCTGCGCAGCGCCCTGTTCGACGGGTTAGACGCCGCCTTTTTCCGCTTCTTCGACGAGCACGGCTTTCAGTTTTATTCGGTAGACGGCATCTACAGCATCCGCGGCGACGAGCTCGTCTTCTCGTATTTGGCGCACATCACCAAAAAGGAGAAAAAGCAGTTCGACCCGCTCATCGACGCCTTTGAAGAAGCCGCCGCCAAAACGGACTTCCTCTCCCTCACCCGCCCGTATTTGTACGACAACCTCGTATTTTTATACGACAACCCCGAGCGGCTGTGCCAGCATTATGTAGATTTATGGCAAGACCTGTCCGTGCCCTTCACCCTCGAAGAGGAGCGCGCCCACACGGGCGCCTTTACCGACGCGGTGCTGGCAGATTGCTGGCGGCAGATCACCTCGTCGCTGCGGCGGGTGTTCTATATCGGGAAATAAACGATCCTGTGCAGCTGCGGGTGGGCATCGTGCGGGTGCACTGTCGTTTTGTCCTCATCAATATGTAAAATTTATTTCAGGAGGTCTTTCTGTTATGTTAGATAAAAAAGTAGCCGACCTGCTCGTCGAGCAGGTCAACAAGGAGTTTTATTCCGCCTATCTGTACCTCGACTTCGCCAATTATTACGAAGAAGCAGGCCTTTCCGGCTTTGCGCATTGGTATGAGGTGCAGGCGCAGGAAGAGCGCGACCACGCCATGACCATGCGCCGCTACCTCATCGATAACGGCGTGCCCGTCACCTTTGCCGCTATCGACGCGCCCGGCAAGGCATATGCCGACGCCTCCGCTCCCTTGGCAGAAGGGCGCAAGCACGAGTGCTACGTCACCTCGCTCATCTCCGCCATCTATGCGGCTGCGGCAGAGGTCAAAGATTACCGCACCATGCAGTTTTTAGATTGGTTCGTCAAGGAGCAGGGTGAAGAGGAGAAAAATGCCGACGACCTCGTCAAAAAGATGAAGTTGTTCGGCGGCGATCCCAAGGGGCTGTACCTGCTCGACCAAGAGCTCGCCGCACGCGTCTACACGCCGTCTACGCCGACGGGGAATTGAAGAGGGCATAGGCGAAATTGAATTTTTACGGTTTGTATTGCGCGAGCAAAGCAAACCGTCCGGCTCGAAAAGGCGACCCCGCAGACAGCCATATGCTGTCCGCGGGGTCTTGCTCGTGCAGGGGATCTATGCGGAAAGGCAAGTATGTGGGCGCGCCGCGTATGCGGCGCGCCTGCCGCTGTTTTCCTTTACAGCTCTGCCCGGTATATGCCCGCCGCAGTGCCTTTTTACAGCTCCGCCCGGAGATGCTCGCCGCGGCAGGGGATGGTGAGGTGGGTAAAGCCGATCTTTTTCAGCGCTTCCGATACAACTTCCCGCTTTTCGCCGATGCGGGCGGTATCGTGCGCGTCGGAGGCGAACGATACCTTTCTGCCGCCCAGGGCAAAGTAGCGGGCTAAGATGTCGGTATCGGGCAAAAAGGGGCTGCCCGCCGTCTTGCTGCTGGTGTTCACTTCCAAAATTTTATCTTTGGCGATGATGCGCCGCAGGATGGCGTCGAGCACGTCGGCAAATTCTTCGTAGCGCAGCTTGGGGTCGGGGTAGGTGGCATTGCGCGAGCAATAGCCGATGTGCGCCACCACGTCGTACGGGTAGGGCGCGTCGAGGCTTTCCAGCACGCGGTAGAGGTAGGCGTTGTAGGCATACTCCTTGCTGCGCCCCGCACAGTAGTGGGGGAAGTAGCAGTCCATCCCCAAACAGGTGTGGATGCTGTTGACGATAAAATCCGGCCTGTACTCCTCCGCGGTGCGCATATACCGCTCGAGGGCGCGGGGGCTGTGGTCGAAGCCGAATTCCGCCCCCACCAAAAACAAGAGCTTCCCCGCGCATGCCGCCTGCAGCTGCCGCGCGCGGGAAAAGTATGCCGCCTCGTCGATGGGCGGCACTTCTCTGCCGTCGATCTGTAAGTGCAGGCGGTCGTAGTCGTAATTGAAGTGTTCCGAAACGCCGTATATTTTCAGCCCCAGGGCGACGGCTCGCTCTAACATATCTGCCATGTCGGCATGGCTGTCGGGCGAAAAGGCGGTGTGCGTGTGTATATCTGCGTAGATCATGCGAACCTCCGTTTGTACCCTTGTATGATAATCGTTTTGCCGCCGCTTGTCAAGCGCGGAAAGGGGCACGGACGCGGCGGGCAAACGCTTTTTCGCCCTTTCTTTTATATAATGGGGAAGGAAGGGGAAGGAGGGCGCGGCTTTTTGGGCCTGATTGATCTGAAAGGGCGGCGGCGGGCGGAGAAGGCGCGGCTTTTTGGTCTGAAAGGGGCGGCGGCGCTATACTATATAAAATGATGAAAAAATGTTTCGCTTGTTTCCGCGCGGGTGCGGGGCTTGCCTTTTCGCTGTTCGGGGCGGTGGTGGGGGCGGGGTTCATGACGGGCGCGGAGCTGGTGCGCTTTTTCCCCTTGCGCGCCGCCTTTGCCCATGCCGCCGTGGCGGCGGGGCTGTTTGCCGCCTGCTTTCTGCTGCTGTTCGACGCCGGCAGAAAATGCGGCGGGTTCGAGGGGGCGCTCCGCTGCTGCGGGCGCGCCGCCCCCGTCTTCCGCGCCCTGCTGCACTTCGCCTCCTTTATCACCTGCGCCGCCATGTTGGCGGGGCTGGACGGCGCCGTGCGCACGGGCTTCGGCCTGCGCTACGCCCTCCCCGTCGCCGCCCTGTGCGCCCTGCCTGCCATGTTCTTTGTCGCCCGCAGGGGGATGCGCGGCGTTGCCGCCCTCTCGGCGGCGCTCGTGCCCGTCATGGCCGCCGTGTTTGCGGCGCGGGCGGGCGATATTCCCGCGGGCTTTACCCCCTCTTCGCCGCAGAGCGCCTTCACCTCTTTGACGGGCGTATGCCTGTACGCCGCCATGAACTGCTTCCTCGCCGCACCCCTCGCCTGCGACGCGGGCAGGGAAGGGGCGGGCAGGGGCGGCTGCATCGCCGCGGCGGCACTCATCGGCTTTTGCATCGCCGCAGCGCTGGGCGCGGTGGCGCGGGCGGGCACGGCGGGGGAAGAGATGCCATTTCTGGCGGCGGGCGGCGGGGGCCCTGCGGCCGTCGCCTGTATCTGCGCCGTGCTCACCACCCTGTTTTCTTCCTTTTATCCCCTGGCGCGGGCGGCGGAACAGTACAGCGCGGAAAAGGGCGGGAAGGAAAGGCACAAAAAGAGAAAAGAAGAGCACACTGCCGACGCGGAACGGGGCACAAAAGAAAGCCGCGCGCTTCCTGTGCGGGAGCGCGCGGCGGCGGTGCAGGCGGGGCTGTGCGCGGGCGCCTTTTTGCTGTCGCTGTGCGGACTTTCGGGCATCGTGCGCGCCGTGTATCCGCTCATCGGCATGGCGGGGGCGGCGTTCTTCCTCCTTTTGGCGGCGCGCCGCCTGCCTTCGCTGCTGTCTTCATCGCCTGCGCAGCAGCAGCTTTTCCGCCAGCGCCACCAGGGCGTACATGCCCGCGGCCAGCAGGCAGAGGATGGCTGTCGCCGCCATCACCAGGTCTAAGCGGAACACCTGCCCGCCGTACACGATCAAGTAGCCCAGTCCCGCCTTGGAGGCGATGTATTCCCCCATGATGGAGCCGATCCACGCCATGCCCACGCTGATCTTCAGCATGCCGATAAACGCGGGCAGCGCCGAGGGCAGCACCAGTTTGGTCAGCATCTGCCGCCTGCCCGCGCCCATCGAGGCGAGCAGCAGCATCTTGTTTTTGTCGGTAGACAAAAACCCTTCCAGCATGTGCATGGTCGCCACGATGATGCTCACCAGCACGGTCATGAACACGATGGAAGGCGCGCCCGCGCCGAACCAGACGATGATGACCGGCCCCAGCGCGATCTTGGGCAGGGCGTTGAGCACCACGATGTACGGCTCTAAAACGCGCCGCGCCCGCTCGCTCCACCAAAGCAGCAGGGCGATCGCCGTGCCGGCGATGACGGCGACGGCAAAGCCCGCCAGCGTCTCCCACAGGGTAGTGCCGATGTGGTAGAACAGCGACCCGTCCGCCGCCAGCGAGCCGATGACCTTGGCGATGCGAGAAGGCGAGCTGATGATGAACGGGTCGGCAAGCTCCAGCCGGGCGACGAGCTCCCATACCCCCAAAAGGAGCAGCAGCAGGCCGGCGCGCGCCGCCTGCACGGCGATGTTTTCGCGGCGGCGGCGTTTCAGATACAGCGCGTGCGCGGGCGAACACAAATTTTTTGTCTTTTTCATACGTTCAGCTCCTTCCACAGCAGTTCGAACCAGCCGGAAAAGCGGGGCGATTCGCGGCGCCTGAGGGGCACGGTGCTGCCGAACTCCAGCGCGTGCGAACAAAGCACCCGCGCCGGCCGCGCGCTCAGAACGAGTACCCGGTCGGCCACGGAAATGGCCTCGGAAATGTCGTGCGTGACCAGCACGGCGGTCTTTTGTTCGCTGCGGATGATGTTGTACACGTCATCGCATACGTTCAGCCGCGTCTGGTAGTCGAGGGCGGAAAAGGGCTCGTCGAGCAGCAGGATGTGCGGGTCTGCGGCGAGAGTGCGGATGAGCGCGGCGCGCTGGCGCATCCCGCCCGAAAGCTGGTCGGGGTAGTGCTTCAAAAACCCGCCCAAGCCGTATTTTTCCGCCAGGGCCAGCGCCCTCTGTTCCTGCTGCGGCGAGCGGATGCCCCGCACTTCGAGGGGCAGGCGGATGTTCGCCTCCACCGTGCGCCAGGGGAACAGCTCGTCGCGCTGCAGCATATAGCCGAAGTCCTGCGCGCCGCGCGCGGGCGGCCGCCCGTACACGAGCACGCTCCCTTCCGTGGGGCGCAGCAGCCCCGCCGCCAGCGACAGGAGCGTCGTCTTGCCGCAGCCGGAAGGGCCGATCACCGCCACAAATTCCCCCTCGTACACGCAAAAGTTCAGGTCTTTGGCGGCAGGCGTCTCGCCCGCCGCGGTATGGTATGTCATGCCCACGCCCGCAAATTCCAGCACGGCGCGGCGCGTATTCCTCTCCATGCGTGCTTCCTCCGTGCGGTCGCCTATTTTTGCAGCTGCGCGTACACGGCGGAAGAGTAAGAGGTGTCTATAAGGTCTTGAAAGTCCACCCGCCGTTCCAGCTCTCCCGCGCGCTCGATGATGTCTTGCAGCCGATCGAAGGCGGCCTCCGTCATGGTCATATCCTCCTGCCAGGCGTCGACGGCCTTATAGCTTTTCAAAGACGTGACGATCGAGCTCTCTTCCGTGCCGTCAAAATACGGCAGCAGCAGCGCTGCGGCCTCCGCTTCGCCCGTATCGCCGATGTAGGCGATGCCGCGCATCACCGCCCGCAAAAAGCCTTCGATCACCTCTTCGTTTTCTTCGATGTAGCTCTCGCGGGCGATGTAGCAGGTGTAGGGCACCTCGCCCGAAGCCTCGCCCACCGAGGCGACCACATATCCCTTGCCCGCCTTTTCGTATTCGGAAGCGACGGGCTCGAACATGGTGCAGTAGTCCGCCGTGCCCGATTCAAACGCCGCCGTCATGTAGTTGAAGTTGATGTCGTAGTTCATGAACACGTCCTGCCCGTCATAGAGGCCGTGTTCGTTGAGGATATATTCGAACGTCATCGCCGGCACGCCGCCCTTGCGCCCCGCCAGTATCTCTTTGCCGCGCAGGCTGGTCTCCCAGTCGAAGCTGTCTTTTTCGTCTGTTCTGGAAACGAGGAAAGAGCCGTCTCTCTTGGTCAGCTGCCCGAACACGGTGGGCACGTTGTTCGAGCCGCCCACCAGCACGTACAGCGCCGCCTCCGGCCCGCAGAAGCCGATGTCTGCGCTGCCCGAAAGCACCGCCGCCATCACGTTGTCTGCCCCGCCGCCGTTGGTCAGCTCGATCTCGATGCCCTCTTCGGCAAAATAGCCCAGCGCATCCGCCGCGTACATGGGTGCGTAAAAGATGGAATGGGTCACCTCGTTGACGCGCACCTTTACGGTGTCTTCTCCCGTATCCGCGCACGCCGCCAGCGGCGCGAGCGCAAACAGCAGGCACAGCGCCGCCGCCAATATCTTTTTCATGTGATCATCTCCGCAATTTTGTACCGCGGCGGCGTGGAACGGGCCGCCGCGGCCGAAGCCGCAGGGGGCGCGTGCGCGCCGCACCGTCACGGCATAGTTCATTGTATGCGTGCGCATCCGAAATTGATAAAGCCGCCTGCGGCAACCAAAATGCAACCGGCGGTTGACAAAAAGCACGCGCAGGGTGGTGGACAGCGGCGGGCGGTTTGTGCTATACTGTTTGTAATAAAGGAGGTATACGGTATGACGATCGATGAAAAAATAGCCAAAGCCCGCCGTGAGAAGCGGCTGACGCAGGAAGAGCTTGCAGATCGGTTGGGCGTGTCGCGGCAGGCTGTATCCAAGTGGGAGTCGGGTGCGGCGCTGCCGGAAACGGATAAATTGGCGCGCCTGAGCGGCTTGCTCGGCGTCAGCTGCGACTATCTGCTCTGTGACGATGCGGAGGAAGAACAGGAAAATGCGTCGGGACGGCCGAAGCAAGAAGCGGAGGCAGCAGGGCAAACGCTTATGGAAGAGAAAGACGCCCGCTGCCTGCATCGGCGGCGGCCTTTGACGGGCGGCGGGGTCGCCGTCGTCGCCATCCTCGTCGTGGCGGGGGCATTGCTGGCGCTGCTGTCGGCGATCATGCTTTTTACCGTGCAAGACAACATAGAGCTGTATGCTCCTACGTTCATCATTTTGTTTTTTGTTGGCTGTGCCCTGGTGCTGATCGGCGTCATCGTCAAGCTGTTTTTGAATAAGTAGAGAACGAAAGTTTTCCGGCTTGTTGTCGCGCATCCGGTCATCGTCAAGCTGTTTTTAAATAAGTAAAGCACCTGCGGGCAGGATCCTGCCCGCAGGTGCTCTCTGTATGCGCTGATTCGGCCGTCGGATTTTTCCTATATCTTTTAATGACTTCGGCGGGGTTTCCCGCCACGACTGTATTGGCGGGGGCATCGTGCGTGACGGCGTTTTCCCCGACGCTCACGCCGGGAAGGACGATTGCGCCCGCTCCGATCCATACGCAGTGCTTTTTTGCGGAGCCCTTTGGAAGGCGTGCCAAAAACGTGCGGGGCGTTCGTTTTCGATTGACAATTTTCACACAAACGGGTATAATATTTCCCATAGAAAATGGGTGTTTCTGCACGTTTCCGATGCGGAAAACTGCCCCTGCGAGGCGGACGGTTCACGCGCAGCGGGGGAGGGAAAATATTTTTCAGGCCGCCCGGCGGACGCGGGCGGAAAGGTATATCTTATGGAAATGCAAAAGAACTACGATCCGAAGAGTTTTGAAGACAGGCTGTACGCCGAGTGGCAGGAAAAGAAGTACTTCCACGCCCATGTCGATCCCGACAAGGTGCCCTTCACCATCGTCATCCCGCCCCCCAACATCACGGGGCAGCTGCACCTGGGGCACGCGCTCGACAATACCATCATCGATATCCTCATCCGCTTCAAGCGCATGCAGGGGTACGAGGCGCTGTACCTGCCCGGCTGCGACCACGCTTCCATCGCCACCGAGGTGAAGATCGTGGAGGAGATGAAAAAAGAGGGGCTGACCAAAAAAGACGTCGGCCGAGAAGAGTTTTTGCGCCGCGCCTGGCAGTGGAAAGAAAAGTACGGCGGGCGCATCGTCGAACAGCTGAAAAAGATGGGCGTTTCCGCCGACTGGGACCGCCTCGCCTTCACCATGGACGAAAACTGCTCGCGCGCCGTGCGCGAGGTGTTCGTCAACCTCTATAACAAAGGGCTCATCTACCGGGGCGACCGCATCATCAACTGGTGCCCCGGCTGCAAGACCGCCCTTTCCGACGCGGAAGTGGAATACAGCGAAGACGCTTCCTTCTTCTGGCACCTGCAATATCCCTTCAAGGACGGCAGCGGCAGCATCACCGTCGCCACCACCCGCCCCGAGACCATGCTGGGCGATACCGCCGTGGCGGTCAATCCCAAAGACGAGCGCTACGCCTCCATGGTGGGCAAAACGCTCATCCTGCCCCTGGTCGGGCGGGAGATCCCCGTCATCGCCGACGAATACGTGGATATGGAATTCGGCTCCGGCGCCGTCAAGATCACGCCCGCGCACGATCCCAACGACTTCGAGGTGGGCCTGCGCCATGACCTGCCCGTCATCCGCGTCATGAACGACGACGGCAGCATGAACGAAGAGGCGGGCGTCTATGCGGGCATGGACCGCTTCGCCGCCCGCGAAAAGATCGTAGAAGACTTAAAGGCATGCGGCGCGCTGGTCAAGATCGAGCCGCACAGCCACAACGTGGGGCACTGCTACCGCTGCAAGAGCACGGTGGAGCCCATCGTCTCCAAGCAGTGGTTCGTGAAGATGGCGCCGCTCGCCAAGCCCGCCATCGACGCCGTCGCCCGCAAAAAGATCAAATTCACCCCCGAACGCTTTTCCAAAGTATATAATAACTGGATGGAGGGCATCAAGGACTGGTGCATCTCGCGCCAGCTGTGGTGGGGGCACCGCATCCCCGTGTGGTACTGCCAAGAATGCGGCGAGCTCATCTGCGCCAAAGAGGACCCCACAGAGTGCCCGCACTGCCACAGCCATGACCTGAAGCAGGACGAAGACGTGCTGGATACCTGGTTCTCTTCCGCCCTCTGGCCCTTCTCCACCCTCGGCTATCCCGAAAAGACGGACGATTTCAACTATTTCTATCCCACCGACGTGCTGTCCTGCGGGTACGACATCATCTTCTTCTGGGTCGCCCGCATGATCTTTTCGGGGCTGGAACACACCAAAAAGGTTCCCTTCCGCGACGTGCTTCTGCACGGAATCGTGCGCGACGAGCAGGGCAGAAAGATGTCGAAATCGCTGGGCAACGGCATCGACCCACTGGAGATCGTCGACGAATACGGCGCCGATTCGCTGCGCTTTTCGCTGATCACGGGCGTCGCCCCCGGCAACGACAGCCGCTACAGCCGCAGTAAGGTGGAGGCGAGCCGCAACTTCCTAAACAAGGTTTGGAACGCCGCCCGCTTCGTGCTGATGAACTGCGAGGGCGCGGAAGTCCTTCCCATTTCCGAAGTCAAGCTGACCCCCGCCGACAAGTGGATCGTCTCCCGCCTGGAGAGCTGCATCAAAGAGGTCACCCTCAATTTGGGCAAATTCGAGCTCGGCATCGCCGCCGGCGCTTTGTACGACTTCTTGTGGAGCGACTTCTGCGACTGGTACATCGAGCTGAGCAAGAGCGCCCTCTACGGCGAAGATCAGAAGGCGAAGACGACGGCTCTTTCCGTCCTCTGCTTCGTGCTGGAAAACGCCCTCAAGCTGCTGCATCCCTTCGTTCCCTTTATCACCGAAGAGATCTATCAGAACATTCCCGGCGCTTCGGGCAGCATCATGGTGTCCGAATTTCCCCGTTACAATTCCAAAATGGCGTATAAAAAGGAAGCAAAGGCGTTTGAAGGGGTCATGGACGTCATCAAGGCGGTCCGCAATATGAAGGTCTCCGTCAACTGCCCGCCTTCCAAAAAGGTCAAGGTGTTCATCGCCGCCGAAAGCCGCAGGCTGTTCTCCGCCAACGCCGGCGCCATCGCCAAGCTGGCGGGCGCCAGCAGCATCGGCTTTGTGGAGAGCGGCGCCGACATCGAGGGCAAGACCCTCTCGCAGGTCACCGAGGGCTGCACCGTGTTCGTGCCCCTGGGGGAACTGGTGGATATCGGCAAAGAGCGCGAGCGGCTGCAAAAGGAGCTGGAGCGCATCGTCGGCGAGATCGGCCGCGCCGACGGCAAGCTGCACAACCGCGGCTTTATGGACAAGGCGCCCAAAAACCTCGTCGAGGCGGAGCGCGCCAAGCTGGAAAAGTTTATCGACATGAAGCAGAAGGTCGAACAGCAGATCAAAGAGCTGGAAGACTGACTGTTTCGCTGCCGCAGTTAAAATGATACGGACGCGCCCGCGCGCATCATTTTGATGCGCGCGGGCGCTTTGCTGTTTGGCGGCGGCGCATCTCTCCCGTCGTTCCGGGCGAACGGAGCGAGACGAAGGATCTTTTCCCTTATATATTATAATTAAGAAAGGTAGAAATAAAAAGCGCCGCCCGCAAAAACGGGGCAAAAGCGCGCTCCGGGCGGCGGAAAAAAGGCGGCAAAATAATTTTTAAAAATTTTGAAAAAATACTTGACATATAATAGCAAAAGTGTTATCATATCTAAGCTGTCGATTGAGGCAGCCCTTTCTGCCGAAAGGTCCTGAAGCTTGACAACTGCATAGGAAAGAAAGACGAAAAGATAGTACGAAAGGCAAGAAAGCAAGTAAAGCTAATTGGTTAGTACGAAAAGCGTATAGAAAAGAAAGCAAGAGGTAGCCGAAAGGACGCCTTTGGCTGTGCCGATTAGCCGAGTTGAAATTTAGAATTTTGTATGTAAGGAAAGTAGACGAGAACGATCAAGCTACAAAGAGCATACGGAGGATGCCTAGGTACATGGCGCCGAAGAAGGACGTGACAAGCTGCGAAAAGCTGCGGGGAGCTGCAAATGAG
>DXEW01000024.1 GCA_019114755.1 Candidatus Borkfalkia faecavium
AGCAGTACAATACACGATTGCCGAGGGAGCTGCACGATGAGATTTGTGCCTTTCTCAAAAAGAATAGAATTACAAAGGTAGAACTGATCGTTGCAGGGTATCAAGCCCTGCTCGATCACTACGGCCCGAAAGAACAACAAAATAAAGAGTAAAAGCGCGAGCGCAAGGACTACGGCCCTTGCGCTCTTACATATTACAAGGGGAGAAACGGTGAAACAATGCGATGTTTGTTTTTTTGAGAAAAAGGCAATGATTAAAGGAGGAGGATTTGCCTTTGATTGAAAAAGTGACAGTATATATGGGAAACAGAGAGCTTACGAAAGAAGATTTCCGAAAGTACGTTTGCGTCAGTTCTGCTGTAAGCGATATCGTGCTCAATGTTTACAACAGGCATCAAAGACAGAGGCGTTTGCCGAGTATTGAAGCATCTTAAATTGTGCAGGATATGTTTTTGAGGTTCTACGATGAAAGAAAAAAGCAAAGTTATTCAATTTGATTACCCGCTGTTTGATGCGATCCCGCCGGAGGTGGAGGATATTACAGCGATTTATTTGAGGGTTTCGACGGATATGCAGGCGCAGGAGGGGTACGGCCTTGATACGCAGTATGATAAAATCAGAAAGTATTGCGAGGCGTATGAAGTTCCTAACCCCGTAGTGTTTGTCGATGACGGATATACGGGAGTCAACGACCATCGTCCGGCATATCAGAAAATGCTCGAATTGATGCACAAGGGAAGGATCAAATTCGTAATAACATACAGTTTGGATCGTATCGGCAGAAATCAGATGCTCATTCTGAAATTCCTGAAAGAAGAATGCGTGAAAGCCGGATGCGACTTTTTGGCAGTCAAAGATAATATCGATTCAAGGAGCAAACAGACATACGGGATACTGATTTCCATTCTTTCCATATTTGCCGAATTTGACCACGATGCTATCGTAGAAAAGTTGACACTGGGCAGAAAGCAGAGAGCACTTGACGGATATTGGAAGGGCGGCGGAGTGCCGCCCTTCGGTTACTACTATTCCAAAGAAGAAAACAACTTGGTCGTGGATCCCGAAAAAGGGCCGCTCGTAAAAAAGATATTCCATTTGTATAACAGCATGGAATACTCGCCGCGGCAAATTGCCGATATCGTAGGGATGAGCAGCGACGTCATGGTGTTCGGCGTATTGAAAAACAGAACATATCTTGGCGAGATAACCTTTCGGGGAGAACAATATCCGGGCAAGCACGAGCCTTTGATTGACGAGGAAACATTCAGGCGCACGCAGGAAATTTTGAGAAAGCGCAGCGTGATCCGAGGAGATTCGCACTACCTTCTTTCGTCGCTTATCTATTGCGGTGTGTGCGGCGCAAAAATGCGCTATATGAAATGGGGGAGGGGAAAATCGCAAAAGTTAAAAATCCTGTGTTACAGCAAGTATGCGTCATCCAAAAGTTATTTGATAAAAGACCCGAACTGTTCCAATTACACATACGACGCCGATGAGGTGGAAGAGAATGTTGTTTCCGTGATCATGGATTTTGCATTCAAATATCGGGAAGAGCTTTCAAACAGAGTGATAACGGAAGATGAAGTGATTTCGGGATTGCTGGGGAGAATGGACACTTTGAAACAGGAATATAACCGACTCATTTATGCCTATAAAAAAATCGGAGACGATGACCTTCTCGATCAGGCTGCTGATGTCGATGCCGCCTGTAAAAAGCTGGAGCGTGAGATTGCTGAGGAACGGGAAAAGCAGACTTATACAAAGCAAATCGAAGAGAACGAGAATATGCTTCGAACATTGCCCGATACCTGGGGCGTAATGACTGCAGAGGAAAAACAAAATGTTATACGCAGTTTGGTGTCGAAAGTTGAACTCAAACATGGAGAAATCAAAGTGTATCTGAATAAGACCCAGTATGAGAAAATTGTATTGGGTGTAGTCGATCAAGAATAAAAAGAAAAACAGTCTGTCAAAGGGTCTATTTGGCAGGCTGTTTTGATTAGAGACGATTTTCTATGGCAAGTATATGTTTCGGTGCCAAATTATATTTTTTAATCATCAAAACGATTAAGAAAACATATAAGTATTGACGCTACCGGAAGATTGTGATATAATGATGCTAATAAGTTTTGAGGTGGCTTATGGATAATTATATTCCCCCCTATGATCTTACAGAAGAGATGCTGGAATTGACATCGGAAATTACGGAAGATTTAGGTAGACTCAGCAATGTCAACAATTTGGAAAGACTGCCGCGTCTGCGCAGGGTGAACCGTATCAAGTCTATTCAATCGTCGCTTGCCATTGAAAACAATACCCTCTCTTTGGAGCAGGTGACGGACGTTCTGAATGGAAAGCGCGTTTTGGGACCGCGGGACGACATCCTTGCCGTTAAAAATGCCTTTGCCGTCTATAAAATATTGCCCAAACTTGATCCGTTTTCTTTGGAAGATTTGAAGAAAGCGCACGGTGTCATGATGCAGGGACTTGTTGAAGGCGCGGGCGAATTGCGTACAGGCTCCGTCGGTGTCATCAATGAACAAGGAAAGGTCATTCACGTCGCGCCGCCGCATGATATGGTGAAAGGGCTGATGGAACAGCTGTTCGATTGGCTGAAAACAAGTAAGACGCAAATGCTTATCCGTTCGAGCATTTTCCACTATGAATTTGAATTTATCCATCCTTTTGCGGACGGCAATGGCAGAACGGGCAGGCTGTGGCAGACGGCATTGCTTGCAAGTTGGAAGCCGATATTCGAGTGGATCCCTATTGAGAGTATCATTAAAGACAATCAGGAAGAATATTATCGGGCGATCGGACTTTCGACGGCGGAAGGTAAGTCAAACAGGTTTATCCTGTTTATGCTCGGCATTATCAAAAACGCAGTTTCGGAACTTGCAAGGGATACGCGCAATCATCAAAGTCATATCAGCAATCAGATCAACGCCTTAATGTCCGTCATCGAAACCTATCCTATGTCGGCGGTAGAACTTATGGAAAAGCTCGGTTTGAAATCGCGCGTAACGTTCCGTAAGAATTATTTGCAGCCGGCATTGGAAGCGGGGCTCATCGCCATGACCGATCCCGATACTCCGACAAGCCGCAATCAGAGATACTTTAAAATTTGAATAAAAAGTTGCAAAATTTGTCGGAATGTGCTATAATATGACTATCCGTAAGGGAAACTGAACGGAAATATTATAATGGGTTTTCGACGTTCAAGAGTCATTCCCATGATCCTCGGCGAGATCAAGCGGTACCTGCGCGACGGCAATTCGCTGCGCGTATCGCGCGGCATCCGCGACACGGCCTACCGCGTGCTCAAGACGCGCGAACAGCTGGAAGCGGAGCATAAAGAGGCGACTATCCAAAAGATCGCAGAGGCGATGCAGGTGCGCGAAAAAGAGGTCGTCTACGCGCTGGACGCCATTTCCGACCCCGTATCGCTGTTCGAACCCGTGTACAACAAGTCGGGCGACGCGCTGCTGCTGATGGACCAGATCTTCGACGAAAAGAACAACGACGAGGTGTGGACGGAGCACGCGGCGCTTGCCGAGGCGATGTCTCGCCTGGGGGAGAGGGAGCAGAAGATCTTATTCCTGCGCTACTTCGAGGGCAAGACGCAGACAGAGATCTCGGGCGAGGTGGGCATTTCGCAGGCGCAGGTATCGCGGCTGGAAAAGAACGCCATCGGCGCCCTGCGCAGCAGCATCACCGCCGACCTGTAACGCCGCCGCAAAACCGCCGTTGCGCCGCCCGCAGCAGCATCTGCGCGGATGTGTGAAGCAAACCAAATCATTCTGCCGAGAAAAAGGCAAGCCCGCGGGCTTGCCTTTTGGCGCGCCTGCGGGGCCGTGGCTTGCCTGCCTGCATTTTTTTCCTCTGCCTTGCGCGCGGCTTGTTCTGTTTTCGCTGCGCCGCGCATAGGATGGCGGTATGAAACTTTGTGAACTCATCCCCGGGCAGCGGGCGGAGGTCGTGTCCGTCAACGCGGGCGGGGTACAGGCCGCGCGCCTGCGCGCGCTCGGCATCGCGGCGGGCGAAGAAGTCACCCTGCTGCGGCGCGCCCCCTTCGGCGGCGGGCTGCTGCTCTCCTGCGGCGGCACGCGCGTCGCCCTGCGCGCATCCGTCGCCGCCTGTATCTTCGTCAGGGAGCTCGCCCCGTGAAGCCGCGCATTCTGCTTATCGGCTGCCCCAACTGCGGCAAGTCTACTCTGTTCAACGCCCTCACGGGCGGGCACGCCAAGACGGGCAACTGGCACGGCGTCACCGTGGCGGAGAGCGTGCGCGAGGCGGAGCTTTGCGGGCTGCGGGCGGAGATCGCGGACCTTCCCGGCGTCTATTCTTTGGGAGATTGCGCCATGGAAGAGCGCACAGCCCGAGACGCCGTTTTGTCGGAAAACGCCCTCGCCGTGTGCGTGGCGGACGCTGCGGCGCTGCCCCGCTCGCTGGAGCTGCTCGCCTTTCTCGTCCGCAGGGGCAAACGGGCGGCGCTCGTCCTCACCATGCGAGACGTGTTGGAACGCCGCGGCGGCTTCGTGAAGGAAGCGCTGCTCGCCGAGCGCCTCGGCGTGCCCGTGCTCGCCGTCTGCGCGCATCAAAAGCAGGACATCGCCCGCCTGCGCCGCTTTCTGCATAAGTGCCTCAAAGATGCGGGCGGTCCGGATCAAGGGAACGCCGCGCCGCCTGTTCCCGTGCAAGATACAAAGGCGGGTGCTGCGCAAATTTCTTTTTATTATAATAATAAGGAAGAAGCCTCGCCGCCCGTTTCCTTCCAAAACGGAAAAGAAAAAGCCTCAAAAAAGGCCGAGCGCGGCGCCCTGCCGGGCGGTACGCCTTCGCTGCTCGCGGGCGCGTGGGCGGCGGGGGAGGCGCGGCAGACCCTGTTAGAAAAGCTGCTGTACACGCCGGCGGTGGTGCCGCTGTTTTTTGTGCTGCTGGCGGCGGTGTTCTACGCCGCCTTCGGCTCCTTCGGCCCGGGCGCGGCGTGCAAGGGGGCGATCGAGCGGCTGTTCGCATGGCTGGCGGAATTGGCGGCGGGCGGCGCGGAGGGCGTGGGTGCGCATGCGGCGGCGGAATTTCTGCGGGCGCTTTTGGGCAGCGCAGGCATGCTGCTTTCCTTTCTGCCGCAGATCGCCGTCCTGCAATTTTCGCTGTCCTTTTTGGAAGAGAGCGGCTTTTTGTCCGCGCTCGCCTTTCAGGCGGACGGGCTGCTTGCCCGCGTGGGGCTGACGGGCAGGGCGGTGTTCCCCCTCCTGATGGGCTTCGGCTGCACGGCCGCGGCCGTCTTCACCACGCGCGGGATGGAAAACGAGCGGGTACAGCGGCGGGTGGTGTGCATCTTGCCGTACATCTCCTGTTCCGCCAAGCTGCCCGTATACCTCGCCGTCTGTTCTTCTTTTTTTGAAGACCCGTTCGCCGCCGTGGCGGGGGTATACGCGGCGGGGGTGCTGCTGGCGCTTGCGGCGGCGCTCGTGCTGCGTAAAGGGGAAGACGACGCCTTCGTGTTCGAACTGGCGCGCCCGCAGCTTCCCGCCCTGCTTCCCCTGTGCAAATCGTTGCTATTTTCGCTCAAACAGTTTATAATGAAGATCGCCACCGTCGTGGCCGCCTTTTTGATGGCGGCGTGGTTTCTGCTCTCCTTCTCCTTTTCGCTGCACTATGTGGGGGCGGGGAGCGAGGCGAGCATGCTGGCGGCCGTCAGCCGCGGCCTGCGCTTTTTGTTTCTCCCCATGGGCATCGACGACTGGCGCATCGCCTTGGCGGCGCTTTCGGGGCTTATCGCCAAAGAAAACGTGGCGGGCATGCTCTCCCTCTTTTACGGGCAGGAACTTTCCTCCGCCATGAGCGCGCCCTCCGCCGTCGCCTTTTTGGTATTTCTGCTCGCCTGCACTCCCTGCGTCTCGGCGCTGGCAGCCGCGCGCCGCGCGGTAGGCAGGCGGGCGTGGCTGTATGCCGCCGCGCAGACGGGCATCGCCTTTTTGCTCTCGTACGCCGTGTACGGCCTGCTGCGGGCAGGGGCGCTCGCCGCCTGCATCGCCGCCTGTGCCGCCGTCATCGCCGCGGCAATATTGCTGTTTTGGAAGGAACGTCATGCAAAAGTTTATCGCGCCCAAGGCGCAGACGCTCAAAGACTTCACCGACGAAACCTATGCGCAGGGCTCGTTCGCCTTTTCGCGCCTCTTGCGCGAAAAAGACGTGCGCGTCAACGGGCGGAGGACGGGCAAGAACGTCATGCTCGCCGCCGGCGACGAAGTCGTCTACTACACCACCCCGCGCGAAGAGGCAAAGCCCTTTTACGATACCGTCTATGAAGACGAACACATCCTCGTCGCCGACAAGTACGACGGCGTCTCGTCCGAGGCGCTGTTTGCGGCGCTCTCGCGCGAAAAAGGGGCGCGCTTTATCCACCGGTTGGACCGCAACACCCGCGGGATCGTCTGCTTTGCCTTAGACGCCGCGGCGGAAGAAGAACTGCTCGCCGCTTTCCGCGAGCGGCGGGCGGAAAAGCTGTACGAGGCCGTGTGCTTCCACCCCTTTATAAAAGAGAGCGCCCGTTTGGAGGCGTATCTTTGGAAGGACGAGCGCGCCTCCCGCGTGCGCGTGTTTGCAAAGCCGCAGAAGGGGACGGAAAAGATCGTCACCGAATACTCCCTGCGGCAGAACTTTGCCGAATATGCGCTGGTCGATATCCGCCTGCACAGCGGCAAAACGCATCAGATCCGCGCGCACATGGCGTTCATCGGCCACCCCGTGGCGGGCGACGACAAGTACGGCGACGAAGCCCTCAACAAAAAATACGGCGTGCACCGCCAGCTGCTGGTGGCAAAGAGCCTGCGCCTTCAATGCGGCGGCGGGCTGGCCTATCTGAACGAAAAAAAGTTCACTTCCCGCTTTTCTCCGCGTTTGGAAGGGTAAACGCTCGCCGCGTTCGCTTGCCAAAGGGCTCGTTTTCTCCGCGTTCGGAGGGCGCGGACGCCTCATGATCGTTGTGCCATGGCGCTTACATGCACCTCCCGCTTTTCTCCGCGTTTGGAAGGCGCGGACGGCCCATAGCCGCCCTCCGGCGCTTACAGGAGGTTATTCCCGCAGTTCTCCGCAAAAATCGCGGCGTCTGCAAGCAAAAATAAATCGGCGAATAAAAATATCGGCCGCGCAGCTGCGCGGCCGGTCTGTTTTTCTGTTTCGTTTTATCGGTCTGTTTTTCTGTTTTTTTTTCAGATTTTTTAAGACACCGCGCCGCAGACCGCCGCAAGGGCGGCAAACGGGCAGGGGAAACTTTAAGGCATCGCGCCTGCGGCGATGGCCTGCATGGCGAAGATGACGCCGTTTTCCGAATTGGTGCCCACGCTCTTGCCGATCAGCCGCTTGAGGGGCGGATAGGCGTTTTCGGTCACATAGGGGAAGCCGCATTCCTGCAGCATCTCGTAGTCGTTCATGTGGTCGCCGAATGCCGCGCATTCTTCCTGCCGCAGCCCCAGCGTCCGGCGGATAAAGCGCATGGCGCTGCCCTTGTTGGCATGTTTTTCGGAAATATCCAGCCAGTTCCCGCCCGACTGGATGACGCGCAGCTGCGGCAGCGCCTTGGGCAGGTACTGCATGGCGTTGTATTCGGGGCCGAGGTCGTCATACACGGCGACCTTGCACACCTTTTTCTCCCGCGCGATATCTGCAAGCGCTGCCCGCGCGTTGGAGATATACGAAGCCCGCACCAGGTCCAAAAAGGGCTGCGCCTCGTCTTGGTAGTAGGCGCATGCGGGCGTGCACAGCAGGGCATGGGCGCCGCGGAGCGCCCCCACGGCGTCGATGGCGCGCCGCACGTCTTCCGCGGCGATGGTGCTGCAGCAGAGCATATCGCCCTTGTACGAGACGATGGCGCCGTTTTCCGCCATCAGCATGATCTTGTCCGCCACGGGCGCGAACATCTGCTGCAGGGCGGTCAGCTGCCTGCCGCTCGCCGCGCAGAACAGGATGCCTTTCCGATGTAATTGTTCGATGGTGCGGAAGGTCTCTTGCGGCAGGTCTCCGTTCGGGTCGAGCAGCGTTCCGTCCAAATCGCTTGCGATGAATCTGATCATGTGTATTTTGAAATGCTCTTGCGCGGCGCTCACATCAGCGGCGCAAAGATGCGCAGCAGCGAGCGGTAGATAAGCTGCGGCAGGCTGGTCTTGATCTGGTCGGGGGTGACGAGGGCGCTCTTTTCACAGGTGGCGAGGAAGTCCTTTTCCACCTCGCCGCTCACCCGTTCGTCGAAGAACATCATGTCGCACTCGAAGTGCAGGTAAAAGCTGCGGAAGTCGATGTTCGAAGTGCCGAGCACGCAGTACTTTCCGTCGCCGACGATGCTCTTGGCGTGGATGAACCCCGGCGTGTAGCGGTAAATCTTGATGCCCTCGCCCACAAGTTCGGAATAGAACGCCTTGGTGACGGCGAACACATACTTCTTGTCGGGGATCTCGGGGATGACGATGCGCACGTCCACCCCCGAGCGCGCCGCCGTCAGCAGGGCGCGCTTCATCTCTCCGTCCGGGATCAGGTAGGGGGTGTAGATGTACACAGACTTTTTGGCGTTGTAGATGATGCGCAGGTACAGGTCCTCGCACAAATTGTGCTCGTCGTCCAGCGGCGAATCGCAGAAGGCGAGGCAGGGCAGGTCTCCCTGCGGGGCGTCGGAAACGTATTTATGATAGTCGGGCTCGTCCGCCTTCAGCGCCCAGAACTGTAAGAACATGGCGGTGAAGTTCTGCACGGCGCGGCCGCGCACGAGGATGCCCGTGTCCTTCCAGTGCCCCAAGGGGTGCGTCTCGTTGGTGTATTCGTCCGAAAGGTTGATGCCGCCCGTAAAGGCGACCCTGCCGTCGATGACGGCGATCTTGCGGTGGGTGCGGTTGTTCTGCGCCGTGTCCAGCACGGGGCGGAAGCGGTTGAAGCAGATGCAGGGGATGCCCTGCTTTTCCAAGATCTCGGCATAGTTGCCCGGCACTTTGAACATGGAGCCGATGTCGTCGTAGATGACGCGCACGTCTACGCCCTGTTTGCGCTTTTCCAGCAATATCTCCAGCACGGTGCCCCAAAAGTGCCCCTCGCGGATGATAAAGTATTCGAGGAAGATGTATTTTTTCGCCTTTTTCAGCTCTTCGATCAGGCGCTTTGCGTATTTTTCGCCGATATCGAAGTATTCATATGCCGTGCAGTCGGTGGCGGGCAGGCGGCTGTGGCGGGTGATATACGTCGCGCATTGGCGCGAAAAATCGTCGCAGCCGTCGAAGGAAGGGGGCAGCGGCGCGCCCTCTCTGGTATAGAGGCAGCTCGCCGCCTCGAAGTCGCCCTGCAGCTTTTGCAGCGTCTTGCGCGGGGTGGGGCGGCGGCGCAGCAGCAAAAATGCGATGCAGCCCATGGGCGGCAGAAGCAGGATGGTCAATATCCAGGCGATCTTGTACGCCGCGTTCATGCCCGTGTTGACGATATATACCGCCAAAATGAGGTTGAGCGCCAAAAGCAGCGCCAAAGCTGCCCAAAAGATGGCCTGCGAGTACAGCGAGGCGAGGATGATAAAGGTCGGCAGCAGCGCTATCTGTATCAAGAGCAAAAAGCAGACGAGCAGGAATTTGCTCGTCAGCAGGCGCCATATGTTTTTCAGTCGTCGCATTCTATTCTCCGGCAGTATTTCAGATCATGTCGATGACGGTATAGGGGACGCGCTCGCCCTTTTCCGCCTTTTTCGCCTCTTCGGCAAACAGGGCGGCAACTTCCGCCACGGGCCGCCGCTGCGAAAGGAAGGGCGCCAGGTTGACCGCCTTGTTGACGATGCGGTTGATGGCGGTGGCGTTGTTGGCGTAGTCGTTGGTCACCGTCGTCAGCGTCAACCGCTTGTCTAAGGCGGGCTTCAAGGCGATGGAATATTCGGGGAAGCGGAATCCCGTATAGATGACGGTGCCGTCCGCCGCCGTCAGGGCAAAGGGCAGCTCGGGCGACACGGCGTCGTTGCTGCAAAACACGCTCGCCGAAACCAGCCGCCCGCCCGTGATGCGGTTGACCTCTTCCTGCATCTTCTCTCCCGCCTGCACGGTGTAGTAGATGCCGCACTTGGCGGCCTGCGCCAGCGCTTCCTCGTCCGATTCGATGAAGATGGGCACCGCCTGGTGGTAGATGAGCAGCTGCGAGAGGATATTGCCGATCTCCCGCCCGCCGATGACGGCGATGTGCTCGCCCTTACCCACGCGCAGGCGGTCGATGACCGATTCGCACAGCGAAAGGATGCCGATGAACAGCGCCGCGTCGTCGGAAACGGACAGGGGCAGGGGGGCGAGGTTCGACTCGTCCGTTACCACAAAGTCGCGCAGGTACCCGTCGGCGGCGGTGCCCGCCGCCCGCATCGAAGAGCAGTTCTCCCCGTCTCCTGCGCGGCAGCGCGCGCACTCGCCGCAGGGGAGGACGTCGCGGATGTACACGCGCATGTTCTTCTGCGCGAAGGTGCACCCCTTGCCCGCCTCCGCCACCACGCCCACGGCAAAGCGGCCGGGCACGAGGGGGTACTTGGGCTTGGGGATGCCGCGGTAGGCGCGGACTTCGTTTTCGGAAAATAAGACCTTTGTGACCTTCACTTTGGCCTGGGTATCGGCGGAAATATTGTCCGGCCTGTCTTCCGTGGTCAAAATGTTGGGCGAAATGATTTTCCAGATCTTCATAGCGAACCTCCGCCGCAGCGCCTGAAAGAGCGCTGCCGTGCGATCATTCTATTTGCCGCGGCGCAAAGAAAGGTGCGCCGCAAACGATTTTATTGGGTACAGACGATTTTTCCCTATGCTAATTATAATGCAACTTTTTGAATTTTGCAAGCAAAAACGCACAAAATATCCCGCCGAAAAATGCCGCGGGGCGCAATATGTGCCGTTTTCTCTGCAAAAGAGGGGGGATCGGGCGCCGTTTTGGCGAAAATGCGGCAAATTGAAAAATTTTTTGATAAATGCCGCTATTTCCGTTTGACTTGTCAAAGAAAATAATATATAATAGACCAGCATCTTGATGAAAGAAAGTAAGCGCAGAGAGGTGAGCTAGAATGAAACCCGATATTCATCCCGATTACCACGAGGTCACGGTGACGTGTGCCTGCGGAGCTACCTTCAAGACGGGCAGCACCAAAAAGGGCGATACGCTCAAAGTTGATATTTGCAGCAAGTGCCATCCCTTCTTTACCGGCAGGCAGAAACTCGTAGATACAGGCGGCAGAGTCGATAAGTTCAAAAAGAGATACGGAATTTAGTATGTGTTTCAGCTCTAAGGTTTTCTTGGGGCTGATTTTCATTTTTTGGGCCCGCTCGCCCGCCGTACAGGCGGGGGAGCGGCGGAAAGAGAGGCAGCATGGGTAAAGAGAAAGGCAAGCAAAAACACACATATATCGGCGGCCAGGCGGTGCTGGAAGGGGTGATGATGCGCGGCAAAACGGCGTATGCCACCGCCGTGCGCGACCCCGAAGGCCATATTCAGATCGAAAGCCGCCGCATCGCGCAGTCCAAGGGCATGCGCGTCGTGTCCAAGATCCCGCTGGTGCGCGGCGTCGTCAACTTCGTGTCGTCGCTCGTCACCGGCTCCAAGATCCTCATGCGCAGCGCCGCCGTCTACGGCGACGAGGGCGAGCCTTCCCGGTTTGAAAAGTGGTGCGCCGAAAAGCTGCACATCAATGTAATGGCGGCGCTCTCCTTTATCGCCACCGTCATCGGCGTAGTGCTGGCGCTGGGCCTGTTCGTGTTCCTGCCCATGCTCTTTGCCGACCTGCTGGCGGGCACGGGCGGCTGGCTGCCCCGCTACGGCATCGGCTACAACCTCATCCAGGGCGGGCTGCGCCTTGTCATCTTTATTTTATATATCGTCGCCATCACCGCCATGAAGGACATCCGCCGCGTGTTCATGTACCACGGCGCCGAGCACAAGACCATCACCTGCTTCGAGCGGGGCATGGACCTGACGCCCGAAAACGCCAAAAAGTGCTCCCGCCTGCACGACCGCTGCGGCACTACCTTCCTGTTCCTGGTCATGGCCATCAGCATCTTCGTCTTTTCTATCGTCAACTGGGTGTGCGACGAGTACCTGAACCTGTTCGCCTATAACGACGTCGTCAACTTCCTCATCCAGCTGGCGGTCAAACTGCTGTTTCTGCCCGTGGTGGCGGGCATCTCGTACGAGATATTAAAGCTTTTGGCAAAATCGCAGAGCAAGCTGCTGCTGCCCCTCAAGGCGCCCGGCTTTGCCCTGCAGCTGCTCACCACCCGCGAGCCGGACGACGACATGCTCGAAGTCGCCATCGCCGCCTTCCGCAAGGTGGCGGAGATGGACGCCGACCCCGCCGTCCCCGAAACGAGTTTTACCGCCTCGCGCATGGCAAAGCACTACGTTGCGGAGCTGCGCCGCTATTTTGCCGAAAACGGCATCGACGAGAGCGACGCCGAGTGGATGGCCTCCCTCGAAGAGGGGATCCCCCGCAGTGAGCTGGATACGACGGACAAGATCATCCTGCCCAGCCACGTCCGCAAGCTGGACGCCGTCGCCGAGCGCCGCATCGCCGGCGAACCGCTGTGGTACATCCTCGGCAGCACCGAGTTTTACGGGTACGAGATCAAAACGGACCCGCGCGCCCTCATCCCCCGCCCCGAAACGGAACTCCTCGCGGAAGCCGCCGTCGCCGCGGCAAAGGGAGGGGACAAGCTCCTCGACCTGTGCACGGGCAGCGGCTGCATCGCCGTCGCCGTCGCCAAGGAATGTGAAAGGGCGGGCAAGGCCGTGCAGGTCTTCGCCGCCGACATCAGCGGCGCGGCGCTGTCGCTCGCGCGCGAGAACGCGCAGGCAAACGGCGCGGATATTTCCTTTTATGAAAGCGACTTGCTGCAGGGCGTCCCCGGGCAGTTCGATATTATCGTGTGCAATCCGCCGTATATCAAACGCGCAGACATCCAAACGCTGCAGCGGGAAGTGAAAGATTTTGAGCCGCTCTCCGCCTTGGACGGCGGCGAGGACGGGTACGACTTCTACCGCCGCCTGGCGGACGAGGCGCCCGCGCACCTCGCCCCCGGAGGGATCCTGCTCGCCGAGTGCGGGCAGGGGCAGGCGGAAGAGGTGTGCAGGCTGTTTTCTTCCTTTGCGGAAACGGAAGTGCGGCGCGACCTGGAAGGCATCGAACGCATCGTAAAAGCGGTCAAGAGAGTATGATCAAAAAGTTAGAAGATATCTTACAAAAATACGAGCGCCTCTCGGCAGAGATGGCGGATCCCGCCGTCATCGCCCAGCCGGAGAGGTGGACGCAGTGCGCCAAAGAGCATGCCGACATCGCCGAAGCCGCCGAAAAGTACCTCGAGTACAAGAAGACGGAAAAGGAGATGAACGACGACTTTGCCGCCGCCGAGGCGGAAGAAGACCGCGAGATGAAGGACCTGCTCACCCAGGAAGGCTACGCCTGTAAGGAAAAGCTGGAAGCCCTGCACGCGGAGCTGCGCATCTTACTGCTGCCCAAAGATAAAAACGACGACCGCAGCGTGGTCATGGAGATCCGCGGCGGCGCGGGCGGCGACGAGGCCAGCCTGTTCGCGGCGGACTTATATAATATGTATTGCCGCTACGCCGAATCCATGCGCTGGAAGACGGAGATCGTCGACATCGGCGAGACGGAAGTGGGCGGCATGAAAGAGGTCGTGTTTACCGTGTCCGGCAAGGGCGTGTACAGCAAGCTCAAGTACGAGAGCGGCGTGCACCGCGTGCAGCGGGTGCCGGAAACGGAATCGCAGGGCAGAGTGCATACCTCCACCGTCACCGTGGCGGTGCTCCCCGAGCCGGAAGACGTGGAAGTGGAGATCAACGAAAAGGATCTGAAGATCGACACCTACCGTTCGGGCGGCGCGGGCGGCCAGCACATCAACAAGACGGAGAGCTGCATCCGCATCACCCACCTGCCCACGGGCATCGTCGTCACCTGTCAGGACGAGCGCTCGCAGATCAAAAACCGCGAAAAGGCGCTCAAAGTGCTCAAAAGCCGCCTGTACGACTATTATAACTCCCGCTATCAGAGCGACTATGCCGAAAACCGCAAGAGCCAGATCGGCACGGGCGACCGCAGCGAGCGCATCCGCACCTACAATTTCCCTCAAAACCGCGTCACCGACCACCGCATCGGTCTGACGCTGTATTCGCTCGATTCCTTCATCATGGGCGACATCGGCGGCATGATCGAAAGCCTTGCCATCGCCGACCGCGAAGCGCAGCTCTCCGGCGCCGAAGAATAGCGGCCGTCAGCCCGAAAGGGAAAAAAGAAGCAGGCAAAGCGCGCCCCTCGGCGCGCCGTAAAAGGGGCAGCCCCGCTGCCATGCGCGCGGCCTTGCGCCGCACCGAAGATATCAGCCATACACGCGGCCTTGCGCCGCTTGAAAATATCGAAATTATTTTTCTACAGAGGTATATATCATGAGCATCGTAACCAAGAGAATTGCCGCCATTTCCCCCTCACTCACACTCGCCATCACCGCCAAAGCCAAGGCGATGAAGGCGGAAGGGAAATCCGTCATCGGCTTCGGCGCGGGCGAACCCGACTTCAACACCCCGCAGCACATCATCGACGCCGCCAAAGACGCCCTCGACAAGGGCTATACCAAATACACGCCCTCGTCCGGCCTGCCGGCGCTGCGCGCCAAGATCGCCGAAAAGCTGAAGGCGGAGCAGGGATTGGATTACGACATGTCGCAGATCGTCGTCTCTTCGGGCGCCAAGCACTCCATCTTCAACGCCATGTTCGCGCTGGTAGAGGAGGGCGACGAGGTCATCATCCCCGCGCCTTACTGGCTGACCTACCCGGAAGTGGTCAAGGTCTGCGGCGGCAAGAGCGTGTTCGTGGAAGGACATAAAGAGAACCACTTCAAGATCAGCCCGGAAGACCTCAAAAAGGCGATCACCCCCAAGACCAAGGTGCTGGTGTTCAACTCTCCTTCCAACCCCACGGGCGCCGTGTATACCGAAGAGGAGATCCGCGCCATCGGCAAGGTGGTGGAAGAGGCGGGCATCTGGGTCATCTCCGACGAGATCTATTCCAAGCTCATCTATGACGGCGTCAAGCACTTCTCCATCGCCCGCGTCAGCGAAAAGGTCAAAGAGCACACGGTGGTGGTAGACGGCGTCTCCAAGACGTACGCCATGACCGGCTGGCGCATCGGCTGGCTGGCAGCCCCCAAGGAAGTCGCCAAAGCCATCGACTCCTTCCAGAGCCACGCCACCAGCAACCCCACCAGCATCTCGCAGTACGCCACCCTCGCGGCTTTGAACGGCAGCGAAGAGGAGCTGAATAAAATGCGCGACATCTTCAACGACCGCAGGAAGTTCATGATCGAGCGCATCCACAAGATCGACGGCCTCGGCTGCATCGAGCCGGACGGCGCCTTCTACATCATGCTCATCGTCGATAAGCTGTACGGCAAGCGCTACAACGGCAGAAAGATCAACGGCTCCATGGACGTTGCCGACATGCTGCTGGAAAAGGGCGTGGCGGTCGTGCCCGGCATCGCCTTCGGCGACGACGAGTGCGTGCGCCTCTCTTACGCCATTTCCAAAGAAGACATCGCCGAGGGGCTGGACCGCATCGAGGCGTTCGTCAAGGAGGTGTTTTAAGCGGTGATCTATTTCGACAAAGGCAAAAACCTCCTCGAAGAGGATAAATACCACTATCAGCTGCAAGACGTAAAGGAGCCCGAACTCTTCCGCGACCTGTACCCGTATACCGAGATCCCCAAGGTGGTGTTCAACTACCGCCACGTCCCCATGAACATGCCCGAAAACATCTGGATCACGGATACCACCTTCCGCGACGGGCAGCAGTCCACCTCTCCCTTCACGGTCAGGCAGATCGTAGACCTGTTCAAGCTGATGGCGCGCCTGGGCGGGCCCAAGGGCATCGTGCGCCAGAGCGAGTTCTTTTTGTACAGCGAAAAGGACCGCAGGGCGCTGGAAGAGTGCAAGGCGCTCGGCCTTCCCTTCCCCGAGATCACGACCTGGATCCGCGCCAACGAGAAAGATTTTGAACTGGTCAAGCAGGCGGGCGTGGCGGAAACGGGCGTCCTCGTCAGCTGTTCCGACTATCATATCTTCAAGAAGATGAACCTCACCCGCGCCCAGGCGATGGACAAGTACCTCGGCATCGTCAAGAGCGCGCTCGCATACGGCATCAAGCCGCGCTGCCACTTTGAAGACCTGACCCGCGCCGACTTTTACGGCTTCGTGGTGCCCTTTGCCAACGAGCTGATGAAGCTCTCGCGCGAGAGCGGCATCCCCGTCAAGATCCGCATGTGCGACACGATGGGCTTCGGCGTCAGCTACCCCGGCACCAGCCTGCCGCGCAGCGTGCAGGGGCTGGTATACGGCCTGCATCACTATGCCGAAGTGCCCAGCGAACTGCTCGAATGGCACGGGCATAACGACTTCTACAAGGTGGTCACAAACGCCACCACCGCCTGGCTGTACGGGGCAAGCTCTGTCAACTGTTCGCTGCTCGGCATCGGCGAGCGCACGGGCAACTGCCCGCTGGAGGCGATGGCGATCGAGTACGCTTCGCTGCGCGGCACCGACGACGGCATGGACTTCACCGCCATTACCGACATCGCCCGCTATTTTGAAGAGGAGCTGGGCTACATCATCCCCCCGCACACCCCCTTCGTGGGCCGCGCCTTCAACGCCACCCGCGCCGGCATCCACGCCGACGGCCTGCTCAAAGACCCCGAGATCTACAACATCTTCGATACCGCCAAGATCTTGGACCGCCCCGCGCGCGTTTCCATCAACAACGCCAGCGGTTTGGCGGGCATCGCCTATTGGATCAACGACTATTACGACCTACCCGACGAGCACAAGATCGATAAGAAGGACGAACTCGTCGTCAGGATGAAAGAGATCATCGACCGCGAGTACGCCGACGGGCGCAACAGCATCTGGGGCGACGACGAGCTGGACAACATGATCCGCGGCCTCGACCGCAACAAGCACCGCGAGTTCGAAGCCTACGGCCGCCTGAAAAAGGGCTGAGCAGGGCTTTTGCGCCGCCAAAAGCGCTTTCGGAAGGGCGGATTGCGCGTTTTTCAAAAATTTTTCAAATTTTTTTCAAAAATGTGTTGAAACTGTCGCCGAAAGAGTGTACAATAGAAGCATGAAAAACGATCGGGTCAAAGAGATGCGTTTTGCTTTGGCCCGGTCATAAAAAAACCGCTGGAGGTTATAATGATCAAAATAATTTATGGGCCCAAAGGCACAGGCAAGACGAAGATCATGATCGACGAGGCAAACGCCGCCGTGGCATCCGCCAAAGGACACATGATCTTTGTGACGAATACCAAGCGCTACATGTACGACCTTCACAGGGATATCCGCGTGATCGACACCAACGACTATCAGATCGCCGGCGAAGAGGCGCTGTGCGGCTTCGTGAAGGGCGTCGTCGCCGCCAACAACGACAACGAGTACCTGTTCATCGACGGCGCCGCGCGCATCGCCGGCAAAGACATCAAAGACATGGCCGCCTTCTACTACATGCTCGATAAGCTCGCGCAGACCAACGGGCTGAGCGTGTACGTCACGTGCAGCTGCGCCAAAGAAGAGCTGCCCGAATTTGTGGCCAAATATCTGTAAACATAGCTAAGCATAGGCAAAAAGCCGGTTTCGATGCCGGCAGGGAGGAAGGCGCCCTTTCCGCAGGGGAGGGCGGCTTCCGAGCGTTCTTTTTCCGCGCGCGTCGCGGCGGCGTGCGGCGTATCCGCACCAATAACAGACGGCAGGTGACAGTATGAAATTTATCAGCACGCGCGGGGGAGAATGTGTGACGGGCGCACGGGCGATCGCCCAAGGCATCGCCGCAGACGGCGGCCTGTTTGTGCCGGAGAGCTTTCCGGCCGTGTCTTCGGCAGAACTGGAAGCGATGCTCTCCATGAACTATGCCGAGCGCGCGGCGTTTGTTCTCCATAAGTATCTCGACGAATACGACTACGACGCCCTGAAAGGGGCTTGCGAAAAGGCGTACGCCCAGTTCGAGGGCGGGGACGCGGCGCCGCTGGTCAAGATCGATCACGGGCTGTACATCCTCGAACTGTTCCACGGCCCCACCTGCGCCTTCAAAGACATGGCGCTCACCCTGCTCCCGTACCTGCTGCGCACGGGCTGCGACCTGTGCGGCGTCAAAGAGCAGGTGCTCATCCTCGTCGCCACCAGCGGCGATACGGGCAAGGCGGCGCTGGAGGGCTTCAAAGACGCCCCCGGCATCAAGATCATGGTCTTTTACCCCAACGACGGCGTCAGCAAGATGCAGAAGCTGCAAATGTCCACCCAAGAGGGCGAAAACGTCAACGTGGTGGCGGTGCGCAGCAACTTCGATGACTGCCAGACGGCGGTCAAGACCATCTTCACGGGCGAGCAGTACAAAAAGGAGCTGCTCGAAAAGGGGTATATCCTCTCTTCCGCCAACTCCATCAACTTCGGCAGGCTGGCCCCGCAGATCGCCTATTATTTTTCGGCATACCTCGACCTCGTCTCTTCCGACCAGATCGAGTTGGGCGAACCGGTGCACTTTGCCGTCCCCACGGGCAATTTCGGCAATATTCTGGCGGCATACTACGCCAAGCGCATGGGGCTGCCCGTCGGCAAGCTGCTCTGCGCTTCCAACAAGAACAATATCCTCACCGACTTTATCCACACCGGCGTGTACGATAAGCGGCGCGAGTTCTACAAGACGATGTCGCCCTCCATGGATATCCTCATCTCCAGCAACCTCGAGCGCCTTCTGTTCGAGATCTGCGGCAGAGACGCGGGCAGAGTTTCTTCCCTCATGCGGCAGCTGAAAGAGGAGGGGAGTTATTCTCTCGGCGAAGAGGAAAAGGCGGCGGTGCAGGAGCTGTTCTACGGCGACTTCTGCGGCGAAGACGAGACGGTGGAGACCATCTACGAATTCTTTGAAGAATATCAGTACCCGATGGATACGCACACCGCCTGCGCCATGTACGCCACCGATACCTACCGCGCCCGCCACGAAAAGGACAAGGCGCCCGTGGTGGTCGTCTCCACGGCCAGCCCGTACAAGTTCCCGCAGGACGTGATGTACGCCATCACCGGCAACGACATCAAAGACAGTTTCAAGGCCATCAAACACCTGAACATCGCCACGGCCATGCAGGTGCCCAAAAACCTCTCCAAGCTGCGCGATAAGTCCGTCCGCTTTACGGCGGTCGCCGATAAAGACAAGCTGTATCCCGAAGTTCTCAAATTCATCGACCGTAAGTGAACGGTTCGCCAAGGAACGGGCATTTCCCGTTCCTTTTTTCTTTGCCCGCGGCGCGGTCAAAACTGTGTGAAAAACCGATAAAATCGGTGATTTTTTACCATGCTCGCCCAAGTTATTTGCTTTTTGAGCCTTTGTATGATATACTAAATGAGAACGACAGAAGCGTTTCCCCCTGCGCGCAAAAGCGCGCGCGGAAGGGGTCAGGGAGAGAACAGCATGGCAGATACCGAAAAGAAGAGCTTATTTTCCGCCGTCCAGCCGAGCGGCGCCGTCACCATCGGCAACTATATCGGCGCCATCCGCAACTTTGCAAAGCTGCAGGATGAATTCAACTGCATCTACGCCGTGGCGGACCTGCACGCCATCACCGTGCGGCAGGAGGCTGCGGTCCTCCGCCGCAACACGCTCGAGCTGATGGCGCTGTTCATCGCCTGCGGGATAGACCCCGCAAAGAGCGTGCTGTTCGTGCAGTCGCACGTCCCCGCACATTGCGAACTGACATGGGTGCTCAACACCATCGCATACCCGGGCGAACTCTCGCGCATGACGCAGTTCAAAGACAAGAGTGCCCGCCACGCCGACAACGTCAACATGGGGCTGATGGATTACCCCGTGCTGATGGCGTCGGATATCCTGCTCTACCAGGCGGCGCTGGTGCCCGTGGGGGCGGACCAGAAGCAGCATTTAGAGCTGACGCGCGACCTCGCCATCCGCTTCAACAACCGCTACGGGCAGACCTTCACCGTGCCCGACGGGTACATCCTCAAAGACAGCGGCGCCCGCGTCATGAGCCTTGCCGACCCTTCCAAAAAGATGAGCAAGTCCGACGAGAACCCCAACGGCTTCGTCACCATGGGCGACGATAAAGATACCGTCATCCGCAAGTTCAAGCGCGCCGTCACCGACAGCGACGCCGACATCCGCTACGACCCCGAACACAAGCCGGGGATCTCAAACCTTCTCACCATCTACCACGCCTTCACGGGCAAGAGCATTCCTGAGGCGGAGGCGGAATTTGCGGGCAAAGGGTACGGCGAATTCAAGATCGCCGTGGGCGAAGCGGTCGCCGACGCGCTCGCGCCCATCCAGGCGGAAAAGGCGCGCCTGCTCGCCGACAAGGCGTACCTTGGCGAGGTCATGAAGAAGGGCGCCGAACAGGCGTTCCGCATCTCGCGCAAGACGCTTTCCAAGGTATACCGCAAAGTCGGTTTTTTGGCGGGGGAGTGAGGCGTGTTCGGCTACATCCAACCGGATATCCCGCATATGTATGTCAAGGACGGCATACTGTATAGAGCCATGTACTGCGGGCTGTGCAAGAGCCTGGGCGGCTGCTGCGGGCAGCGTTCCCGTCTCGCCCTCTCCTATGACATGACATTTTTGTCCCTTCTCCTGCACAATATAAAGAATACCGACGTCAAGATCGAGCAGCGCCGCTGCGCGCTGCACCCCTTCGTCCGCAGGCCTGTCACCGCCGACGACGAGCTGACCTCCATGCTCGCCTGCCTGAACACGGCGCTCACCTATTATAAGTTGTGCGACGACGTGGAAGACGAACACAAGGGCAGGGCGGCGCGCGCCCTCTTCCGCGGGGCGTACCGCAAGGCGGAAGAGCGGCACCCGCAGGCATGCGCCCTCATCCGAGAGCGCATGGCGGCGCTTTCCAAACTGGAAAAGGAGAACTGTTCCAGCCCCGATATGGCGGCAGACCCCTTCGCTTCCATGATGGCGGATCTGACAGACTACTGCCTGGGGGAGTTCGCCACCGAAGATACCCGCGCCCTCGCCTACGGCATCGGCAAGTGGGTGTACCTCATCGACGCCCTCGACGACTACGAAAAAGACGTCAAAAAGGGCAGCTACAACGCCTTTTACGCCGCCTTTGCCGAGGAAAAGCGGGCGGATATGCTGCAAAAAAACGGAGAAGAGGTCAATTTTGTCTTCCGCAGCGTGTTTGCGGGCAACGCCGAACACCTGCAAAATATCCGCTTTTACTTCAACCACGATCTGACGGACAACATCATCCTGCGGGGCATCCCCGCAGCGACGCAGCGCGTCCTGTGCGGCTGCAAGAACAAAGTCAAGCCCTATCGGTTCAGCTTCTGAGCCGCAGGCAAGAGGAAATAAGCAATGAACAAAAAGTATTACGACCTGTTGGGCGTCGAAGAGACCGCCTCCGACGAAGAGATCAAGGCGCGCTACGAGCAGCTGAAAAAGAAGTATTCGGAAGACCGTTTTTTAGAGGGAGAGGCGGGCAACGAGGCCGCCAAGATGCTCAACCGCATCGATACGGCGTATAACGAGATCATGACCGAGCGCCGCGAAAAGGGCGCCGCGCAGAGCGAGGGCTCTTCCTTTGCCGAGGTCGAGCGGCTCATCCGCGACAACAAGATCGCCGAGGCGCAGTCCGCGCTCGACGCCTTCAACGAGCGCGCGGCGGAGTGGCATTACCTGCAATCGGTCGTCTATTATAAGAAGAACTGGATGAACGAGAGCAAAAAACAGCTCGAGATCGCCATCCAGATGGACTCTTCCAACGAAAAGTACCGCAGCGCCTACAACAAACTGCGCGAAAAGATCGAATACGATAAAAAGAAGGCGGAAGCGCCCCAGCAGGAAGCGCAGCAGCAGGCGCAGCCCGAATACGATGCCGACAGGCAGATGGGCGGCGGCCTGTGCGAGCAGTGCGCCACCTGCTGTGCTTGCAACATGCTCTTCAACTGCTGCATGAACGCCTGCTGCGGCTGCAGATAGGCCGCCGCAGGCACCGTCTGCCGTAAAACGGCGGCTGGCACGGGTTTAGAGCGCGGCAAGCGCGGATCTGTATGAAAAAAAATTCTTTCCGCATCGCCTTGGCGGCGCTCTCGTGCGCCTTGGCGACGCTGTTCGTGGCGCTCCTCGGCGTCAATACCTCCTTCGCCTTCGTGCTCGGCTATGTGTGCGGCTCCGTCTGCCTCATGCTGCCGCTGGCAAAGGGGTACCGCCTGGCGGGCTTCCTCGCCTATGTCGGCACCTGCCTGCTCTGCCTGGCGTTCAACGGCATCCCGCTCTTTTACAAGCTGTTCCCGTTTGTCGCCTTCTTCGGGCTGCACCCGCTGGTCAACAGCCTGCAAAAAAAGTATAACGTCAACCGCTGGCTCGCCTTCGCCGTCAAAGACGTGTGGTTCGTGGGCATGCTGTGCGCGAGCTGGGCGCTGTTCTGCGCCATGGGCGGCGTCACGGCGGAATCGCTCCCGTTTGCATGGCTGTACGACTGGGCATACCTGATCATCGCCGTCGGCGGGGCGGCCGTGTTCTTTTTTTACGACTGGCTGATGCAGCGCGCGCAGCGCCTGGTCGATTTCTACGTCGGCAAGATAGGCGGCGGCAAGGGGAAGAAGGGTGGAAAAAAACCGCCGCAGGGCACGCAGGGCAGAGAAGACGCCGCAGACGTGTTTGAAGGCTTCGGCGGCAAGGATATGGAAGAAAACGGCGACGCGCACGGCCCCGCAGAACAGTAGCGGCCCGCGCTTTGCCAAAGTGAGAGTATGAACATGTCGGAAACATCTGAGATCGCAGCAAAAAACCTGGAATTTACGGGGCAGGTCGAATCGCTGGGGAGCAACGGAGAGGGTATCGTTCACTTCGGCCAAACGGTGTTCTTCGCCCCCTATACGGCGGTGGGGGAAAAGGTCAAATTCAGGGCCTTGAAGGTCAAAGACAACATCGGCTACGCCAAGGCGCTGGAAATATTGACCCCCGCCGACGAGCGCGTCCGCCCGCGCTGCCCCAACTTCACCCGCTGCGGCGGCTGCCAGATCCAGCACCTGCGCTACGGGGCGCAGCTCAAACTCAAGACCAAGATCGTCTCCAACGCCCTGCAAAAGATCGCCGGCATTCGCTTCCATGTGTCGCCCGCCGTCAAGAGCGACAGCCAGTACGAATACCGCAACAAACTGCAGATCCCCGTGGGGGTCGATAAAAACGGCTGCACGGTCATCGGCTTCTATGCCGAGCGCAGCCACCGCATCGTTCCCGTGCAGCGTTGCCCCATCCACCCGTATTGGGCGGAAGAGGTCATCGCCGCCTTTGTTTCGTATATGAAGGAAGCGGGCGTGCGCGGGTATGACGAGCAGACAAAAAGCGGGACCCTCCGCCACATCGTCGTGCGGGACGTGGAGGGGAACTTCATTATCACGGCGGTCACCGCCGCCGAAACGCTGCCGCAATCGGAGCTGCTGATCAAAAAGCTCGCCGCTAAGTTCAAGACCTTCTCCCTCTGGCAAAACTGTAACCCCGGCGAGGGTAACGGCGTATTCGGCGAAAAGTTCCGCCTCTTGTGCGGCAGCGGCAAGTACGCCGCCCACGAGTTCGGCATCCGCTTTGAAGTGGGCCCCAACACCTTCGTGCAGATCAACCGCGGCGTCTGCCGCAAGCTGTACGAGCGCACGGTGCGCTGCGCCCTCGATAGCGGCGCCGCCGTCGCCATAGACGCGTACAGCGGCTGCGGGCTGCTGACGGCCATGCTCGCCAAGCAGATGGGCGAGGCGTACGGCATCGAAGTCGTGCGCGAAGCCGTCGACTGTGCCGACAGCCTTATTTCCATCAATAAACTGGAAGGAAAGATGCACAACATCTGCGGCAGGGTGGAAGACGAGCTGCCAAAGCTTTTATCCCGCATCCCCGCCGAACAGGTGTTTCTCGTCGTCGATCCGCCCCGCAAGGGGGTAGACCGCGCCACCCTGCGCGCCATCCTCGCCTCGGGCATCCGCACCGTGGCCATGATCTCCTGCAACCCCTCCACCATGGCGCGCGACGTCGGCATCCTCACGGGCGCCCTCATCGAAACGGAGCAGGGCCTGGTCAAAAACCCCGCCTACGCCGAAGAGGGAATGGCGGGCTTCTACCGCCCCCGCCTCATTCAGCCGCTCGACATGTTCCCGCAGACAAAGCACGTCGAAACGCTTGTCCTCCTTTCCAAAAAACCGGACGAAAGCTTCGGCTGAGCCTCTTTGCAGACAAAACTCTATAAAGCAGAAAGCCATGAAAGACATTGCGTTTTTCATGGCTCTTTTCATACAAAATCGGGCGGTATGGCAGGCCCGCCGTCTCGACGCAAAAGGCAGTTTTGAAAAAGCTATGCCGATGGTGTGCCCGTCGGGTATCCGCCGCCGTCTCGGGCGGTATGGCAGACCCGCCGTCTTAATGCAAAGGCAGTTTTGAAAAACTTGCGCGGAAGGGTTGACAAACGCCGCCCTTCCGTGTATAATACTAATAAGTTCGCATATGCGAACCTTGAAGGGCCGGCAACGCCAGCCGATATTTTTTGATATTGAGTTCGCAATGGCGAACCTAAAGGAGCAAAATGAGCGCAGCAGAATATGCCATCGGCCGCTATTGCGGCGTCACCTTTGCGGGGCTGAAGATCGCCAGCCTCGTCAGTTTGCGGAAAGGGGAGGAGGATGTCGTTCAAACGCTCTCCCGCCGCTTTGCGGGGAAAGGGTTTGCGTTCAGACTTTTGCGAGAGGATGAGGAGCGGCTGCTCGTGTATATCTGCCATAAAGAGCGGCTGGAAAAGTATCTGCTTTCGCCGGACGTCAGGGCGTTTCTTGCGCGGTTCGGATATGCATACAACTCGGCGGAGAAAGCGCTGGAACAGTTGAAATGCCGCATGAACGGCGAATTTCCGCACGAGATCGGCGTGTTCCTCGGCTATCCGCTGTGCGACGTGTGCGGCTTTCTGCAAGACCCGGGTGGCTGCATCCTCTGCGGCGCCTGGAAGGTGTACGAAAACGCGGATGAAGCAGCGCGCACGTTCGAGCGCTTCCGCCGCTGCAGCGCCTGCATCTGCCGGCATATGGATAACGGGCGGTCGCTCACACAAATATTTAATGTAGGATAAAAATCATTTTTTCAGGAGGTTTTTTATGAAAGTTTCTATCGTCTATTGGTCGGGTACGGGCAATACGGAAGCAATGGCTGCCGCCGTTGCAGAGGGCGCAAAGAGCGCGGGTGCGGAGGTCGAACTTCTGCCCGTTTCCGCGGCAAGCGCCGATGTTGTAGACAGCGACGTGCTCCTTATGGGATGCCCCGCAATGGGCGCGGAAGAACTGGAAGAGGG